>JAZNXP010000082.1:0-13092 GCA_045593965.1 Eubacteriales bacterium | reverse complement strand
TGATGCGCGATCATATCCGTGCGCGAAAAAATCATCCGCGCGCATACGCCTCGGAGCGCTTGCGTGAATTGCTTTACGAAAACGAGCCCTGCGGTACTCCCATTTACGGAAGTGAGGAGCAGGTAATGGCAGTTGATGCCGAGACCTTGACGGCGCATTGGAGATCCTTGATCGCCAACATGAGAGCGGAGTGCTTTTACGTCGGGAACGCATCGGTCAAGACGGTCAGAGCCGCGCTTCTGCGTTCGATCGGCAAGGAGCTGACGGCAGAAAAAAGAGAACAAGAAGATCATCTTCCGACCGTGATCCGAAGTGCGGAGCGTGTCCGACGCGTGCAGGAGGAGCTTCCCGTATCGCAGGGACATCTGGTTCTGGGCTTGCGTTGCGGAACGACCGTGCGTGACCGCGATTTTTACGCGATGATGATCTATAACGAGATGCTTGGCCCCTCTCCGATCTCAAAGCTGTTCGTGAATGTGCGCGAGAAGGAAAGCCTTTGCTATCACTGCTCGTCCGCATATAACATTGATAAGGGAACGCTCACGGTTTCATGCGGCTTGGAAAACTCCAACCGTGACCGCGCGGAGCGTGCGATCTTAGAGCAGCTTCGTGCGATGGCGGCAGGTGAATTTACCGACGCGGAGCTTTCCGCCGCGAAAAAATCCCTGAAAAATTCCTATCGTATGATCGAGGACAGCCACGCCGCGATCGAAAGCTATTATTTCAGCAGAGTGCTGATGTCGATCGACGAATCGGTGTCGCAATGTATTGCTCACTTCGCTCGCGTGACGCGTGAGGACGTGATTTCGGTGGCGCAGAAGGTCTGCGTGGACGTGATCTATTATCTGATGGGAACGTTGGACAGAGGAGAGGAGGAGAGTGACGATGACGACTTGGATTGAGCATAACTCCTCAAAGCTTGGGGAACGGTATTACCATACGGTACATCACAGCGGACTTCCTGTTTATATATTCCCGAAGAAAATGACGGGAAATTACGCCATTCTTGCCACCAAATACGGCTCTGTTGACAATTGCTTCTGTGTGCGAGGGAACGGTACCCCCGTTTCCGTCCCCGACGGGATCGCGCATTTTCTGGAGCACAAGATGTTTGAAAATGAGGACGGAAGCGATTCCTTTGCCGCCTTTTCTCAATTCGGCGCGGATGCGAACGCCTATACGTCCTATACCCGTACGGCATATCTCTTCAACTGCACCGAACGATTTGAGCGATCCTTAGAGGAGCTTTTGCGCTTTGTGACGCATCCGTATTTTACCAAGGCATCCATTCAAAAGGAGCAGGGCATCATCGCCGAGGAGATCCGTATGTACGAGGACAGCCCGTGGGAGAGATGTCATCGGAATTTGTTGCAGAATTTATATTTCGAGCATCCAGTGCGCAACAACATCTGCGGCTCCGAGGAATCGATCGCGCAGATCACGCCCGAATTGCTTTACGAATGCTGCCGCGTGTTTTACAGACCGTCCAACATGGCGCTGGTAATCTGCGGCAACGTGGATCGGGAGCGCGTGCTTTCGTTGGTGGATCGGGCATTCCCGACGCGCGGAGAGGAAATGGAGATCTGCCGCTTTCTTCCCAACGAAAAAGAGGGCGTCGTCGCTCCGACCGTCAAGGATCGCATGCAGGTTTCAAAGCCGATCTTTTCGATCGGAATCAAGGACGCGATCCTTCCGAGCACTCCCGTGGATCGGTTGAAGCGAGACGCGACGATGGCAGTGCTGAATGAAGTGCTGTTTTCCCGTTGTGAGAGCTTTTACAATACGCTGTTTGAGGAAGGTATTCTGACCCCGTCGTTTTCCTTTGGTTATTCGGGAACCGACACCTTTGCGTTCAACGGTATTTCGGGGGAAAGCGAGCACCCCGAAACGGTGCTTGAACGTCTCTGGGAGCATCTGGAGCGCGTGAAGCGAGAGGGCATTTCCGAGGAGACCTTCGAGCGGTGTCGGCGTATGCTGTACGCGGACGAGATCCGTGCGTACGATTCGACAGAGGAGATCGCGGAAAATCTGCTTTCCTTCGTATTTGACGGCGCGGAGCTATTCGATTACCCCATGCTGCTGCAAGAGGTAACCTTGAAGGACGTTGAAGATCTGCTCGCGCAATTCTTCCGCAAGGATATGACCGTGCTTTCGGTGATTGAGCCGTTGGAAGAGCGGAGCAAGTAATAAAAAAGGAGGATCATACGTTGATAAAAATTGCATTTCCCGGACTCGGGATCGGAGAATTTACGCTGAATAAGGTTGCCTTTACCCTGTTTGGCAAGGTGGAGGTGCGTTGGTACGGAATTCTGATCACGCTCGGAATCGTGTTGGCGTTCCTTTATACCATGTACCGAGGAAAGAAAAACGAATCTATCAAGCCCGATGACGTCATCGACATCGGCATTCTGACCGTTGTGCTCGGTGTCATCGGCGCAAGACTTTACTACGTGCTGAACGACCAGGACGGCGTTTATGACAGCTTCCTTGACGTGATCGCAATCTGGGAGGGCGGACTCGGTATTTACGGCGGTATTTTGGGCGGATGTCTCGGCATTTACATTATGTGTAAGGTCAAGAAGATCAAATGGCTCAAGCTGTTTGACATGGCGGCGCCGGGTGTTATGATCGCGCAAGCGATCGGACGTTGGGGCAATTTCTTCAACGGCGAGGCGTACGGTTATCTGATCACGGATACGACGAAGTTTTATTTTTTCAATAAGGAGCATATTCTCCCGTCGGGCGAGGGAACGCTTTTCCACGCGTTGAGAATGAATTTGTACCCGAACCGCTTCGGTGCGGCTTCGGCGTGCTTCCATCCCACGTTCTTTTATGAATGCGTTTGGAACTTGCTCGGATTTGTCCTGATCAACCTGTTCTATAAAAAGAAGCGCTTTGACGGACAGATCGCGTTGATGTATTTCACATGGTACGGCTTTGGCAGAATGTTCATCGAGGGCTTCCGCACGGACAGCCTCTACCTCGGTGACACCAATATCCGCATTTCCCAGCTGCTCGGATTGCTGTTCTTCCTTGGCAGTCTGATCGCCATGATCGTTCTGCTTGCGATGGGACACAAGAATCACGAGTTCATGAAGGTGACGGAGAAAGCTCCCGCAGTCCCCACGGATGAGGAGCTGGAGAAGGAAGCCGAGCGTCTGGCGCAGGAAAGAGAAGCAGCTGACGAGCGTGCGAAGGAGCAGATGGATACGCTTCTGGACCGCATGACTGCCTCAAAGTCCGACGCGCTTGAGAAGCTTTCTTCTCAAAAGAAGGAAGAAAACGCGCCCAAATCGGAGCAGACCGAGGAAGGCAAGGCAGAGCAGGGAGAAGCGGCGCAGGCGACGGAAGAAGTCGTTGCGGATGCGCAATCTGCAAAAGAGAAGGCAGAAGAAAAAGAAGAAAAGAAAACAGAAGAAAAGCCTGCTGCGGAGCAAGCAAGCGCGGGGGAGACAAGCAAAGAGGAACGTGCTCAACCCCAAGCGGAAGCGCAAAAGGCTGATGGACCCGATACGGCAAAAGCGGACGGAGAGCCTTCCGAGTCTGCCGAAGCCGAAACAGAGAAACCCAAGAACCCGACGGAGGAATAAAACATGGCAATTCGCATTGACGGTAAAGCAATCTCGGCACAGATCCGATCCGAGATCAAGGAGGAGACCGAGGCGTTCGTTGCGCAAAACGGCTACGCGCCCGGGCTTGCGGTGGTGATCGTGGGAGAGGACTCCGCATCGCAGGTGTACGTGCGCAATAAGAGACGGGCTTGCGAGGAGGTCGGATTTTATTCCGAGGCTTATGAGCTTCCCGAAAGCACCACGCAACAGGAGCTGAACGCGCTTGTGGATCGGCTCAACGCAAACGATAAGATCCACGGCATTCTGGTTCAGCTTCCGCTTCCGAAGCATCTGAACGAGACCGAGGTGCTGCTTCGCATCGATCCGTCCAAGGACGTGGATGCGTTCCATCCTTACAACGTCGGCAAGATCATGATCGGAGATTATGATTTTCTGCCGTGCACCCCTGCCGGCGTGATGGCTCTGCTTTCACGCAGCGGCATTGAGATCGCGGGCAAAAAATGCGTGGTGATCGGACGCTCTAACATCGTGGGAAAACCGATGTCCATGCTTCTTTTGCACGCGAACGGAACGGTTACGGTATGCCATAGTCGCACGAAGGATCTGGCGGCGGTTGCGCGCGAAGCGGACATTCTGGTGGTCGCGATCGGACGCGCGGACTTTGTTGGCGCGGACATGGTCAAGGAGGGAGCTGTTGTCATCGACGTCGGTATGAACCGCAGAGCGGACGGCAAGCTGACGGGAGACGTGGACTACGCCTCCGTTGAACCGAAGGCATCCTATATCACCCCCGTTCCCGGAGGCGTGGGTCCCATGACCATTACCATGCTGATGCAGAACACACTGACAGCAGCAAAGAAGAAGGCGTAAGTCATTTTTTGAAAATTCTTTAAATTGAGTAGAATGTATTGACAGAATATCAAAATAATGATACAATATCATATTATATACAGACAAGCAAATATAGGAGTGAACAGACATGAACAATTTGGAAAAAACAATGGACAAGATCGTGGCTCTTTGTAAGACGCGCGGCTTCATTTTCCCCGGCTCCGAGATCTACGGCGGTCTTGCCAATTCTTGGGACTACGGCCCTCTTGGAGTTGAGTTCAAGAACAACGTCAAGCGCGCTTGGTGGAAGAAATTCGTGCAGGAGAGCAAATATAACGTCGGACTTGACAGCGCGATCATCATGAATCCGCAGGCTTGGGTGGCTTCGGGTCACGTCGGCGGCTTCTCGGATCCCTTGATGGATTGCAAGCAGTGCAAGATGCGTCACCGCGCGGACAAGCTGATCGAGGATTATGCATTCCAGAACGGTCTGAACGATAACCCCGCGGGCTGGTCCTTTGAGCAGATGGCGGAATACATTAAGGAAAAAGACATCGCTTGCCCCCAGTGCGGCGGTAAGACCTTTACCGACATTAAGAAATTCAATCTGATGTTCAAGACCTTCATCGGTGTTACCGAGGATAATTCCAGCACGGTTTACCTCCGCCCCGAGACGGCACAGGGTATCTTTGTCAACTTTGCGAACGCACAGAGAACCACCCGTAAAAAGCTCCCCTTCGGCGTGGCACAGATCGGTAAGTCCTTCCGCAACGAGATCACGCCCGGTAACTTCGTGTTCCGTACCCGTGAGTTCGAGCAGATGGAGCTGGAGTTCTTCTGCAAGCCCGGCACCGATCTTGAGTGGTTCGCGTTCTGGAAGGATTATTGCCATAAGTTCCTTCTCAACCTTGGTATGCGCGAGGAAAATCTCCGTCTGCGTGACCACGATCCCGAGGAGCTTTGCTTCTATTCCAAGGCGACCACCGACTTCGAATTCCTGTTCCCGTTCGGCTGGGGCGAGCTTTGGGGCATTGCCGACCGTACAGACTATGACCTCGGTCAGCACGAGCAGTTCAGCGGCAAGGATCTGAAGTATTTCGATCAGGAGACGAACGAGCATTACATTCCTTACGTCATCGAGCCCTCTCTGGGTGCCGACCGTGTGGCTCTGGCATTCCTGGTGGACGCATACGATGAGGAAGTGATCGACGCGGAGAAGAACGACGTTCGTACCGTTTTGCACCTGCATCCCGCGCTTGCTCCCTATAAGGCGGCGATCCTGCCCCTTTCCAAGAAGCTTTCCGAGAAGGCAGGAGAGATCTACGACGAGCTTTCCAAGTACTTCATGGTGGACTATGACGAGACAGGCTCGATCGGTAAGCGTTACCGCCGCGAGGACGAGATCGGTACGCCTCTTTGCATCACGGTTGACTTTGAGACGGTGGGTGATGAGAACAAGCCTGCGGACAACTGCGTAACGGTTCGTGACCGCGATACCATGGAGCAGGTTCGCATCCCGATTTCCGAATTGAAGGATTATATCGAGAAGAAAATTCAGTTTTAAATAAAAAACCCCGTTTCCCGACACTGTCGGGGGACGGGGTTTAAACTTTTTATCCAATGGGCATTCCTTCGGTGTATATTCTTCCCGGTTGCATGGTGTCTCCCAGCAGCTCGGAGACGGTGACGACCTCGTATCCCATTTCGTAAAGTGCGGCAAGGATCTTGACCGTTGCGTCGGCGGTGCTTTCGTAAATGTCGTGCATCAGAATGATGTCCCCGTCCTTTACGTTGGCAAGTGCATTCTGCACGATGGTATCGACGCGGTGATTGGCTTCCTCGTCGGAGATGCCTTTGTAGTATCGATTGTCCCAATCCTCTGTGTCCACGCTCCACATAATGATGGAATAGGGAGAAGCGGCAACGCGCTCAACGGAAATCTTGCCGCCGACAGGACGCATGAGTGTGGGAGTATAGTTCGGGACATATGTACGAATGGCGGCTACCGTATTGGAAATTTCCATTTGATAGACCGAGTCGGTGCAGGTGTCGTAATAATGCTCGGCATTTTGCGTATGGGAATAGCCGTGAATACCGATCTCGTGTCCCTCTGCTACCATGCGTTGTAGGGTAGCGCTTGTTTGTCCGTCAATGCGATTTCCAACAACAAAGAAGGTCGCGCTCCAGCCATATTGCGCCAGAGCGTCCAGCACCTTGGGGGTGTTGATGTAATTCGGACCGTCGTCAAAGGTCAGGGCAACGCGCTTTTTGAGGGGCTTTGGTGCCTGCGTCGTTGCGGGGGGCTCCGTCAGACCGTGCGATGCCAGATAGTCCGCGCGTGTTCCTTCGCTTTCACATCCGAGAAGGGAAGAAAACAGCAGCAACGCCGCGGTCAGGATCAGCAAAACGCGTGCTTTGAGAGAAAGATGGAAGTGCCTGTTTGATGCGATACGTCTTGCCGATTTCATGTCCTTTGATGATCCCTTTCCGCTGTACTTTATTTTATTATACGACATTTTGGAAAGCTTTGTCAAGGGCAAAAAGCAAAAAACAAATGATAGTTTGTAAATGTTTTTTGAATGAGGTCAAGCACGCAAAAACAGAAGCTGTTTTTGGGAGAATTCTTGTCTTGCTATTGACTTTTCGCGCGGAGACGGGTATAATAAATCCAGAAGCCGAACGATCGGAAAAAGGAGACTATCATGCAATCCCTGAAGGAACTTTATAAAACGGGAAGAGGCCCGTCCAGCTCTCACACGATGGGACCAGAAAAGGCGGTGCGCATCATCAAATCGCGTTATCCGCAAGCGGATCTGTTCAAGGTGACGCTTTACGGCTCCCTGGCACTCACGGGCTTGGGCCACGGAACCGACCGTGTCATTCGCGAGACCTTTGCTCCCGTGGAGTGTGACATTCTGTTTGATCGCGAAACACCCTGCTCCGTGCATCCCAACACGATGGACGTTACGCCCTTCGTCAACGGAATGCCGCTTGACACGGTCCGCGTTTACAGCGTGGGCGGCGGCACGATCCGCATTGAAGGCGAGGATGCGCTCTCGGATGCGGGAGACGGCGAGGAGGTCTATGCGCTCAATTCCTACACCGAGATCGCGCAATACTGCCACGAGCGGAATATGCGCCTTTGGCAATACGTTGAAGAGTGTGAGGGGAAGGAGATCTTTTCCTACCTTGCGGACGTCTGGCACACCATGAAGCAGTGCATTCATGAAGGACTGACGACCACGGGTGTGCTTCCCGGCGGACTCGGAACGCAACGCCGCGCGCAGATCTTATATAATCAAAGACACATCGACGAATCGGCGCAAACGCAGGAGAACCGCTTGGTCTGCTCCTATGCCTTTGCCGTCAGCGAGCAGAACGCATCGGGCGGTGTGATCGTAACGGCACCCACGTGCGGCTCGTGCGGCGTGGTTCCTTCGGTGCTCAAATATATGCAGGATTCCCGCCGCTTTACCGATGAGGACGTGGTGCATGCCTTGGCTACGGGCGGACTGATCGGAAATCTGATCAAGAAAAACGCGTCGATCAGCGGCGCGGAATGCGGATGTCAGGCAGAGGTCGGCTCGGCGTGCTCCATGGCGGCGGCTGCGCTTGCGGAGCTGTTCGGAATGGGACTTGGACAGATCGAATACGCCGCGGAGGTGGCAATGGAGCATCATCTGGGATTGACGTGCGACCCGATCAACGGATTGGTTCAGATCCCATGCATTGAGCGAAACGCGGTGGCGGCAATGCGGTCGATCAACGCGCTGTCACTTGCGAACTTTCTTTCCGATTCCCGAAAGATCAGCTTTGACATGGTCGTTAAGGTCATGTACGAAACGGGAAAGAATCTGCTCAGCGATTACCGCGAGACATCCTCGGGAGGACTTGCGAAGCATTACGTGTTTCATGAGAAGAAACAATAAAACAAAACGAAGGGAGAGGCTGAAAAGCTCTCCCTTTTGCGTCGGTTAACGGCCAAATATGCTGTTGATCACTTCTAAAATTTTAAATCGAGCCTTATATACGGGGCGGTCGGTCTCGGTGATGATCTTATATTGATCGGGAGTCAGTCCCACGGAGATGAATTCCTCCTCCGCATCCTCGGAGGAGACGGTGGAGGAGCCAAGACACAGAGGGGGGAAGAGACAGCACCACCAGTTTTGTCCCTCCGCTTCACCAATGCAGACCCGCAAGGAAAGATACGTGCCGCCGGGGAAGCAGACACTGTCATAGTCACGGCGCGGATAGGCTTCCTCGTCCAGATAGACCGTGACGGTGTCGCTCCGTCCCTCCGATGCGATCACGCCTTGCGCGGCGGTCAGCACGGCGTCAAGATTGTCCCGCAGGATGCTTTCAGCTTCCTCTCGGCTATCGCAATCCTGAAGGAGCGGATTGGTCACGGCGAGCACGGCATCGCGAACACGGAGCTTTCGTGCCTGATCCTCCTCGCTGTCCGAATTGGCAAGCACGTGCAGGCGCACGACAGAGTCATAGATCTCGTTCTCCCCGTGAACGGGAAAGAGCCCCACAAAGAGCATGACGGCTGATAGGGCAAGGGTGAAGATAAGTAATTTTTTGGCTTTCATAAGCATTCTCCTTTTCATTTGGTGATGTCATCATCATGCACCGAAACGCAAGGACTTATTCAAAGCAATCGAAAAAAATAACGGAAAAATTTCCGAAATTTGGTAAATCCATTGATTTTGTCCGTTTGAGAAAGCGACTTTACAGGTAAGACAATTTTTGAAGCGTATAAGTAAGATTACACTTTTTGCAATGTTCTATTTTACTTTTTTCTATTCAACAACCGCCAAAAAAGGTATATAATGAATATATCAAATCAAGGATCGCGGTGATAATGGTCTGTGAAAAAGAGAAAGGAATCATATTATAATGGGAATGAAGCTTGGATTTGTGGATTATTATTTGAGTGAATGGCACGCAAACAACTATCCGAACTGGATCGCTCAGATCTGTGAAAAAAAGGGAATTGACGCGCAGGTATGCTATGCGTGGGGAGAATTGGACGTTTCTCCTTACGATAACGTGACGTCTGCCGAGTGGTGCGAAAAATACGGCGTTACGCTTTGCGCATCCATCGAAGAGGTTTGCGAAAAAAGCGATTATATCTTCATTTTGGCCCCCAGCAATCCCGAAAAGCACTTGGAGTATGCCCGCACCGTGCTTTCGTACGGCAAGCGTACGTACATCGACAAGACCTTTGCTCCCAACGAGCAGGAGGCGAGCGAGATCTTTGCACTTTCGAAAAAATACAACGCTCCCATGTTCTCATCCTCCGCGTTGCGCTATTCCGCAGACTGGAAGGATCGCGGCGAGGTAAAATCCATCATGGTAACGGGCGGCGGCTCCAATCTTGCGGAGTATATCGTGCATTCTGTGGAGGTAGCGGTTTCGTTGCTGCGTGATCCTGCCGCACGCATTCGTCTGCGCCGTCACGGCGGACATCATTTCGTGGACGTGGTTACCAAGGGAGGCAAGGAAGCCGAGATCGTTTACAGCATTGGATTGCCCTATACGGCAAGTGCCACGGGCATGGATGGCGAGATCTGGTATGCGGTGTCACAATCCGCGCACTTCTTGGAATTGATCTCCGACATTTTGCATTTCTTTGAAAGCGGAGAATTGAGCTTTGATCCCGCGCAAACGATGGAGGTCATGCACCTGCGCGACGCCATTTTGAAGGCGGATGCGGAGAATGACTTCGATTGGATCAATTTGGATTGATCGTTTTTGATGAACAAAAAAAGAGATCGCGATTGCCGAACGGATGCGGCGTTGCGATCTCTTTTTGTTATTTTGTGATCCTTTATAGGGATCAAGTGGACGGTCGGACGTTGTTTTTAGTCCTCTTGCGTATTTGCGTCCTCTTCCATGGGTTCTTCGGAAATGTCCAGACTGTTGAGAATGGAAGAAATGTGCGCACCGTATGCGATGGAGGAATCGGGGATGAAGGTCAGCTCGGGAGTCATGCGCAGATTGAGCGAGCGCGCAAGCTCGCGGCGAATGAAGCCCGCAGCTGTTTTCAGTCCCTTTGCGATCTCCTTGGGATCTCCGCGCAGGGCGGAGTAATAGATCTTTGCGTATTTGAGATCCGCCGTGCAGTCTGCCGCGGTAATGCTGATGAACGCGTCGCTGATGCGGGGATCCTTGACCTTGCGCAGGATAGCGGTCATTTCCTTCTGGATTTCATCATTGATCCTGCCTCTTCTGTATTTTGCCATAAAAATGCCTTTCCTTTTTGTTTTTCGTTTGAGAAGAAAACAGCTTTCCCGTCTCTTGCGGGAAAGCCGTTATCTCTGATCGGATGAAAAAAGCTTACGCCTCTTCAGCCTCCATGTTATCAACGCCAGAAATGACTGCTTCGGCAGGAACCTCAAAGGGCTCGGACTCGGTGCCTTCCTCGGCTTCTGTTGCCTCATCCAAAGCGGGAGCTTCCTCTGCAGCCTTCAACGCCTTTTTCTTTTTCATTTTATGACAGATCGCGATCACAACCGCAGTGATCGCAGCCACTGCCAAAACTGCGCTGATGATGATCCAGATCAGATTCTTCTTTTCAACAACAACGATCTTGTTTTTCTCTTCCATGATATAAGCCTCGCTTTCCGACACAATTGCATAGTGTAGATCATGCTAATATCAGTATACCATGTTTTTTCAAAAATGCAAGAGGAAATACAATATTTTTTCGATTTTTTTTAAAAACTATTTTCTTTTTATCCGAAATATGATAAGATATAAGAGAAACAGGCGATGAAGAGGAAGGAGGAGTGTGAATGACGTACCGATCTTTATGCGAGCGGCTTGTCCGCGCGGGGATCGAGAATGCGGAATGGGACGCGGCGATGCTGTTGAGTCATTTTTGCGCGATCGATCCGCTCAGTCTTGCGGCGAATTTGGACAAGGAATACACCTCTCCCGAATTGGAAGCCGCAGTGGCTCGGAGAGAGGCGAGAGAACCGTTGCAATACCTGCTTGGGGAGTGGGCGTTTTACCGTCAGACCTACGAGGTGTCTCCCGACTGCCTCATTCCGCGCTCGGACACCGAAATTCTGGTTGAGGAAGCAATCAGACTGTTGCCCTTGAAGGCGAGATTTGCCGATTACTGTACGGGAAGCGGATGCATTGCGATCTCAACGCTTGCGGAAAGACCCGACACGCAGGCGGTCGCGGTGGAGAAATTTGAGAATACGCTGTCTCTGGCTTGCAGAAATGCAGAGAGAAACGGTGTTTCCAAGCGATTTGTGCCGCAATGCGCGGATATTTTATCGGATACGTTTATTCCGAACGGCGCACCCTTTGACGCGATTTTATCCAATCCCCCGTATATTACGGGAGAGGCGATGCAAACGCTTGCGCCCGAGCTTTCCTCGGAGCCTTATGCGGCGCTTTACGGAGGAGAGGACGGCTTGACGTTTTATCGGCATATTTTGCAGACGCAGGCAAAGTATCTCAAGAAGGACGGCTTTTTCCTGTTTGAGATCGGATACGATCAAGCGGAAGCCGTATGTGAGCTTGGAAAAAGTGCAGGGTTTGGTGATTGTAAGGTGCGGAAGGATTACGGTGGAAATCCCCGTGTTGTGACCTTGCGGCGCACACGGACATAGACTGTGGATAGCCACCACCTGCGCCACCTGCGCCACCTGCGGTGGGGCTCCGTAGCTCCCGTGCTGCGGACAGTTTTGAGCTTTTCGCAGAAGTTAAACCAACGCACTGCGTTGACGTTAGGCTCTCCCTTTGGGAGAGCTGGCGCGAAGCGACTGAGAGGGCGTGATGCTGTGTAAAAAATGCCCTCTCAGTCACCGCAAGCGGTGCCAGCTCCCCCGGAGTGGGAGCCTTTCATGTAATACCGCGGGCAGTTTTGAACTTTTCGCAAGAGTTTGAACCAACGTACTGCGGCGGCGCTACGGAACAGGTCACATATTTAGAATTTTTGAATTGAGAAAGGACGGTATGCATTGAATATCGTTGTTTTGGCGGGCGGTTATTCGCCCGAAAGAGAGGTTTCTCGCACATCGGGAGCGTTGATCGCCAACGCGCTGATCGAACGCGGACACCACGTGTTGCTTCTGGACGTTTACGAAGGACTTGCAACGCTTCCAAATGATCCGATGAAGCTGTTTCGGACGGAGTCATATCCGCTTCCGAAAATAGCGGAGACAGTTCCCGATCTGGCGGCGTTGAAGGCGGCGTGCGGAAACGGTGAGGCTTTGATCGGAAAGCACGTGATCGAGCTTTGCACCATGGCGGACAAAGTCTTTTTGGCACTCCACGGCGGCATGGGAGAGAACGGACAGCTTCAGGCAACGCTGGATGCGTACGGCATTGCTTACACGGGCTCGGGGTATCTCGGAAGCGCTGTGGCAATGGATAAGGACGTTTCCAAGCGGTTGTTCAAGGACGGGGGAGTGCCGACACCCGAGTGGGTGTACGTCGATCTTCGGTCGGCGTGCGTTCAAAAGGTTATCTCCGAGCTTGGACTGCCGTGCGTGGTCAAGCCGTGTGATTGCGGCTCCAGCGTAGGCGTTTCCATGGCGGAGACCGAGGAGGAGCTTAAGGTGGCATTGGATGAAGCGGCAAAATGGGGAACACACGCGTTGGTAGAGCGGAAGATCACAGGACGCGAGCTGACCGTGGGCGTACTTGACGGCATGGCGTTGCCCGC
>JAZNXP010000081.1:0-3564 GCA_045593965.1 Eubacteriales bacterium | reverse complement strand
CCCATATTTGTCTTTGTTGTATTAATTGAAGAAATTAACATTCGTCTGATCGCACCGCAATCGTGCATAAATGATTTTAAATTATCATCAGCTAATATCTCGGCTTTTTGCAATAGTTCAAGCCAATATTCTGTCTCATAGCATTCCTTTAGTGCAATTTGAAGTTTAGATATAAAGTCTGCTTTACTGTGAGCATATTTTGCTTCACGAATATTAGCACCAATAGATGTTGCGCTACGTTCCAATTGATTCGTAAGAGAATGGTGCCCTTTAATAGTATCGGTCAATCTCAAAATTTTGACTGCAAAGTCCATAGATAAATCTGCAAGCTTGTTTTCTGCCACATCAATCACCTCTTGTTGCAATTATAGCACAAATAATAGGGAAGAGCAAGAATGAAATCCTGCTTTGCAGCATGAAATCCTCACTCCGTTCGGATGAAATCTTCAGCCTACGGCTTCAGATGAAATCAAATCCACCGCTCCTTAACCTTGCGAAGCAAGATTTCATCGCAAAGCGATTTCATCCACCGCAGGTGGATTTCTTCCGCAGAAGGCGGATTTAGTTGAAAAAGACTCAGAATTGTATCCAATTCTGAGTCTTTTTCTGGTGCGGGCAACAGGGGTCGAACCTGCACGAATGAACATAAGATCCTAAATCTTACGCGTCTGCCAATTCCGCCATGCCCGCGCGGATGTGAAAACATCACGGTGTTTATTATACCTTGCTTTCTTGCTTTTGTCAAGTGCTTTTTTTCTTGGGATGAAAATAAACAAAATTTCAGCGTATTTTTTTCAAAAATCTCTCTTTTTTCCATTTACAAAAAAACGACTCCGTGTTATAATATAAGATGAATATGATTATGATGGGAGACGTGTATCTGAAAATGGAACAGAATGTATGCAATTTGATCGAAAGTTTAGTGGAATACGCAGTAAAGAAGGACCTGATCGATGCGCTTGACCGTGTGTTTTATCGCAATCTTCTGATGGGGGAATTGGGGGTTGTTGCCTTCAAGCCCACGGATGACGCGCATGCTGAAATGCCTCTTGAAGAGATTCTGAACGCTCTTTGCGATTACGCGATCGAGCAGAATATCATCCCCGACAGAGGAATTACGGGTCGCGATCTGTTCGACACCAAGCTCATGGGACTGCTGACGCCCCGTCCGAGTGAGGTCATCCGCGAGTTTAACCGTCTTTACAAGAAGTCTCCCGAGGCGGCGACCGATTATTTTTATAAGCTCAGCTGTGACTGCGATTACATCCGTACCTACCGCGTCAAAAAAGACCTGAAATGGGTCTATAGCGGAAAATACGGTGACATCGATATCACCGTCAACCTTTCCAAGCCCGAAAAGGATCCCAAAGCAATCGCCGCTGCGAAGTTGCAGAAGCAGACGGGATATCCCAAGTGCGCGATCTGCCGCGAGAACGAGGGCTATGCGGGTAGCATGACGCAGGCGGCACGTCAGTCCCACCGCATCATTCCCATGCAGATGGCGGGACAGGATTGGTTCTTGCAGTATTCTCCCTACGTTTACTATAACGAGCATTGCATCGCGCTTTCGGCGGCTCACACACCGATGAAGATCGATCGCGACGCGTTCGTCAAGCTTTTGGACTTCGTAACGCTGTTCCCGCATTATTTCCTCGGCTCCAACGCCGATCTTCCCATCGTCGGCGGCTCGATCCTGACGCACGACCATATGCAGGGCGGACATTATACCTTTGCGATGGAGCGTGCGGGAATTGAGAGAGAGCTGGTTTTTGAGGGCTTTGAGAACATCAAGGCAGGCATTGTGCATTGGCCGATGTCGGTCATCCGTCTGACGGGGGCTGACCGCGAGGTACTGACCGAGCTTGCGGATCGCATTCTGATCGCTTGGCGTTCCTATACCGACGAAGCGGCATCCATTTACGCGTTCACCGACGGTGAGCCTCACAACACGATCACTCCCATTGCGCGCCGCCGCGGATCGGACTACGAATTGGATCTGGTATTGCGCAACAACATCACCACTCCCGAAAATCCGCTCGGACTCTTCCATCCCCATGCCGACAAGCACAACATCAAAAAGGAAAACATCGGCTTGATCGAGGTTATGGGACTTGCGGTCCTTCCCGCGCGACTCAAGGGTGAGATCGAGCTTCTTTGCGAGTATCTGGTCGAAGGAAAGCCGCTCTCCTCGTGCGAGAGCATTGCAAAGCATGAGGAATGGGTTGCATCCTTTGCAAACCGTTACACGTTCACGAAGGAAAACATTCACGGTATCCTTGAGCAGGAGATCGGCAAGACCTTTGAGGGCGTTCTTGAGGACGCAGGTGTCTACAAGTGCGATGAAGAGGGCAGAGCCGCCTTTATGCGCTTTGTCAACACCGTCAATGGTAAATAATACATAAAGAAAGGGTTCACGACCTATGAAAAAAAATCTGAAAAGCTGCATTGAGCAACCGATCTACGGTGAGCCCCAATGCTTATTGGATATGAACCGTTACGAATGGATCGTACAAGCGGGCATGGTCGCCGATCCTCGGCATACCAAAAGCGCGCAGATGAGCGCGGGCTGGAGATATTCCACGCAGTCCCGCGTTTGTATTCCGCTCGGAAAAGGAGATCTTTCTCCCTATCGGTATCTGACGTTTTCCGCTTTTTCCGTAAGCGGTGCGGGCGGCTCGTTCTGTCTGCAATTTGACAGTAGCCGAGAGGGACTTGGAAAGGACGGATACACCGTCACGCTTCCCATTACGCGTGACGGCTGGAATGACTATCGCATTGAGCTTCCGTTCATGCGTGCGATGGGCGAGCCTGCGGGCTGGGATCACGTGGGGAGCATTTGCTTGGACTGCGTGATCGGCGGACAGGCAAACCGCACCGAGACGGTGCTTTATCTGGATAATTTCTTCGTTTGGGATACCGTAGCTCCCATGCTTTACGCAAAAATGCCCGAGCTGAAGGGTGCGGCGGCATTTGCAAAGGGCGGAAACTATTCCATCGTTGACCGCAAGCGAATTCTGAATTCGATCGACGGCTCCGAGGCAAAGCCCTACGAGCAAAACGGTGTTCTTTGGGTCCCGATGGGAACGGTTGCGGCAGGGATCGCGCATTCCGCAGTGGCGGACAATCTCGCATTGACGCTCTCCTTCACGTATCGCCGCAAAAAGTACGTATTCGAAGCGAATAAGACCTACGTCAAGGTCGACGATGAGGTGCAGGCGTTGGACTTTGCGCCCGCAGAGAAAAACGGAACGCTCTTTTTCCCCGTGACGTACGTGCGTGATTTCTTCCGTTGGAGACAGATCTTTACCGATCCGATGGGATTGATCGTGCTTTCCAACCGCAAGAACATTTTTGATCGCACGAAGCAGGAAAGCGTGATCTGGAGTCTGATCGCGGACATGACCTTCTGCCGTCCGACCGACGTGCAGATCATGGAGGATATGAAGCGTCGGTTCTCCAATCCCGCAAGAGGCAGATTGCTCCTTTCGTTTGATGATTGGATGAAGCTGCGCAAGGCGACAAAGACCGACCGTGCGCTTGCCGAGCTTCTGAATTCGTTCAAGA
>JAZNXP010000080.1:0-6730 GCA_045593965.1 Eubacteriales bacterium | reverse complement strand
AGATTCTTACGGAAGATAAGGAAGAGAGCTTTGATGCAAATGAAATTTTAAACAGGCTGTCAAAATGCTCCAAAAGAGAACAGCAGACGGCATTGGGACTCTTAGATGTGTATTTGCGATCTATAGAATAAAAAATATTGAAAAAAATAAATTTTTTTCTAAAAAACACTTGACAAAACGGCACTTGTGTGTTATTATATTAAAGCGGTTTCGACAGATACCATTGCGGGTGTAGTTCAATGGTAGAATTCCAGCCTTCCAAGCTGGTCGCGTGGGTTCGATTCCCATCACTCGCTCCATTTTGTGCCTTTAGCTCAGTCGGATAGAGCAACTGCCTTCTAAGCAGTAGGTCGGGGGTTCGAATCCCTCAAGGCACGCCATTTGAATATGGTGGGATTGGCGCAGTTGGTTAGCGCGTCAGGTTGTGGCCCTGAAGGCCGTGGGTTCGAATCCCATATCTCACCCCAATAGCAAAGGCCCTCCGCACAGCGGAGGGCATTTGCTATTGGGGTGAGATATGCTTTGCAGAGCACACTTCCATGCGCCAGCAAAAGAATGAAATTTTGCGATCAAGAGGCGCATGGACAATCTGCGCCCCGCGCAGATTTTGGTTCAGAATCCCATATCTCACCCGCCCTCCGCTGTGCGGAGGGCATTTGCTATTGGGGTGAGATATGCTTTGCAGAGCACACTTCCATGCGCCACCGAAGGAATGAAATGTTGCAATCAAGAGGCGCATGGACAATCTGTGCGGAGCACAGATTTTGGTTCAGAATCCCATATCTCACCCCCTCCACGCAACGCAACGGAGCCTTTGCTATTGGGGTGAGATTGAGGGGAGATAAAAACGGTGCAGACACGATCATCTGCACCGTTTGCTCGGTATTCTGTTTGAGATCAGTTAAAGTATCCCTCTCTGTAAAGCAGCTCCGCGATCAGAACCGCGCCGCCTGCAGCACCGCGAAGGGTGTTGTGAGAAAGTCCGACGAACTTATAGTCGTAGACCGTGTCCTCGCGCAGACGTCCGACCGTAACGCCCATGCCGCCGTAAATATCACGGTCGAGCTTTGCCTGCGGACGGTTATCCTCTTCAAAATAGGTAATGAACTGCTCGGGAGCGTGGGGAAGCTTCAGCTCCTGCGGCTTGCCCGAGAAATTCTTCCAAGCTTCCAGAATCTCTTCCTTGGTGGGCTTATTTTCAAAGCGTACGAACACAGCCGCCGTGTGACCGTCGGAAACGGGAACGCGGATGCACTGGGTGGTGATCACGGGAGCGTCCGCCTTGACGATCTCGCCGTTCTCCACGCGACCCCAAACGCGCAAGGGCTCCTGCTCGCTCTTTTCTTCTTCACCGCCGATGTAGGGAATGACGTTATCGATCATTTCGGGCCACTCGCGGAAGGTTTTACCCGCGCCCGAGATCGCCTGATAGGTGGTCGCTACCACTTCCTTGATGCCGTACTTGCGCAGAGGCGTCAGCGCGGGAACGTAGGACTGAATGGAGCAGTTGGGCTTGACGGCAATGAAGCCTCTCTTCGTGCCGAGGCGCTTTCTTTGCGCGGCAATGACCTCCAGATGCGCATCGTTGATTTCGGGGATGACCATGGGAACGTCGGGCGTCCAACGGTTTGCGGAGTTGTTGGAAACAACGGGAATCTCTGCCTTTGCGTAGGCTTCCTCCAGCGCGCGGATCTCGTCCTTCTTCATGTCAACGGCGCAGAAAACAAAGGAGCAGAGCTTTCCGACCTCTTCGATCTGTGAAGCATCAACAACGACCATCTTTTTATAAGCCTCGGGCATTGGCTCTGCCAGCTTCCAACGGTCGCCGACTGCTTCCTCATAGGTCTTGCCCGCAGAGCGAGCGGATGCCGCAAGCACGGATACTTCAAAATAAGGGTGGTCATTCAGCAGAGTCAAAAAACGTTGACCGACCATACCGGTCGCGCCGATGACACCGACTTTCATTTTGTTCATAATGCGTTCCTTTCATTTGGGTGGTTTTTACTAAACTAAAGTATATTATACATGATTGTTTGAAAAAATGCAATACCTTCTTGACATTTTTTTGCGGAAATAGTATAATGATAGGCAAGGATAAGGCGTTTTGAAACGAAAAAATCGCCTTTTTTACGTAAGGGGGCGATTTTTTTTGAAATTGGAGCTGGTGGCGACCTGCCTGTTCGGCTTGGAGAAGCTGTTGGGCGAGGAGATCGACGCACTGGGCTTGCGCCGCATTGAGACCATGGACGGACGCGTGATCTTTGAGGGAGAAGAGAAGGACGTTCCGCGCGCCAACCTCTCGCTTCGGTGCGCAGAGCACGTCTTTATCCGTTTGGGATCGTTTGCCGCAAGAAGCTTTGAGGAGCTTTTTGAGGGGACAAAGGCACTTCCGTGGGAGGATTGGATCGCAAAGAACGACGTCTTTCCCGTAAAAGGACATTGCATCAAAAGCAAGCTCTTTTCCGTTCCCGACTGCCAGAAGATCGTCAAAAAAGCGATCGTGGAAAGGCTTTCGGGAAAATACGGCATCCGCTGGTTCGCGGAAACGGGCGTGAAATATCAGATCGAATTTTTCCTGTTTAAGGATACCGTCTCCCTGATGATCGACACCTCGGGTGTTCCGCTCCACAAGCGCGGTTACCGTCCGCAGGCAGGTCCCGCACCGCTGCGTGAGACACTGGCGGCGGCACTTGCCTTGACATCAAGACCGCGCGAGGATGTTCTGTTCTGGAATCCGATGTGCGGCTCGGGAACGATCGCGATCGAGGCAGCACTGATCCTTTCGGGACGCGCCCCGGGGCTTGGAAGAAGCTTTGCGGGAGAGGAATTTAGGCAGATCCCGACCAAGCTTTGGACGGATGCAAGAGAGGCTGCGCAGGCGGCAATCAAGACGGACGCGCAATATGAGGTCTATGCCTCGGATATCGACGAGGACGTTCTGGATACCGCATACGAAAACGCTTTGCGTGCAGGCGTGGAGGATCATATGAATCTCTTCACCGCCGATGTTCGAACGATCCAAAAGCCCGATCGAAAAGGAACGATCGTGTGCAATCCACCGTACGGAGAGCGGTTGATGACCCCCAAGGAAGCCGAACAGCTCTACCGTGATATGGGACGCGTGCTCGAATCCTTCGCGCCGTGGCAGATCTATATCATCACGTCGCATCCCGAGTTTGAACGCTTCTACGGCAGACGCGCCGATAAGATCCGAAAGCTTTATAACGGTATGATTCCGTGTAATCTGTACCAGTATTTCAAGCCGAGAGCCTGAAACAAACAAGACCGCCCTGTGCATTGCGCAGAGCGGTTCTTTTTTATGAATTGAGATCCTTCGGGTCGATCAGGGAGTGTCCGCAATCCTCGCAAGAGGGTTCAAGCTGCGATTGTATCCTACCGCAAGCTGCGCAAATGTATCCTTCCGCTTCATCGGTGCGAACGGGATAGGGAAGTCCGCGAAAATGAACGATCTCGGTCCCTTCGTGATAGTATGTGTAAAAGCCGTTTTTTTGCTCAAAGAGGAGACGGTGCTTTTTTTGTTTTTTATCAAGGACACGAATGGCGGTGTTGAGCCGAAAATCGTATTGCATCGGCTTGGACGTTCCCGGGTCCTTGGAGGAGGAATAATCGTGCAGAAGATCGGAGGAGATGATCTTGCCCGAAAACGTACGGTCCTTGAAGAAATTCTGCAATCGGAAAAGGAAAAATCCGACGAGCGTGATTGCCGCGAGCAGGACCCAGAGCTTCCAGCCGCCCAAGGGTGTTGGATTGATCACGGAAGCGTTTCGGTGATTGTAAAACGTCACGCCGCTGATCCAAAGCGCCATCCACATCAGAAAAAGAACGCCGCGCACAAGGTCGTTTTTGAGTACGTAACGGCGCAGATCTTTGTTTTTGCTTGGAATTTTCATCATGATATTCTGCGAACCTCCTTTCGGTGTGATACGTTTATTATAACATCTTTTGATAAAAAAAGCAATAGGCTTTTTTCAAAGGTTTTCTGTCACCCTTTCTCTTTCTTTGCATATACTGAAAAGGGAGATTGACGATAGAACATAAAGGAGGCAATACCAATGAATCACAATCCCGATCACAAGCCGTCCGTACCGTTCCGACCGACGCTGACAGGCTGCGTTGCGCAGGATCACCGTATGGCACGTGCCGTGACAGACTGCTACTATGGCAAGCTCTGTTCACTTTCCGCCTATACATACGCAAGTCTGATGACCGAGCAAAAGGATCGCGCGCTTTCCGATATGCTGGATGCATTTGCAATCGAGGAAAGCGAGCATTTTCGACTGTTGGGAGAGCTGATCCTGGCACTTGGATCCAATCCGACCGTAAAAACACAGGTGCGCGTGTCTCCGATGGAATGGAGAGAAGGCATTTGCGGATCGCATGAGGCGGCGGTCAGGACAATGCTGGAGGAAGCGGTGCAGCTTGAAAAAAACGCGAGTGACCGCCTTCAAACGCTCATGGGAAGAACCGAGGATAGGGTGGTGCGTTCGCTGTTTGCTTATCTGATCTCGGACGCACAAAGACACATTGAGCATCTTCGCGCCGCGATTTGCTAAAAGTGAGCAAGAATTGCAAAATGTCGTAGATTATGTCGTGATTCAATGTCATAGTTCTTTTATTTGAAAACAAATTGTTAAAAAAGAAAATAATGCAAAAAAAGATATTGACTTCATGTCGCATATTTGATAAAATAAAAGTTGGATCAAAAGGGAAAGGAAGTGAGGGCATGCGGCAATACCGTAACCATTCGTGGAAACGCAAGCGCGTGGGCGTGATCTTGCTTCTTCTTTTGCTTTGCGTGACCTTTTTCGTTTCATGCATTGCGGGATCGGGAGAGCTGATGAAGGTGGGGCTCTTTGAAAGGGACGCCTCGGTGTATCTTGGTGAACCGATGCTGTCGGAGCTTTCGGGCGGTGAAGAGACCGTTCTGAAAATGATGGATACGTTGAACGTCTTGCCGACGGGAAGCGTGAGAATACCGAGCTTTGAGCGCGCCTCGGATGTGGTTTCGCTATACAGAGACGCGATCTTAAACGATCTTTTGCGAGATAATTATTCGCTTTATACGGGCAACGTCAAGACGCTGACGCAAACGGGGGATGCGTATCCGCATACTGTTCTGACCACGGCGATCCCTGCGGTGGATTTTGAAAATGCGGCAAACCGCCTGTTCGGGACGTCCGATGTCCGACACAAAAGTGGGGAGATCTATACATATCTGAACCGTTCGGATGCATATACGACCGTCTTGCAGCCGTGGGAAAGCACGGTGGAGCTTGAGGTCGATCGGGTTGAGGAAACGCAGAATACGTACCGCTTCTATTTCACACTTTCCGATGAAGTGGGAGCGCGCGCGTCCTACTGTGCCGTGTTCGTAAAGCGGACGGACGGAAGTCCCTGCTTGCAAATGCTGCGATCGATCGCGTGATCTCCGATACATCATAAAAAACGCCGTGTTCAAACGAACACGGCGTTTTTGCTTACTGTAAGACCAATAGGCGGAAAAGTGTAAACATCAACGGAATGGTGATGATCGAGAGTGTGTGCGAGATCAATGCCATGCCTGCGGCATCGGTGGTATCCTTTCCGTATCCCCCGGGAACAACGATGGTATTCAATCCCAATGGCATCGCAAGAGATGCCATTGCACAGATCAGAAAGGTTTGGTTCACTATTGAACCTTGAGGGATGAAAGCAAACACAAAAATAAACAGGAGCGGAATTGCCACAAGTCGCACAAGTGAGAGAATATAGGTTTTCGGCTTTGTTAACATTTTTCGGAGGTCACTTGCGGCGATCGTCATGCCCGTCAGAAGCATGGCGATGGGGGACATGCAGTCACCGGATACGCGGATGACGTTCATTACCGACTTCGGAATATATGCCGCGGCACCTGTAATTCCCAACGCAATACCGATCAGCATGGCGATAAACATGGGATTGAAGAGGGGCTTGAGCCGTTGAAGAAAAGGTACGGAAGCTTTTTGATCCCGATCGTCTGCGATGAGCAGGGAAGGAACCCCCCAAAGATAGATCATGATCCAAAGAGGAATCACAAAAATCGTATATTCAAGAAAAATCTGTGGGAACACACCGCTGACGATTGCGTTTCCCATGTAACCGAAGTTGGAAAAGGAAAGACCGTAGGCAGAGATCTTTTGCAGGTATCTGTCATTTTTATAGATCAGCTTGGAAACGATCAAAGCAAAGCCGATCATAACGGCAAGAATTGCGACGCTCATCAGGAGCAATGTTCCCGCTGACGTTAATTTTTCCACCGTAAAGCCAGAGATAAAGGTAGAAAGGACGAGGCAGGGAATAAAAAGCGTGCTTTCCAGCTTGGAAAGTGTCGTTATTGCATTTTTGGGGATGATATTCAGCTTGAAAAGCAAATACCCGATTGCGATAAAGGCGAACAGATAGATCATCTGTTCAAGAACGGGGGTAAAGAGGTTTTGCGTGTTCAACATGTTTCCTCCAAAAGAATATGTGATCGATGAAAGTATAGCATACTTATGTGAAAAAGTCAATTCACTTCTTGGATTTTGAAAAAAATAAAAAAATTTCAACTTTTTTTCAAAAACCTATTGCAATTTCAAAAAAAGTGTGCTATAATAAGCAAGTCGTCAAGGCAAGGCCCCTTAGTCAAACGGCTAAGACGTCGCCCTCTCACGGCGAAGATATGGGTTCGATTCCCGTAGGGGTCACCAAA
>JAZNXP010000079.1:0-2921 GCA_045593965.1 Eubacteriales bacterium | reverse complement strand
AAAAGAAGGGAAAAGACGATGTATTTACACGTAGGAAACAACGAAAACATTCGCATACGGGAGATCATAGGGATCTTCGATGCGGACACGGCGACGGTATCGGCGATCACGAAGAAATATCTGTCGGCGGCGGACGCGGCGGGAGCTGTGGATTTTGCGTCGCAGGAGATCCCGAAGTCGTTCGTGCTGTATAAAGCGAAGGACGGGCAGTACAGGATCTGTTTTTCGCAGCTGTCGGGCGCGGCGTTATGCGGCCGCGTTGAGGGACTGCGGATCGGATAACGGTTCGGGCCGCGAGCGTATGGCGGCGGTCTGCAGCCGCTGATCTTTTACGCGTATGCGCGCGCGTGCGCACGCGCGAAAGGAGAAGCAAAGAAATGAAGATGAACACAAGAAGCCAAGGCTTCTGTCAGATAAAAAAACAAATGACCGAAGGAAGGTCAAAGCTTTGAAAGGGGAACTGATGGCGATGCCATTGGGAAACAACATGGAAAATCAAGAACGCGTTTATGACGAAAACCAAATTCAAGTACTGGAAGGACTGGAAGCGGTAAGAAAGAGACCCGGTATGTATATCGGTACGACTTCCTTGCGCGGACTGCACCATCTGGTGTACGAGATCGTGGACAACTCGATCGACGAGGCTCTTGCGGGGCGTTGTAAGCGCATCGAAGTCACTCTGCATCCCGACGGAAGCGTATCCGTACGCGACGACGGACGCGGCATTCCGAGCGGAATTCACCCGAAGATGGGCATTCCGACCTTGGAGGTCGTTTACACGGTTCTGCACGCGGGCGGAAAGTTCGGCGGAGACGGATATAAATTCTCGGGCGGACTCCACGGCGTGGGCGCGTCGGTCGTAAACGCGCTGTCCGAGTGGGTGGAGATCGACAACTGTCACGAGGGCAGACGCTACACCGAGCGGTTTGAGCGCGGCTTTGTTGCGCGCAAGTTCCGTGACGAGGGAGAGACGGACAAACACGGTTTGTTCGTCCGCTTCAAGCCCGACGCGGAGATCTTTGAGGAGACTGTATTTGAATATGACACGCTGCTCAAGCGTCTGCGCGAGCAAGCGTTTCTCAACGCGGGCGTGAACATCTGTCTGCGCGACGAGAGAGAGACGCAGGAGGACGGCACGTTCCGCGAGGACGATCTGGAATACGAGGGCGGCATCCGTTCCTTTGTCGAGTACCTCAACGAGCAGAAGCACAGTGTTGTGGTTCACCCCGACGTGGTGTATATGCGCGCGGAGAAGGATCAGTGGGTGGCAGAGGTCGCGATGCAGTATAACGACAGCTACAACGAGACGATGCTCACCTTTGCGAACAACATCAACACGATCGAGGGCGGTACGCATGAGATCGGATTTAAGACGGCGCTGACGAAGGTGCTCAACGACTACGGCAGAAAGTACGGCATCATCAAGGAGAGCGAAAAGAACCTGTCGGGCGAGGACGTCCGCGAGGGACTTTGCGCCGTGGTGTCTGTCAAGCTGACGGAGGCGCAGTTTGAGGGACAGACCAAGGGCAAGCTCGGCAACAGCGAGATGCGTACGCACGTTTATAACCTTGTCACCGAAAAATTGAGTGAATATCTGGAAGAAAATCCGAGCATGGGTAAAGCAGTGCTTGAGAAGGCACTCGCCGCGTACCGTGCGCGAGAGGCGGCAAGAAAGGCACGCGAGGCAACGCGCCGCAAGGGACTCCTTGAGGGCTCCACACTCCCGGGCAAGCTGCGTGACTGTCAGGAAAAGAGCGCGGAGCTGACCGAGCTTTATCTGGTAGAGGGAGACTCCGCAGGCGGTTCCGCAACGCAGGGACGCAACTCTCGCTTCCAGGCGATCCTGCCTCTGCGCGGTAAGGTACTCAACGTAGAGAAAACGAGATTGGATAAGGTCTATTCCAACGTATCTCTCATCCCGATCATTCAGGCGTTGGGGTGCGGCATCGGCGAGGAATTTGACACCGCCAAGCTCCGTTACGGCAAGATCATCATCATGGCGGATGCCGACGTCGACGGTTCGCATATCCGTATCCTGCTTTTGACCTTCTTCTTCCGTCATATGCGGAAGCTGATCGAGGACGGACACGTCTATTTTGCACAGCCGCCGCTTTATAAGGTCTATAAGAAGGGCGCGAAGTACGGAAACGAGAGATACGCGTTCTCGGATGCGGAGCGCGACGCCATCATCAAGGAGCTCGGCGGCGTGAACATCGAAGCCGATCGCTATAAAGGTCTTGGTGAAATGGACGCCGAGCAGCTCTGGGAAACCACGATGGATCCCGCAACGCGTACCATTCTGCGCGTCACCATTGAGGACGCCATCGCGTGCGATGAAATGTTCTCGCTTCTCATGGGTGATAAAGTCGAGCCTCGCCGCCGCTTCATCGAAGAAAACGCGAAGTTCGCCGAAAATCTCGATATTTAATACCACCTGCGGTAGGGCGCGGCAAGGTGCCACCTGCGGTGGGGCTCCGTAGCTCCTGTGCTGCGGACAGCTTTGGGCTTTTTGCAAGAAAATAAACCAATGTCAACTACCGAGTGAAGAAAGCGGAACAGGGTGTGTAGCCGTCTCTCCTCATCCGTCACCTGCGGTGCCACCTTCTCCGCTGGAGAAGGCTTTATTGAGTATCGCCGACAGATTTAAACTTTCGCAAAATTCCGAAACAACGCACAAACCCGTAGGGGCGACCATGGGGCGTACGTTAATGCAATGGCTATTCGCCAAAGCGCGAGATCTCATATAACCTGTAGGGAACGGCGTCTCGACGTTCCGAAAGGCATAAAATTTTCGCGATAGCAAAAACAAAACGATTGTTTGGCGCGCTCTGATTAAAAAACGCAATCATCGTTTATAGCGGAACGTCGAGACGCCGTTCCCTACAAGATTGATGAAAGTTGAAGCCTTGGTGGACGGTTTT
>JAZNXP010000078.1:0-11777 GCA_045593965.1 Eubacteriales bacterium | reverse complement strand
TATTCAACTCAAAACAAAACTGACACCACTAGAAAAGCGATGTCAGTTCGTTGCTTAATTATTAAATATACTACCCACAAGGGGCTTTTTGTACTGTCCGCACAATTTGGGGCAGTTCATCTGTGCATGGGGATTTGATCGCATATTTTACTTTAATTTTCGCGGCGTGTCGATCAACCCTGCAAGATAGTCAATCGATACGTTATAGAATTGCGCGAGTGTCTTGTAGTGTTCGATCGGCATCTGCCACGCACCGCTTTCCCAACGTGCATATTGCTGTTGCCGAGTTCCTAACAAAGTTGCTATTTCGGTTTGCGTTTTATCGGCATCCTCTCTGATGTCTCTGAGCCTTTGGTAAAATTGCATAGTATATCCTCCAAGACGAGTCGCGAAAACGGCTCTTTTTTGTCTAATAAGCAGATTATAACATACATCATCTATGTTGTTGTTGACTTTACATCATGCATGGTGTAAAATAAAGTTATCAACAACATTCATGATGTAAACAGAGAAAAAACATGAAAATGACACTTGAAAAATTATGGAACGAATATCTGTTGGAGCAATGCTCCGCAATGGACACGGACGAGGAACGGGAGCTGACAAAAAAGGCGGTGGAATTACACGGAGAAGCAACCGACCTGTTGACTGCCGAACAACAACACGCCGTGGAAGCATACGTTGACGCATTGTGCGAGATCAACTCCCTTTTTGCAAAAAAGCATTCTTGAAAGGCTACGAATTTGCGGTTTCGTTTCTCTTGGAAGCGAGAAATTCGGAAAACTGAAAATAAAATATCCGTAAGAACCGTGCGTTGGTTCAAAATGTTGCAAGAGTTTAAAATCGTTTGCGGCACTAACGTTAGGCTCTCCCTTCGGGAGAGCTGGCACCGCTTGCGGTGACTGAGAGGGTGGATTTTGTGTCGCACCATGCCCTCTCAGTCGCTTCGCGACAGCTCCCCCAAAGGGGTGAGCCTAACGTAAATGCGGTACGCGATTTCAAAATCTCGCAAAAGTTTATAACCGTCCACCAAAGCTTCAACTTCCATCAATCTTGTAGGGAACGGCGCCTCGACGTTCCGCTATAAACGATGATTGCGTTTTTTAATTAGAGCACACCAAACAATCGTTTTGTTTTTGCTATCGCGAAAATTTTATGCCTTTCGGAACGTCGAGACGCCGTTCCCTACAGGTTATATCATATTTTGCTCTTTGGCGAATAGCCATTGCATTAACGGGCGACCGCAGGTAGCCCCTACGAGTTTGTGCGGTGCGGTGGTTTAAAATTTTGTGGAAGTTTAAACCTGTTTGCGGTACTTGTGAAAGGCGCCACCTACTTGTAGGGGGAGCTGTCGCGAAGCGACTGAGGGGGTAAAAACGCGCCCTTTCCCCTCGTAGATCCCGATGCTTTGCATCGCCCTTCGGGTTCGACTTTGGGCTTCGCCCTACGCTCAGGATGACACGAGGGGGGTGAACCTAACATAAATGCGGTGGTTCGGAATTTTGCGAAAGTTTATAACCGTTCGCCGCACTCCGTGAAAGGCGCCACCTACTTGTAGGGGGAGCTGCCGCGCCGCGACTGAGGGGGGAAAAACGCGCCCTTCCCCTCGTAGATCCCGATGCTTCGCATCGCCCTTCGGGTTCGACTTTGGGCTTCGCCCTGCGCTCAGGACGACACGAGGGGGAGCCTTTCGTTTTGTTCGGTGCGCCGTTCGAATTCTTGCAGAAAGTCCAAACCGTCCGCCGCACTTGTGAAAGGCGCCACCTACTTGTAGGGGGAGCTGTCGCGAAGCGACTGAGGGGGTAAAAACGCGCCCTTCCCTACGGCGTAGATAAGAGCTTCCGCTTTGCCCCTTATCACAAACAGAAAAGAGCAAGAATAGAAGGAGAAAAAATCCTTCGGTTCTTGCTCTTGTTTTTTCTGTCGCTATGCCAAAGCTCGATGGATTGCCGCGCCGAACGCGTCAGTTCAATTCCTTTTGAGAGCCCGTGGGGTTGACGATACTGTAACCCACGTTGACCAAGTGGTCGGCGATACGCTCAAGTCCTACGACGGTCGAGGAATAATAGGGGCTGACGTCCATGCTGCAGTTTCCTTCGGCAAGACGCGCAAAGTGACTTGCGGTCAGCTCCTTCTTCATGGCATCCACTTCGTTTTCCAGTGCGGTCAGCTCCGCAAGATGCTCGCGGTTCGAATTTTCAAACGCATCCTTGGAGATGGCAAACATACGCATGACCGTATCCCGCATCTTGATGATGTCACCCTTGGCTTTTTCGGAGAATACGATCTTCTTGCCAAACATCTCCGTACCGATCTCGTGGAAGTTCTCGGCGTGGTCACCGATACGCTCAAGGTCATTCAATACATGGAAGTACGAGCCGATCACTCGCTCGTCGCTCTGCTCCACGTTCTCGGAGGAGAGCTTGATGAGGAATTTTGTCAACGCGCTGTTCGTAAAGTCGATGATCGCCTCGTTCTGAACGATCCGCTCACCGTATTCCACCGAGCCCGTCTCCATCGCAACAAAGGAAAGCTTGGTGTTCTCCTCTACCAAGGAGATCATATAGTCCATTTCCTTTTTGACCTGCATCAACGCAACGGGAGGCGTTTTGACAAGTCGGTCGTCCACGTATTTGAGCGTGCGCGTCTCCTCGGCATCCTTCTGATCCTTGATCACAAGGGAGGAATAGTTGACCAGCTGCTTGACGAACGGAAGGAGTGCCAGCGTGGTGGTCACGTTGAAGACAACGTGGAATGCCGAAACGCGCATCTGCAGCGACATCGGATCCTCTCCCGGGATCATGGATTGCAGCAGATTGACAACCGAATCTCCGAGCGGCCAGATGATCGCCGTGAAGATCGCCGTTCCGATCACGTTAAAGGTGAAGTGAATGAGTGCCACGCGCTTGGAGTTGGCATTTGCGCCGATCGATGCCAGAAGCGCGGTCACACAGGTACCGATGTTGGCACCGAGAATGATAAAGAGTGCCAGCATCAGCGGCAGAACGCTTGTTCCCACCATGGTAATGACGATACCCGTTGCGGCAGAGGAGCTTTGGATCAACGCCGTGAAGATCGCGCCGACCAGGATCAGGAGAAGAGGATGATCGATCACGGAAAAAATATTGGTGAACATTCCCTCAACAAGCGGACTTCCGAACGCCTGCTCGCTGCTCATCACGTTCAAGCCGACAAAGATCAATCCGAGACCACAGCAAAGATTGCCGATGATCTTGACTCTTTCCTGTTTGAAAAATCCCATCATAACGCCCGCAAAGGCGAGAAGGTACATCAACATATCGAAATAATCATTCTTCAAAGCAACAAGAACACCCGTGATCGTCGTACCGATGTTGGCACCCATGATAATGGGAGTTGCCTGAAGCAACGTCATAACGCCCGCGTTAACAAGACCGATCACCATGACCGAGGTTGCAGAAGAGCTTTGAATGATCGCGGTCACGCCCGCGCCGATTCCAACACCCGAAAAACGGTTGTTGCTGATCTTACCCAGCATTTTCTTCATTCCGCTGCCCGCGCTCTTTTCCAGTGCCTCGCTCATGAAGTTCATGCCGACGATAAAGACACCGACGCCCGCAAGCAGCCAAATCAAGCTTTGGATCAATTCCATGATCTGTTCCGCTGTCATAAATTTCTCCTTCCGTGATCTGAAAATTCCGATTTTCACCACCGTTGGAATTCGTTTCCACATTCCCCCAGTTTATTTCAGTATATCACAAAAACACTTTACTTTCAAGAAGATTTCTCCAATTCATACAACTTTGTAAAAAACGCCGACGGCTCTTTTGTGTCCGTCGGCATTTTTTGAATATTTCATAAAAGTAAGCTTGGATCGATCAAGCGGATTGCCTGATTAAGAATCCGCGTACAAAGGCATCATTTTTCACTCCACCGTGATCTTCGCCACGCGGACGACCAGATTGTGACCGTACGAAAAATGACCCGTATAGAAGATCGTCATTTCCTCATTCTGCTCAAAGGGAACGTTCTCGCCGTCATCCATCCAGTAAGCCGCCGTTACGCGCTCCTTGATCGCAAAGCAGGGCTCGCACGCCTTGGGATTGGCTTGCAGAGTCACGTTGACGTCACCCGCGCTTGGCAGTCCGCAGCAGAACAGATAATAGCTGTTTCCGTCCTTTAATACAAAATCGTTTTCCTGTCCGCCCTCAATAGGAAGATACGTCGGACGGGGCTTGCGGATCGCTTCTTCGTTGAAGGAGACCCACTGACCGATGACCTCAAGAGTCGCTTTGTCGATCAGACGAAGCGTTCCGTCTCCCTTGGGACCGACGTTGAGCAGCATATTTGCGCCCCATCTGCGGCACTCGGCGATTTCACGGATAAAGTGAGAGGGAGACTCAAAGTTCAGGTCATCCTTCGCATATCCCCAGTGGAGTGCCAACGTCTCGCACATCTCGCTCGCAAGATACTTCGGTGCGCCCTCTTGGTTGAGGCGGTTCGGCAGTCCTCTCTCAAAGGTCACGCTGTCCAATTCAATATGTCCCGCCTCTCCGCGCGCGTTCAGACCCGTATTGTTGATGATGATGCAATGCGGCTGATGCGAACGGATCATGCCGTAGAGCGCGTCCTCTTCCCAATCATCGTTCGGCTTGTTCCACTTGCCGTCAAACCATAGGCCTCCGATCTTGCCATACTTGGTGCAAAGGATCTCCACGCTATCGCGCAGATACTTCAGATACGCGGGAAAATCGGTATCGTAAAGCGGATGATGCCAATCCAGCAGCGTATGATAGAAGAACGGAATGACGTCATACTTGCGGCAAGCATCCACGTACTCGCGCACCAGATCGCGTCCGATGGTGTGTACGGTGTCATAGTCGTTCAGTCCGCACGTGTCAAACAGAGAAAAACCGTCGTGGTGACGCGTGGTAAGCGTGATGTACTTGCAGCCCGCGTTCTTTGCGGTCTTTACAAGCTCGTCCGCCCAGTCCTCAACGGGGCAAAACGCCTTGACGTTCTCATCGTATTCCTCATAAGGGATGTTATAGATATGCTTTGCCCATTCTCCCTTGGCAAGCACGCTGTACGCGCCGAAATGCACAAACATACCAAATCCAAGAGCTTCAAAATCCTTTACTTCCTGACGAATGATCATATCCTTTTCCTCCAAACTGTTTTTTCTTTGACGGGATTTGAATACACGTTCTATTATAAACGGTATCCGTGCAGGTGTAAATGTAAAAAGGCGTCATTATTATGTAAAAAAGTATCGTTTTGTCAAAGGATCAAGCGCGTACGTCCTGTCTCCCATGCTCCAGATATCGCACCGCTCCCATCGCGTCGGGAGCATAATGATCCGCACCGATGCGAGAGGCGTATTCCGCGTTGAGGACCGCGCCTCCAACAAGCACGCGGCAATGCGGTGCTTCTCTGTGCAACAGCGCAACCGTCTCTGCCATTGCGGGAACGGTCGTCGTCATCAGCGCGCTGAGCGCGGCATAGTCCGCACCCGTCCGCAGAACGGCTTCCAGCACCGCCTCGGGGGGAACGTCCTTGCCCAGATCAATGACCGCATAGCCGTAATTTTCCATGAGCAATTTGACAATGTTTTTGCCAATGTCATGAATGTCACCCTTGACCGTGGCAAGCACGACCGTCGCCTTTCTCGCACTCTCGGTCTTGCTCGCGTTCATTTTGAACTTCACTTCCTCAAACGCGCATTTTGCCGCCTCCGCGCTCATCAGAAGCTGGGGCAGATACACACGCTTTTCCTCAAAGCCCTTTCCGACCTCGTCCAAGGCGGGAATGATCTCGTTTTCCACCAAGGAAAGCGGATCGACCGAGGAAAGCATTTCCTTCGTCAATTCCGAGGCGGACGTTTTTCTGCCCTTGACGATCGCCGCGCGCAATTCGGACACCGAGGCTTGTGCAGCAGCAGAGGCTGCTTGCGTGCTTGCCGTCTGCTGTACAGGCGCGTCCTGCAGGGATGAAGCAAACGAAATATAGTCCGCGCAATTTTCATCCATACCGTGCAAAGCGCGGTGGGCGTGATACACCTTCATCATATCTGCCGAATCGGGGTTTAAGATCGCGGCGGACAGTCCCTTCTCCAGCGCGCACGCAAAAAAGGTGCTGTTGACGATCTCTCTTCTCGGAAGCCCGAAGGATACATTGGAAACGCCCAAGGATGTTTTGCATCCCATCTCGCTCAGGCGTCTGACCGCTTCAAGCGTCACCGTCGCGGCGTTTTGATCCGCGCTGACCGTCATGGCAAGCGGATCAAAGATCAGATCCTTCTTGGCAATGCCATATTCGGCGGCAACCGATAAGATCCGCTCCGCGATCCGAACGCGTCCCTCTGCCGTGGCGGGAATGCCGTCCTCGTCCAAGGTCAGCGCGATCACGGTACCGCCGTATTTTTTCACCAACGGGAAGATCGCCCTCATGCTCTCCTCTTTTCCGTTGACGGAATTGACCAACGCCTTGCCGTTATAACGGCGAAGCGCCTTCTCCATCGCCTCTGGGGATGCTGTATCCAATTGAAGCGGAAGGGACAGCACCGCCTGCAATTCCTCCATCGCGCGCACCAATAAGCTTGGCTCGTCGACCTCGGGAAGCCCGACGTTCACATCAAGCACGTGCGCACCCTTCTCCTCCTGGCGAAGTCCCTCTCGCAAAATATAATCCATGTCTCCCTCGATTAGGGCTTGCTTGAACCGCTTCTTTCCCGTGGGATTGATGCGCTCGCCGATGAGAATGGGAGAACGGTCAAACGTCACCGCGTGCGTATAAGAGGACACGCAGGTTCTTTCCTTTTCTGTCAAGGACGGGGGAATGACATCCCGCAATGCCGCCGTCAGCGCCTCAATATGCGCAGGCGTCGTTCCGCAGCATCCGCCGACGATCCTCACTCCCATGCCCGCCATGTCGGCGACCTCACGCGCGAATTCCCGCTCGGTGACGTCATAGACCGTTTTTCCGTTTTCCTCTCTGGGCAAGCCTGCGTTGGACTTGAGCAGAACGGGGATCGACGCGCATCGCAAAAGCTCCTCTGCGACGGGACGAAGCTGACGGGGACCCAACGAGCAGTTCGCACCGATCGCGTCCGCGCCCATGCCCTCGGCAAGAGCGACCATCGCCTCGGGTGTCGCGCCCGTCATCAGCAAACCGTCGGAACCGTAGGCGTTGGATACCAATACGGGAAGCGTGGAATTCTCCTTCGCCGCAAGCAACGCCGCCTTCGTTTCATAGCAATCGTTCACCGTCTCGATCAGGATCAGATCCGCGCCGTATTTTACACCAAGGCGCACGGTCGCGGCAAAGATCGCCACCGCGTCCTCAAAATCCAGATCTCCCAAGGGCTTGAGCAGTCTCCCCGTAGGACCGATGTCCAAAGCAACGTATCGCTCGCCACCTGCGCGAAGAGCCGCGCGTCTTGCGTTCGCAATGGCAGCCTTGACGATCTCCTCCAGCTCTGTCGCATCAAAATGTAAGGTGTTCGCGCCAAAGGTATTCGTGCTGACAACGTCGCTTCCCGCCAGGTAATACGCATAATGGATCTCCTCGATCACGTCGTGATGCGTGACGTTCCAGCGTTCGGGATACTCTCCTGCTTTCAGTCCCTTCGCCTGCAGTAGCGTTCCCATGCCACCGTCAAGCTGTAATATTCCGTTTTTCAAGCGTTCTCTGATCCGCATACCGTAACTCCCGTGAATGCTTTTATTCTTTAAACTTACAGTTTTTCAATTCCCGCGATCGCCGTGACCGACTTTGCGGGAGACATAACAAGACTTTCATTGAGTGAAAGTCCGATTTTTTTATGGCAATCCAAGATCCGAAACCAATCCTTCTGTACCGCAAGGGAAAGGTCTCCGTAGCCTGCGCTGAAACGCGGACGCAACCGCTCTCCCACCTGCTCCGCCCGTTTTGCGTAACCGTTGCAGAACGCATCACACAACGCCTCGATCCGCTCCGCACCCAATGCCTGTAAGCAGAGCGCACGGGATGGGGAGACGCGACTGTACCGCGCGATCAGACGGTCAATTCCAACGCCGACCGTCGCGCCGAAGAGCAATGCTCTTTGGCATCCGTCAAGTGCCTTTTGCAGATCCCTGCTTTCCACGGGATGACCGCCGATGAGCAAATGTCCGTTCTCCCGTTCGACAGTGACCACGGTATAGCATACCGCCGCTTGGTCAAAAACGTCTCGGCATTCATCAAGCACGTCCGCAAGCATCGCCGCAAGCTCGGCATCGGCGTCCTTGCAGCCCATATAGCGCAGCACCTCGCGCGCGTTGACATCGGGAAGCACGCACCGAAACAGCTCCGTCACACGTTTTCTCCCTTGCCGATGATGCAGGAAAGATTTTCTTGGATCTTTGCCGCAACCGCGGGCTTATTCATGGAATAAACGTGTACGTTCGTAATATTATTCGCGTAAAGATCGATGATCTGATCGGTCGCGTACGCGATCTCCGCCTGCATCATGGCGGCAGGGTCGTTTCCGAATTTGTCCACCAACGACTTAAATCTCTGCGGCATGAACGAGCCCGAAAGCTTCAGCGCACGCTCGACCTGCTTGGCGTTGGTGATGGGCATGATGCCCGGGATGACGGGAACGGTGATGCCCGCTTCCCTGATCTTATAGAGAAAATTATAAAGAAGATGATTGTCAAAAAACATCTGCGTGGTCAGAAAATCACATCCCGCGTCCACCTTTTCCTTCAGACGCCTGATGTCCTCCTTCTGGTTCGCGCTCTCGGGATGGATCTCGGGATAGCACGCAGCACCAATGCAGAAATCCGCGCCCGACTCCCGCAGCTGACGGATCAGGTCGATCGCATAGCGGTAGTCCCACGCGCTTCTGTCATCTCCGAGACGGTCTGCGGGAATGTCCCCGCGCAACGCCATGACGTTCTCGATCCCCGCCTTGCGCAGATCGTCGATTTTTTCCTTCACCGTCGCCTTGGTGGAGGACACGCAGGTCAGATGCGCCAGGGTCGGCACACCGTAACGGGATTTGACGTCCGAGGCGATGTCCATTGTATAACGGCTCGTTCCCCCGCCCGCGCCGTAGGTCACGCTCATGAACGCGGGACGAAGCGCGGCGATCTCAAAGATCGCCTTCTCCACGCTCGCGAACGCCGCGTCGGTCTTGGGTGGAAACACCTCAAAGGAGAGGGACGGGGTTTCTTTATTTAACAAATCCTTTAATTTCATAAAAAAATCCTTTCTGTTCAGGCGGAGGTCAATCGGGCAGGCGCGGACAGCACAGCGCGTAAAGGCTTTTTGCCTTTTCTTCCCACGCGCGCTGACGGACAGCCTCGGGTGTTTTCGGGTAATCCGACGCCCTTGTGACGATCGGGATCGCTGCCGTTTTGCGGATCGAGGCAAGAAATGCGTATCCGTTCTCGTTTGCGGCAAGCAGACGGGAATACGCAGGCGCACACTTCAGATCCTCGGGGGCGATCTCGGTCAGGGCAAACAGAATGCCCCTTTGCAGGCGGGAGATCGGATATTTCTTGGTCGCGGACAGGGAAAGAAAATCGGAAAGCCCCGTCGCCTTTTGGGAAGCCTCGCACATCCGTGCGCCAAGTCCTCCGGAAAGCTCGGCGATCCGCTCGGTCCGCTCCTTCGGCATCAGGCGGAATGCTCCGAGGATCAGTCTCTCCGCGTACGCAAGATCGGCAGGCGCGCGCCCTTCATCAAACGCATCCTTCAGCGATCGCGCGCAGGAAGAGGTCAGATAGTCTCTCGCAGCTTCCACACCGCCGTCCTTCAATAATGCCCGAAGCGCGGTGGCGGAGGGATATTCTCCTGCTTTGACAGACGTATCAAGATATCCGCTTCCCTCTCGCTTGACGGTATGCGGTGTCAGGGTGCTCTTTTGCGACAGGATCGCCCGAAGATAGGAGATTCCCAAAAGATCGTTGGAGGAAAGCGGTCGGTCGCTCTTCTCCATGCCTTGCAGAAGCGCGACGTATTGCTGTGCCGTTCCTCCCTCGGAACGCGCGGTTCCGGCGTACGCCTCTTGAAATACCTCGCTTTCGGCAATATGGGCAAGCCTTGAAAGACGGTCAAGCTCACCGCATTCCGAGCCGAACCAAAGCTCGTCCACACCAAGACGGGAAAGAATGCTCACGCCCGCGCGTGCGAAAAAATCGGCTCCCGACGAGCAGAACGGAAACGGAAGCTCAAAAACGAGATCCGCGCCTCCGTCAAGGAGAATTTGCGCACGTGTACGGCAGTCAACGATCGCCGCTTCTCCGCGCTGTACGAAGTCTCCGCTCATCACGCAGACCACCGCGTCCGCACCGCCCTCGCGCATACGGCGCAGCAGATGCCGATGCCCCCCGTGCAAGGGATTGCATTCACAGATCATTCCCGCAGTCCTCACGCGCGTCTCCTTTCCGCTCCTTGAAAAAAGCTACAATCAACCATAAAATCCATCTTTAAATGAATTATAGCATCCGAAAAAGTCTTTGTCAATGTAAAAAAACGCAAAATAGAGAAAAAATACGGCTGAATTGTAAAAAACCTATTGACAAAACCGTTTTGGATGGGTATAATATTTATTGTCGCATTTTATGTCAACCAAACTGGAGGTGGGTAATTGTGATATTGGATATGCGGTCTATGCTCCGAGGAGAAACCGATCACATTCACATTGACTACCTGCTTTCCCCCGATCTTCCGGACGGTGCGGAGTTTGAAGGCGACGCGCACGTGGTAGGAGACGTGACCGACGCGGCGGGATATATGTCCTTGACGCTGACGGCAACCGTTTCGTACAAAAGCATCTGTGCACGCTGTCTCGAACCCGTCAGCGGAGACTTTGCCGTTCAGCTGGAACGGACGGTCGCTGCGGAGGGAACCCTTACCGAGGAGCAGATGGATGAAAACGTGGACGAGTACGCCGTGATCAAGGACGGCATGCTCGATCTGGACGAGGAGATCCGCGAGGAATTGCTTCTCTCCTTCCCCATGCGCTTTCTGTGCCGTGAGGATTGCCCCGGTCTGTGTCCGAAATGCGGAAAGCCGCGCGCCGATGGCGATTGTGGTTGTCCGACGTTCGAGCCCGATCCGCGGCTTGCCGTGCTGAAGAAGCTGTTTGACAAAAATGAGGAAGAGAATGATTAAACGCAACCGCACAAACGTGCGTAATGAGGAGGTGTAGACATGGCAGTACCAAAGAAAAAAGTATCGAAAGCCCGCAGAGACAAGAGACGTTCCAATAATAGCAAGCTCTCTATGCCCGGTATGGCAAAGTGCTCCAACCCTGCATGTGATGAATTCGTAAAGAACCACTGCGTATGCAAGGTTTGCGGCTTTTATAACGGCAAGCAGGTTCTGGACGTCAAGAAGGACGCTTGATTTCTGCTTACAGAAAAAGACTGTTGCGCGTTACGTTAACGCATCGCAGCAGTCTTTTTTCGTGTCTCATGAATTTTCGTTTTCAAGCCTACCCCTTGACACTGCAAACGGTCTATGATATAATATGCACAGAAATGCTTACCATGTAAGCGTTTGGGCTGCGCCCTATGTGTGCTGACGCACACCTGCGTCTATTTCTTTCCGAATAATTGGAAAAGTTATGAAGAGCTTTGGGAGATCAAGCACTGATTTCCCTGAATTTTGAAAACACACGGAGACAGTTATGAAACACAGTTTGAAAAAAGGCATCGTCACACTCGTCGCCCTGCTCCTGATCGTTTGCACGATCCTCCCGGTCTTTGCACAGGGGCAACCCGCCTCCTATTCCTCCACCTCCAACTCGGGAGAACGGGATACGCTCT
>JAZNXP010000077.1:0-3020 GCA_045593965.1 Eubacteriales bacterium | reverse complement strand
CGCGGCGTTCACCGCGATGCGCGCAAGAGGCGCGATGGCGACCGACATTGCCATCCTTGTCGTTGCGGCAGACGACGGTATCATGCCCCAGACGGTCGAGGCGATCAACCACGCAAAGGCGGCAGGCATTGACATTGTCGTCGCGATCAATAAAATGGATAAACCCACCGCGAACCCCGACGCGGTCAAGCAGGAATTGACCAAGTACGGTCTTGTTCCCGAGGAGTGGGGAGGAGACGCGATCTGTGTCCCCGTATCGGCTCTGATGCATCAGGGCATCGACGATCTGCTGGAGAGCGTATTGCTCGTGGCGGACGTCAAGGAGCTGAAGGCAAATCCCAACCGCCGCGCGAAGGGCCTTGTCATCGAGGCAAAGCTGGATCGCGGACGCGGACCTGTTGCGACCGTATTGGTTCAGAACGGTACGCTTAAGAGTGGAGATATCATCATCGCGGGTACTGCCGTCGGACGCGTGCGTTCGATGACGGACCACAACGGCAAGCCCCTCAAGGAAGCGGCTCCTTCCGTTCCCGTTGAGATCACGGGTCTTGCGGAGGTTCCGTCCGCGGGTGACGAATTCCAGGCGGTCGAGGACGAAAGAATGGCAAGAACCCTTGCCGACCGTCGCCGCGCGCAGGCGAAGGAGGATGTGTTCAAGGCGAATGCCAGAGCAAACCTCAACGATCTGTTCGCGCAGATCTCGGACGGTGTCAAGGACCTCAATATCATCGTCAAGGCAGACGTGGATGGCTCTGTGGAAGCTGTCAAGGCGTCGCTGCTCAAGCTTTCCAACGAAGAAGTCAAGGTACGCGTGATCCACGCGGCTGCGGGCGGTATCACCGAGGGTGACGTCACGTTCGCGGCGGCATCCAACGCGATCATCGTCGGATTTAACGTCCGTCCCGATAAGAGCGCGCTCGATTCCGCAGAGCGTCAGGGCGTTGACGTGCGCACGTACCGTGTCATTTACGAATGTATTGAAGAAATTCAGGCGGCAATGAAGGGTATGCTGGCACCCAAGTTCCGCGAAAATCTGCTCGGACACGCAGAGGTCCGTCAGACCATTCACGTTCCCAACGTCGGAACGATCGCGGGATCTTACGTTCAGGACGGTAAGGTCACCCGTCAGTCGCAGATCCGTGTCGTTCGTGACGGCATCGTGATCTTCGAGGATAAGATCTCGTCGCTTAAGAGATTCAAGGACGACGCCAAGGAAGTGGCTTCGGGCTACGAATGCGGTATCGGTCTTGAGAAGTTCAACGATATCAAGGTCGGTGACATTCTCGAGGCGTTCATCATGGAGCAGGTCCAGCCCGAATAAGAAAAACAAAGGAAGGGAGGAGAGATTCCCATGCATCATGAAAAATCGTGCGGCGCACTCGTATTTCGCCGTGACGAACACGATGGACAACTGTATATTCTGATGATCCGACATAAGCATGGCGGACATCGCTCCTTCCCAAAGGGACACATGGAGCGCGGCGAGACCGAGTACATGACGGCAGTCCGCGAGGTCTATGAGGAGACGTCGGTGCAGATCCGCATCGATCGGGATTTCCGCCAGACCGTGCATTACTCTCCCATCCCGGGCGTCTCCAAGGAGGTCGTTTATTTCATGACCGAGACCAAGCAGGAGAGCATCACGCCGCAGGAGGGCGAGATCGCGCAGGTCGAATGGGTTCCCGTCGAGCAAGCGGAAGCGTCCCTGACGCATGAAAACGATAAGACTGTTTTCCGTGCCGCGATCGAGAATTTTTATAAGCATTCCAAAGCCGCCACGTAAGCAGGACGCGGGATCGTACGAGGGGACTTTTGAGAAGGTCCCCTCTTGTATACCGCAAACGAAGGAAACATTTCAATTGCTTGCGCATAGAATGAAAGTGAAAAACTTACATAGAAATGAGGTGCGGCAATGAAAATGATGGTATGGAAGGCCCCTGCGTTTTTATCTCCGCTGTTGAGGAAGCTGTTTTCGGGGCGGAGAAGAAGAAAAAAATAAGCGCGGTTCATTCCGCAATTGCAAAATAAACGCACACGTATTGAAAATGACATCAAAAAAGCGTGTTGCGAAGAGAAAAGAAAGGAAGAAACGATATGCGTTACAAAATCAGACTTGACACAATGGCAGACATCAACCGTTTTGTTGGACTTGCGACCAAGCACAAGGGCAAGATCACGCTGACGGACGGTGATAACTTCACGGTAAACGGAAAATCTCTGCTCGGCGCGATGTACACGTTCGAGTGGGATCAGATCTATTGCGAATCCGACACGGAGATCTATCACATCATCAAGGACTTCATCGTCGGTGACTCCGAGCCGATCGATAACATCTGATTGCAAAACACCTCGCCTGTTACAGTCCCACGCGGTCTGTAGCAGGTGTTTTTTATGCACCGCACGAAAAAAGATGGATATGCCCTTTCAGTCGCTCCGCGACAGCGTAAAAATACCGAAGGTACTTTGTGGCGCTTGCGCCTTCCCCCAAGAGGGGTGAGCCTTGCGTTTGTGCGGTGCTCTGGTTTAAAATTTTGTGGAAGTTTAAACCTATTCGCGGTACTTTTGTAAGCCTCTCACTCTGGGAGAGGTGGCACGCGAAGCGTGACGGAGAGGGCGGATTTTGCACGCATCATGCCCTCTCAGTCACCGCAAGCGGTGCCAGCTCCCCCGGAGGGGTGAGCCTTACGTTTGTTCGGTGCGGTGGTTTAAAATTTTGTGGAAAGTCCGAAACTGTTATCGGAGCTAAAGAAAGCCTTCCCCTTGAGGGGAAGGTGGATCGCATAGCGAGACGGATGAGGTGTAGCCGCGTAGCGGCGTTATTTCTATGTACCGCGCTGCAAAAGACGGATGCTCCGCATCCTACCCCTCATCCCCCGACTCCGTCGGGAGCTTCTCCTCCCGGCGAAGCCTTCTTTTTATGCAATGCGTTGTTTCGAAATTTTGCGAAAGTTTAAATCTGTCGGCGGTACTATCGTAAGCCTCTCCCCACGGGAGATGGTGTCAAACGTCGCGAAGCGACT
>JAZNXP010000076.1:0-4022 GCA_045593965.1 Eubacteriales bacterium | reverse complement strand
ATTCCGCGCAAACGAAATTGCAATACTACGAGGAGCTGGTCAAGCAATTGCAGGAGGAGCTTTTGCAGATCAAGACCGAGCGTTACATCGAGCAAATTACATACGATTCCAAGATCGAGCTTCTGGAGCAGACCGTGGAAGCGTTGAAGGTGTTGCAGGATGCGGGCAACGTCACTCCGCCATCCGAGCGCATTCCGTTTACGTATCAGATCGAAAACGGAACGGTCAGGCTGCTTTCCTATACGGGTGCCGCAAGACGCGTGGAGATTCCCGCAACGGTGGAAAATTTACCCGTGACGGCATTGGGAGATCGCTTGTTCCAAAATTGCACGTCGATCGAAGAGGTCTCCGTTCCAAATGGGGTAAAGAGCATCGGATGGTTCGTGTTTTCGGGATGCGTCTCGTTGAAAACGGTGGAAATCCCAACTTCCGTAACGGTCATTTACTACGGAGTATTCGAAAACTGTTCCGCCACGTTGACGGTGAAATGCGCAAAAGACTCCTATGCCGAGGCATACGCCAAGAGCTATGGCATTCGTGTATGGACCGCATAAAGAAACGGCATCCGCTTTCATAGCGGATGCCGTATTTTTTTTGGAATGGATCAAAAGAAATTGGCAAAAAAGATGATGACGTACATCAAAATGCCCGATGCGGTCAAGCCTGCAAGCGCAATGGCGAGAATTCGTACCCAAAGCGGAAAATGGGAAGAGGTTTCTTTTTTCTTCGACATGATATGATCGATCGTCCTTTCTGTTGACGTTACGGAAGCGGAACGCCCGTAGCGGGGATTTTTAATTTCTTCAAGCTCTTTGCTCCGTCAGGGATCTGCTCAAGATCGGTTGTTGCGTACGTCAGCGTTTGACCCTTCTTCATGGACATCAGCGTTACGCCGTTCGAGGTACGCGTGGACATGAGCGGAATGAGGGTAGACTTGATGATGATCGCGCGATTTTCGGAGGATTGGAGCAGAATGTCCATCGGTGCTTTCTCATAGAATGCCGCCACGATGGGGGAAGCCTTGGAAAAGGCGGAGGTCAGCTTACGGCGATTGCCCGTGGTCTCGTAATTGGAGACGGAAACACGCACGCCCTTGCCGTTTTCAAAAATGAATACGAAGTTTTCCTTTGCGGGATATTTGTTCTGAATATTCATCAGAATGGGCTTTTCATCGGGGTTCATTCCGAGCTTTGCGGGGAGATAATCTCCAAGAGCCGATGCCTTGGTGGTGTCAAAATCTTCGGCTTTTGTGCGGTAAAGCTGGCATTGATTGGTGAGGAATATGATGTTATCCACGTTTTCGCCGTCAATGACAGACAAGATCTCGTCTCCGTCCTTGCACTTCTGCTCGTCGTTTCCGCGGAGCGATTGGAAGGTGATCTTCTTGAAGTAGCCCTCTTTCGTCAGAACGAAGCGGGCGGGATAGTTCTCCACGTGATCCTCTTCGTTATACGTTGCCACGCTGTCCATTGCGACGATCTGTGTCTGTCTCGGCTGACCGTATTTCTTTTTGATCTCGGTCAATTGCTTGATGATCACGTTTTTCTGCTTCAGCTCATCCTTCAATGTTTCCTCAAGATCCGCGATCTCCTCCTGCAGTCCCTTCATTTCGGCGATGTGGTTGAGGATATACTCGCGGTTGAGGTGACGCAGCTTGATCTCGGCGATGTAATTTGCCTGGATCTCGTCGATCTGGAAGCCCTTCATCAGATTGGGGACGATCAAAGCATCTTTTTCGGTATGACGGATGATGTCGATCGCCTTGTCGATGTCAAGCAGGATCTTGGTAAGACCCGTGAGCAGATGGAGCTTGTCCTTTTTCTTTTTGAGCGTGAAATTCATTTCACGGCGCAGGCAGTTCAGTCTGAAGCGGATCCATTCGGTCAGGATCTCGTTGATGCCCATGGTGCGCGGAACGCTGTCAACAAGCACGTTGAAGTTACACTTGAAGCTATCCTCAAGAGGCGTGAGCTTGAAGAGCTTCATCATCAGCTTGTCGGGATCAACGCCGCGACGGATGTCGATGGCGAGCTTGAAGCCGTTGAGGTCGATCTCGTCACGGAAGTCGGTGATCTCCTTCAGCTTTCCTTCTTTATAAAGTGCGGTTAGCTTTGCCACGATCAGCTCAATGGTCGTGGAATAGGGGATCTGCAAAATCTCAATGCAGCTGTTCTGTTTGTCATATACGTAGCGCGCGCGCAGACGAACGGAGCCTTGCCCCGTGGTGTAGATCTGCTTGATCTGCTCGGGATCGTAAAGCACAACGCCGCCGCCCGAGAAGTCGGGAGCCTTGACCAGCTCCATCATTTTTTCAACCGAAAGATTGGGCTTGCGAAGAAGCGCGATGGTACCGTCACAGATCTCGGCAAGGTTGAAGGAGCAGATGTCCGAAGCCATACCGACTGCAATTCCCTTATTGGGCATGACGAGAATGTTGGGGAAGGTGGTAGGAAGAAGAACGGGTTCCTTCATGGTCGCGTCGTAGTTGTCGACCATATCAACGGCGTCCTTGTCAATTCCTTCAAACAGCTCGGCGCAGATCGTGTCCAGCTTGCATTCGGTATAACGGGACGCGGCATACTTCATTTCGGAGGAATACTGCTTTCCGAACGAGCCCTTGGAGTCCACCAACGGATGCAGAAGCGTTGCGTTACCGCGCGTCAGACGCACCATCGTTTCATAGATGGACGCATCTCCGTGGGGATTGAGCTTCATGGTCTGACCCACGATGTTCGCGCTTTTGGTACGCGGACCCGTCAGAAGTCCCATTTTATACATGGTGTAAAGGAGCTTTCTGTGAGCGGGCTTGAGTCCGTCGATCTCGGGGATCGCGCGGGAGACGATGACGCTCATAACGTAGGGCATATAGTTTTTTTCGATCGTCTCGGTGATCGGTTGATAAACGATCGGCGCGTGAACGATCTCTTTTTTCTCTTTTTTCTGTTTTTTTGCCATCTTCGGACGAATTCCTTTCTGTGATGTCGGTCGCGGGGGAAGAATGGTTTTTTGTATCAGGAATATTATTTAACGTGTTTAACGGTATGTGCCGCCGCGCGGATCATGCGGTTATAGAGCGCAAGCCCCAAGCCGTCCATGGGGGGGAGGTGCGCGTAGATGATGTCCGCGTCGGTATCATCTGCCAGGCGAAGTGCGGAAAACAGTGTTTTCGCTTGCGCCGCAAGATCGTCCCGTGCTCCGACGGGAAGTAAGCGATCGGATTTAAGGAGCGTGATCTCCTCGTTATAGCATAGGATCGCGCATTTCTTTTCCTGTTGCTCACGTTGCAAAAACGCAAGAACGGCGTCATCCTTGCCCGAAAGCAAAACAAGGGGGGCGTTCGGCGCGTAATGACGGTATTTCATCCCGGGGGAAAGCGGACGCTCATCCGCCGCGAGCTGATGGGTCACCGCATCCGCCACCGTGACGTTTGGGCAGACCATACAAAGCGCGTCATAGGTGATCGCGCCCGGGCGCAGAAGCGTCAAGGCATTGCCGTCAAGCTTGACGATGGTGGATTCCAGACCAATCTCGCAGTCTCCGCCGTCGAGGATGATATCCACACGCCCATCCATATCGCGCGCGACGTGCTTGGCGCAGGTGGGCGACGGCTTGCCCGAAAGATTTGCCGACGGTGCCGCGATCGGCGCGCCGACAAGAGCGATCAGAGCCTTTGCGATGGGGTGAGAGGGGCAACGCACGGCAACAGAGTCCAGCCCCCCCGTAACGGATACGGGAACGGTGTCCTTTTTGGGCAGAATGACTGTCAAGGGACCGGGCATGAAGGCTCGCGCCAATATATGATAGAGAGGGGAAGTGACGGCATATGCCTCGGCTTCCCTCGGATCGGACAAATGAATGATGAGCGGATTGTCGGACGGACGTCCTTTAGCGGCATAGATCTGCTTCGCCGCCGTATCGGAGGTGGCAATGCCGCCGAGTCCATAGACCGTTTCGGTCGGAAAAACGACAAGTCCGCCGTCTCGAAGCACCTCTGCGGCGTGTGCAAGCTCGCCCCTTTGCGC
>JAZNXP010000075.1:0-2904 GCA_045593965.1 Eubacteriales bacterium | reverse complement strand
CCCCCTTGATATGGTACTTTAATTCTACCACATCAAGGGGGCTTTTGTCTATTGTCCGTTTTTAACGGACTTGTTCACTCGGTTCATGGGGATTTTTTGTATATTAGACCTTAACCGTTTTTGCGTAGGAGAGGATGGTGTCCTTATACGGCTCGTATTGCTCGGTGAACGTGCCGAATTCCACGATCCAGAACGCATCGCTTGATTCATATACCGCCACCGCCAGCGTGTTGTCCAATCCGTTGACGTCCTTTACGGTATCGGTGAAGTAGATCAACCCGTTTTCAACGTGGAGCGGAGACGGGTTTTTATCCGCGTTGGCTTCTCGGAGTAATTCGGCATAATCCCTTCGCGTGATGCTCTGAAGATATTCATTCGATGCCTTACTTTCCTTCCAAGCGGTGACGGACATCGTGATGGAGGCAAAGCACGCCTCACAGTTCTCGTATTCCAGTTCCGTAAACTCTTCTGTCAGCGTGATCTGAAAGCCGTTTTTGGAGAACGTTTTTGCGAACGCACCCGCATCGGTCGGCGAGCAGACAACAAAAAAAAAGGAGAGAGCAAGCGCAAGCATACATAAGACGGTTCTTTTCATTTTTTCTGCTCCTTTCACAGTTCGGATCAATTACAGTATAGCATGAACGGAACCGCTTGTCAAGTGGAACATAGAGATCGCCCAAATCGCTTGACAGGGAACGGGGGGTGTAGTATAATAAAATTACCGAAGAACCCCAAAGGAGAACACCAATGAAAAAGACCTGTATTTCCAAGGATTGGATGCTTTACGCATTGGATTCCGACGGATATATTCCCGTGCAAAAGAAGGGGAGAATAAAGCAAAAATCATAGTATTTGCAGTTAAAGTTATAGAAATATTGCTTTTTCTGTGCTATAATGAATGAAAAGACGTATTGAATACAGTCCGAAAGGAAGACTACAATGAACCATACGATGATTGATATTTCGCGCACGCCCTTCAGTCGATACGGCGCATACCTTGCTCTCTCGCAGGACGTCGGTGAGGACGGTAGGGTAGAAAACGCACTGTCCGTCTATAGTGCGCGGCGCAGATTTGACGACTGTCTGACGTTTAAATTAACCTTTGGAAGGGATGAAGCGGAGACGTTTACCGCCTCTGCCGTTCCCGAGGTGCTGACGGTCAAGGGGGAGAACGGCACGGCGCGGCTCTATTTCCGTGATGACGATACTGTCGTGATCGACAGCGAGGGCTTGGATCTGCGACTGCAGTTTGTGCGCAAGGGCTGGGGGACGGAAACGGGAGACAATACGTTCCGCCTGATCTCGGAAAGCTATTTTTATACCTATACCGTTCCTTGCGGAATTGCCTCTATGGAGGGAAATGCCAAAACCGTGCTTTCGGTTGCGTGCGAGAACGGACGTATTTTGATGGCGTTTGCGATGCGCCGTATTGAGCCTAAGGAGATCGCTCTCCCGATCTGTCCCGACGAGGAGATTGCGGCGGTGAAGCGAGAATGGGAGGAGTTTTTGGCGGAGTGTCCGGTGTCCAATTCGACGCTCGGCTTTACGCACCTGACGTGGTACACCCTGTGGTCCTGCTTTGCCCGCGCGGAGGACGTGTACGTTCACGATACCGTTATGATGTCCAAAAAATTCATGAGCTCGACCTGGAGCTGGGATCATTGCTTCAATGCGCTGGCATTGGCACGGATGAAGAACAAGGCGTATGCCAAGGAGGTGGCGATGAACCAATTTCTGGCACCGTTCTTTCTTCAGTCCGAGAGGGGGCTTTTGCCGGATATGTGGAATCCTGAGCTTGAAACACGCTGGGCGACCACCAAGCCGCCCATTCACGGCTGGTGCTTCTCCAAACTGATGAAGATATTTGATTTTGAGAAGGATGAGCTGGAGGCGGTCTACCGCTACTTGGAGAAGTGGACGAATTGGTGGATGCTTTGCAGTGACACCGATCACGACGGCATTCCCGACTATCCCGACGGATGCGACAGCGGCTGGGATAACTCCACTCTGTTTGACATCGGGCATTATCTGGAGTCTCCCGATCTTCCCGCATTTTTGATCCTGCAGATGAAAGCGCTTGCCGAAATCGCACAGAAGCTGGGGAATACGGAGAAGGAGCGGCATTGGAATGCGGAAGCTGAGGCATTGACCTCTCGCTTGATGGCACACAGCCTTGTTGGTGGAAGATTCGTTGCCAAGCGCAGCGGAACTCATGAATATCAGGAAAGCCCAACGAGCTTGCTCTCACTGATGCCGTTGGTGCTTGGAGATATGCTTTCTCCCGAACTTCAAAAGCATCTGAGCGAGATCCTTGAGCGTGATTTTTTGACCGATCACGGCTTGGCTACCGAGATGCCGCGCGGTGAAAAATATCAGTCGGACGGATATTGGCGCGGACCGATCTGGGCGCCCTCGACCTATCTTTTGGTGGACGGACTGCGCAGAGGCGGACACGCGGAGCTTGCCAAAGCCGTGGCGCAACGCTACTGCCATATGACATGCGAGGTTGCCAAGGGCAATTATGAAAACTTCGATGCGCTGACGGGAAAGGGCTTACGCGCCCAAGGATACACCTGGTCCGCAAGCGTTTATCTTTTGTTCTGCATGGAATACGGGCTTTAAGAAAATTTACAGAATTTGAAATCAAAAAGGACTTCGATCGTTTCGATCGAAGTCCTTTTTTGATGCTCTTATTTTGCGCGGTAGAAATATACCTTTGCGACTCTTCTTTCCTTGAGCGTAAGCTCCCAGCCCTCCTTGAGTGTTTTGCCGTCTACGGTAAACGCACCCGCATCGGTCGGCGAGCAGGCAACAAGGAGAAGGGAGAGAGCAAGCGCAAGCATACATAAGACGGTTCTTTTCATTTTTTCTACTCCTTTCATATTCCAGATCAATTACAGTATA
>JAZNXP010000074.1:0-2947 GCA_045593965.1 Eubacteriales bacterium | reverse complement strand
GTCTTGAAGGAGTCCAGAATTTCAAAGATCTCGTCCTTCTTGCGCAAGGACTCGATGATGTCGTCGCGGTATGCGCCCGCACGGTAAAGCTCCGCCTGATAACGGCAGTCCAGCTCAATGCCAAACTGCTTCATCGCGCCGAGGAATTCCTCCTCAAAGTGCTTTGCGTAGTTCTCGTGACATCCCCACGGATCGGGAATATCCACGTACGGACATCCAATATATTTGTCATACGCGTTGCCAACGACCGCCTGTACGTTTGCGGGAATTTTGCGGCAACGGTCGTATTCGTCCCATGAAAACAGCAGCTTCGCCTTCTTGCCAAGCTTCTGCAACGCCTTCACGACCATCAGCGACGTTGCCACGTCACGGAAATTTCCGATGTGTACCGAGCCCGACGGACTGATGCCCGCCGCACATACGTATTCTTCTTTGTCCGGATTGCGCGCAATGATCCGCTGCGCAATTTCTTCTGACCAATGCATACTCTTGTTTACCTCTTTTCGTTTGCATATTATATCCATATTATCATATCATATTTTGTCGGGATTGTCAATATTTTATTTTGAAATCGTGCTTTCGTTTTTTTGTACGGGAGGAAGCTTTGTTGTTAAAAAGATAACAATGCACAATGCCGAAAACGCCTTGACATTTGTGCGTAATTATATTATAATTGTACTAAATATGAGCAAAATACGCCACAATTCAGAAAGGATTTGGGTAACATCGTGAAATTAACATTCCGAGGAGGCACGCACCTCCACGAGCACAAGGAAACGGCAGCGGACGCAACGGTACGTCTGCCCGAGCCGCCGTCGGTATCGATCCCGCTCTCCCAGCACATCGGCGCGCACGCAAAGGCGATCGTGTCGGTCGGGGATGAGGTCAAGATCGGTCAGGTCATCGGTGTTGTTGAAAACGGACTCGGATGTCCCGTTCACGCAAGCGTATCGGGAACGGTCAAGGAGATCATCACGCGCCACAACGCGCAAGGAACGCCGATCCAGAACGTCGTGATCGAAAACGACGGAAAAAGAACGCTTCACGAGAGCGTGAAGCCGAGAGAAGGAACACTTGAGGAAGCAAGCACAGAGGAGATCATCGAGGTCATCCGCAACGCGGGCATCAGCGGTCTTGGCGGCGCGACCTTCCCCACCTACGCAAAAATTCAAAGCGCACTCGGAAAGGCGGATACCGTCATCATCAACTGCGCCGAGTGTGAGCCCTACATCACCGCAAACCACCGACTGCTGTTAGAGCGCGGAGAAACGGTCATCAAGGGGCTTGAAATTCTGGTACACGCCATCAACGCCAAGGAAGGCATTCTCGCGGTCGAGGACAACAAGCCCGACGCGATCAAGCTTCTCAAGGCGGCGATCGAGGGCAAGCCGAAGCTTCGCCTTTGCGTTCTGAAAACCAAGTATCCGCAGGGTGACGAGAGACAGATCATCTACGCGATCTTCAAAAAGGAGATCCCCGCGGGCAAGCTGCCTGCGGACGTCGGATGTCTGGTCGTCAACGCCGAGACCGCGTCGGCGATCTCCAGAGCGTTCTGGAGAGGCGTGCCGCTGGTCAGCCGCATCGTAACGGTCACGGGTGACTGCATCAAAAATTCCACCAACGTCAGAGCCCCCTTGGGTGCTTCCTACCGCGAGCTGATCAACTTCTGCGGCGGATGCGTCAAGGAGCCGAAAAAGCTTGTCAGCGGAGGACCGATGATGGGACAGGCGCAATGGGACATGGACGGCTCGGTCACCAAGGGAACGTCTGCCCTGCTTGCGTTCTCCGAGGAATATGACAGGGTCAACACCGAGCACAGCTCCTGCATCCATTGCGGAATGTGCGTCACGCACTGCCCGATGCATCTGATGCCCAACTATCTGGCACAGCACGCGATGGCAAGACGCTATGACGAGGCGGCAAAGCTGGACGTGATGAGCTGCGTCGAGTGCGGAACGTGTACGTATAACTGCCCCGCAGGCGTGCCGATCGTGCAGCACATCCGTGTTGCCAAGGGCGCGTTGCGCATGAAGAAGTCGTAAGACAATCCATCCGAAAGGACATATTTGAAATGGAAAATAAACAACCGACGGCAGAGATGACCTCGACGCCGTCCGAACAAGCTCCAAAGGCAGAGGGTGCGCAGGTGACTCCCGTCGTTGCGGAGACCGCCGCTCAAAAGCCCGCCCCGAAGCCCGCTCCAAAGGCGGCAGAGCCGAAGCAGAAGGAGCATCTTCTCACGGTTTCTCCCTCTCCCCACGCCAGAAGCAGACATACCACGGCATCCGTGATGAAGGAGGTGCTCATCGCGCTCCTTCCCGCGACCGTTTGGGGATTTTACATCTTCGGTTGGCGCGCCGCGCTGATCGTTCTGACCTGCGTAGTCTCCTGCGTGGTCTTTGAAGCATTGACGCAGATCCTTTTGCGCCGCACCGTGACAATTTCGGATTGCTCGGCGGCGGTCACGGGACTTCTGCTCGGACTGAACCTTTCCTCGGCAACGCCGATCTATGCCGCGATCGTCGGCTCGGCGTTCGCGATCATCGTCGTCAAGCAGATCTTCGGCGGCATCGGAAAGAACGTCATGAACCCCGCTCTGGCGGCGCGTGTGTTCCTGATGATGACGTGGACGAACGGCATGACGCAGTTCCCGAACGTGGACGGCGTCGTCGGCGCAACGCCCCTCGCGTCTCTTAAGGTGGGCGCGCTTGCGGACAGCGGCGCAACGCTTGCGGAGCTGTTCTTCGGAAAAACGGGCGGCTGTATCGGTGAGATCTCCACGCTGATGCTCCTCATCGGCGGCGTATATCTTCTCATTCGCCGCATCATTACCTGGCATATTCCCGTGGCGTTCCTCGGAACCGTTGCGATCCTGACCCTCCTCTTCCCGAGAGGCGGCATGGCAGGCTGGGAATTCATGCTCGCGTCGCTTTGCAGCGGCGGACTG
>JAZNXP010000073.1:0-4467 GCA_045593965.1 Eubacteriales bacterium | reverse complement strand
AGACGTTCACCGTGGACAAGGTGCTGACGAGATCCAATACAGAAAATGTTGGATCTGAGGTGTAATCATGGATAATGCAGTAATTATCCCTATTCTTGCTCTTATTTCGGGAGCTCTCGGTGTCTGCATTTCGTGGTTTGCTTTTAACCACAAGCAAAGAAAGGAAGCAGGGCAAGAAGGAGAAAGCCGCGGTGTAATGGCATCTGATATCGGATATATAAAGGCTGGTGTGGATGATCTCAAGCGCGAAACGCGTGAAACGAGAACCGATGTTCGTGAGCTTTCCGAGCGTGTTACTCGCTGTGAAGAATCTGCAAAGCAAGCGCACAAAAGAATTGACGAAATTCACGATCACATTGAATCAAATACGTAAAGGAGTTTTTCGAATGAAAGAGTTTTTGATAAGTAACTGGGCAAGCTTGCTCACGATCCTTGTTTTTGCCATTGTTCTTGTGCTTCTCACTTTCCGAGGAAAGAAGGATATTGTATCCAAGATCCTCTATGCGCTTGTGACCGAGGCGGAAAAGATATACGGTAAGGGAACAGGATCGGTGAAGTTCGCCTATGTAATGGAGAAGATCTATAGTTATATTCCCGCAGTCGTCAAGGTGTTCATTACATATGACCGTCTCAAGATCATGATCGAGGAAGCTCTTGCCGCTGCCAAAATCAAATGGACAGAGGAAACAGGCATTGAGGATTATTTGAATAAGTAAATGTAAAACCACAGCCGATCGGAACAATTCGATCGGCTGTGGTTTTGAAAAAATATATAAAAAAGCTAAAAAAATTTTTAAAAACCTCTTGACATACTGGTAGAAGTATGATATAATATATACAGAAAGGAGGTGAGAGGATGAATGAAATAACAAAAGCCCTGCAAGACTTGGCAAAAGCGGTTGAAAGTAATCAAACAGTTAAGAGCGTTAAGATTACGATCACGTTACAGAAGCCGAAGTCAAGCAAGGCTACCAAGGAAAGCTAATGCTTTCAAGGCAGGGATGGGGCGAAAGCCCCTCCCGTAAGACCTATTATAGCACGCAATTGGAATTTTGTCAATAGCGAAAAGGAGAAATAATTATGATAGAAAAAAATGGAAAAAAATACGAAATTACAGAGTGTAAAAATTATTGGTCTGTGGTTTGGAACAACGGAGGGCTCTCGGTAGATTTTCAAGTGGAAAAGGAAATTTGCACCACCCGAGAGGAGCTTGAAAAATATATCCAAAAGGAAGATATGTTTTAAGGGGGCAAACATGGAAGCAAAAAAGAGAAAAACAACAACTTCAACAGCCGTAAAAGCACGGTATAATGACAAGGTATATTCACAGCTTGCATTCAAACTGCCAAAAGATCTTGTGAAAGCATTTAAGGAAAAGTGCGCAGCCGAGGGGATTTCTCAGGCAAAGATCATCAAGGAAGCAATCGAAGAGTTTTTGAAGAAATAAAAAAGAAAGAACAAGCAGAGACTTTTTACTCTCTGCTTGTTCTTCTGATAAGAACCCCAAAGCCGCCGCGCTTCCAAATAAAGCGCATCGGTTCGAATAGGTTTTGACTTGGTGGGCCATCAAGGACTCGAACCTTGGACCGACCGGTTATGAGCCGGTTGCTCTAACCAACTGAGCTAATGGCCCGAATGACTTTATTATTATAATAGAAAATCGCAAAAAAGTCAAGTCCTTTTTCCTTGAATTGAAAAAATCTTTTCTTTTTTCGAAAATTGTCGAAAAATGACGGGGGTTTGACGTATCGGTATGAAAAAAACGCTTTGTTTTTGTCAATTTTGCCTATTACATTTTTTTCAAAAAAATGGTACAATATAAGTAAAGTAAGATACTTTTTGCCCGATGTCTCGGAAAGGGAGGACAAGCAGTATGTTTCAGATCAACGACTACGTATTTTATGAATCGGGAGGCATTTGTAAGATCGCGGACATTCAATATGCGCCGCTGGAAGGCATGCCATCCGACCGCCGCTATTACGTCATGCAATCCCTGCACGATGCCAACGGAATGATCTATATCCCCGTTGACAGCGACTGCATTTTCATCCGCCGCCTTCTGGATCGGAAGGGCGCGGAGGAGCTGCTTGCGACGATCACCTCGATCGGTGTGATCGAGGAGACGAACGCGAAGCTTTTGCGCGCAAAATACATTGAGGCGATGAAAACGCACGATCCTCACGAATGGGTTCGCGTGATCAAAACGGTGTATGCGCGTGCAGCTGCGCTTTCCAATTCCCGTACGGCGCGTCTTTCTGAAACCGAACGCTCCTTCTCGGAGAACGCCAAACGCTATCTTTACACCGAGCTTGCCCTGGCTCTCGGAAAGGAAGCGCGTGAGATGGAGAGCTATATTACCTCGTATATCGAGCAAGCAGAATGATAATAAGCCGATGCGTCAGATTTGCGCATCGGCTTTTGATATGCGGAGCTTGTGAAACGGTCGGGCGTCGATCTGCTGTGACGTTATAGGCGCGTTAAGAATAGCTCAACCTCGGCTCGATCTCGCGGATGGCACTCTGCAGCGTTCGCGCGGAGCGGTGCAGGCGGTTTTCTTCTTCCTCGTTCAAGGGGATCTCCAACACCTGCTTGATACCGTTTTTGTTGATGATGCAGGGCAGACTCATATAGACGTCCTCCAAGCCGTAATGTCCGTCCACGGGGGCGGAAACGGGAAGGATCGTGTTCTCGTCCCGCACGATCGCTGCCACAATGCGCTTGACCGATTCCGCAATGGCATAATAAGTTGCGCCCTTGGCTTCGATGATCCCGTACGCGCTGTCCCGTGCCTCGCGGAACAGCCCCTCCAGCACGGTCTTGTCATATCCGCGCCCGCAGCTTTCGCAATAGTGGAGAAGATCGACGCCCGAGACGTTTGCCGAACTCCAAACGGGCAATTCGCTGTCCCCGTGCTCACCGATGATGAAGGAATGCACGTTTCGGCTGTCCACCCCGAGGTGACTTCCGACGAGCTGCTTCAGTCTTGCGGTGTCAAGCACGGTTCCCGAGCCGATCACGCGGTTCTCGGGGAAGCCCGAAACGCGACGCGCAACGTAGGTCAGCACGTCCACGGGATTGGTCACGATCAGAAGAATCGCGCTTTGGTTATAAAGCACGATGTTGCTCACGATCGAATGGAAGATCTTTGCGTTGGTGCGCATCAGATCCATCCGTGTTTCCCCCGGCTTTTGATTTGCGCCTGCCGTGATGATGATCAGTCCGCAGTCGCCAAGATCGGTGTAGTTGCCCGCGTAGATGTCCATGGGCGCGTGGAAGGGAAGCCCGTGTGCCATGTCGGACGCTTCTCCCTCGGCGCGCTTGGTGTCGATATCGATCAATACCATTTCCGAGAACCAGCCCGTTTGCATCAACGTGTATGCCGTGGTCGCTCCGACGTTTCCGCACCCGATGATCGCGCATTTTCGAAGATCGGTTTTGGGGACGTATAGGTTCGTTTTGCGAATGTTTTGTTCCATTTTTGCGAAAAATCCTTTCCGTTCGTCTGTATTTCCCGATTAGTATGCGCATTTTTTGATAAAAAACTTAAAAAGTATTGAAAAAAATGAAAAAACACTTGACAAAAGGGGAGAAACATGATATACTTGTAAAGCAATTTGCTTTACAGTGACGACGTGATGCGGAAGGGGTTGAGCGTGTGTTTGAAAAGGACCTGAAGATCAGCTTTTTGCTGGATTTTTACGGTGACGTTCTTTCCGAGAGAAAACGCACGGTGTTGGAGTATTATTACAACGACGACCTTTCTCTTTCCGAGATCGCCGACGAGATCGGGATCTCGCGCCAAGGGGTGCGGGAGCTGATCAAAAAGGCAGAAGAGGAATTGCATTTTTACGAGGAAAAGCTGGGACTTGCCACGCGCTTTGGAGACGCGCAGAAATACGCGCAGGAGCTCCTCTCCTTGATCGACGCCTCAAACGTGAGCGACGAGATCAGGGAAGCGGCGGTACGGCTGTTCGAAACGGTTCGCTAAAGATTGAAAAAAGGAGGTACGTTCTGTGTTTGAAAGTCTTGGAGAAAAACTGAGTAACGCCTTCAAAAAATTTCGCAACAAGGGAAAGCTGACCGAGGCTGACGTCAAGGCGGGTATGCGCGAGATCAAGCTTGCGCTGCTGGAAGCGGACGTTAACTTTAAGGTCGTTCGTGATTTTATCAAGATCGTATCCGAAAGAGCGGTTGGAGTTGAGGTTTTGGAGTCTCTCCTTCCGGCGCAACAGGTTGTGAAAATCGTTAATGAGGAATTGACGCGCCTGATGGGTGGCTCTCAATCCAAGTTGACGATCGCCTCTGCTCCCCCAACGATCAATATGATGGTCGGTCTTCAGGGCGCAGGTAAGACCACACATGCGGGTAAGCTTGCGGGACTCTATAAAAAGCAAGGTAAGCGGCCTTTGTTGGTTGCTTGCGACGTTTATCGCCCCGCGGCGATCAAGCAATTGCAAGTCGTTGGTG
>JAZNXP010000072.1:0-7327 GCA_045593965.1 Eubacteriales bacterium | reverse complement strand
CGCTCACCGCCAAGCGTCACCGACGTCAGCATCCGACACGCCGAGAACGCGTATTTTCCGATTCCCAGTACCGTTTCGGGAACGTTCAGGGACACAAGCCCCGTGCCCGAGAAGGCGTTCTCCCCGATGCTTTGCAGAGAGGTCGGAAGCGTGATCTCACAAAGCGCCGCGCAATTTTGGAAGGCGGACGCGCCGATGAACGTCAACCGCTGCGGAAGCTGAACGCGACCGAGGGACGCGCAGGCGAAAAATACTTTGTTATCAAGCTTGACAACACCGCTCGGGATCTCGATCGATGCAAGCGAGCGGCACTCCTCAAACGCCGATCTTCCAAGAAGCACCAATCCGCTCGGAAGCTGCAGCTCTTTCAACGAGGTACAGCCCATAAACGCGGCATCCCCGATCGACGTCACCCGTTGCGAAAGCTGAACTTGAGTCAACGCCGCACATCCGTTTGCCAGATTGGCGGCGACCGTCAGAAGGCTTCCGTTCAGCTCCAGACGCACAAGCTCCGTACAGGACGCAAACGCGTATTCTCCGACCGACTGTACCCCCTCGGGGAGAACGAATTCGGTCAGAGCCGTTTTCAAAAACGCCTTTGCGCCGATCCGCTTCAGATTGGAATGAAGCGTAATCTGACGAAGAGACGTACATTCTTCAAATACACTGTCGCCAAGCTCCGACACGCCGCTCGGAAGCGTAAATTGCTCCATGGACACGCAACGGACAAACGCGCCCTTTGCGATCGTTTCCAGCGATTGCCCAAGCCCGATCGTTTTCAATGACGTGCAATCCGCAAACGCCCATTCTCCGACCGTCCGCACCTGCGGCGGCAACGTGATCTTCTCCAAGGATGCGCATCCCGCAAACGCGTACGGATCAATGCCCGTAACACCGTCGTGCAGATCAACACGCACAAGCTTGGTGCAAAGTGCCAGCAGCTCGATCGTCACCCGATCCATCGCGCGCGGCAAAGTAAACTCCTTAATCGCGGTATTGGCAAACGCCTGACTGCCGATCGACGTGATCGCGTCATGCAAAACGATCTCCTCAAGAGACGTGCATCCCCGAAACGCCGCGGGTGGGATGGACGTGATCTCGGGCGCGACCGTCACGCGCTTGATATGCACAGACCCCGCAAGGCTTGCCCGATCGAGCTCCAGCTTTCCGACCAGATGGACGGTCTTGAGGCTTTCGGGTGCCTCTGTCACCGCGCCGTGCGCAAACAATGCGTTCAGGGACGTGCTCAACGGCAAGGTCATTTCCTCCATTGCGACGCACGCGACAAACGCGCCGCCTTGCACGGCAGTATCCTTTCCGATGCGGATGCTCCGCAAGCCGACGCAGCCCGAGAAGGCGTATTTCTCGATGACCGAGATGCCCTGCCCGACCTCAACCGCAGACAGTCCGCTCATTCCCGCAAACGCATAGGAAGCGATCCCCGTGACCGTTTCTCCGTGCTCGTTCACGCTCGGAATGATCAGCTCCGTATCGGTACAGCTTCCCATTCCCGTCACGTAGTATCCCTCTCCGCGCTTGGCATAGCTCAATCCCACAGAAAACTCCGTGGGGGGAACGAAATCCCTCTCCACCGTCTTGCCGCACAACGAGCAGACGTAAACCGTGTATCCCTCTGTTTCTCTTGTCGCGCTCACCTTCTCCTTGACGTCAAAGCTGTGCTGCGTGCCGAATTGCTCGGATGTCACGGCATAGGAATATCCGCACACGGAGCAGCGATATTGCTCCTCAAGACGTACATCGCACGCGCAATCGTTCACGGTGCGCAAGAAGGAATGTCCGTTCGCGGGGGTGTAGGTATCCGTATAGGAATATCCGCAAAGCACACACGCATGGATCGTATATCCCTCCGTGCAGGACGGCAAAACGACGGTATCGGTGAAGGAATGCGTATGCTCCGCCTTTGGCTCCGTACCGTCACCGCAGGCGCACAGCAGGATGCAGCAAAGGCACAAAAGCACCCATAAAACAAGCTTTTTCATTCGCACTCCTCCCTTTCAAGAAAATCATGAGCGATCTGTCTGATTAAAGTCGCTCCAATGTCTGTTTGTAAATCAATTATACTATAAAAACGCGGTGCCGCGCAAACAAGCCGCGCGGCACCGCATACGGATCACGATCACCGTTTGGATTGAATTATCCGATCAACGCAAAGCTCTACCGCACCGATCAGCTCATCGAGGGGATCTCCCGCTCGGTGCCGTTCACGGTCAGCTTGCGCAAGGCGTAGCACGCCTCAAACACGCTTCGGTCAAGATGCGCAACGTCCGCCTTCGCCGTCACCGTTTCCAAGCGGTAGCAATAGCGGAACGCGCCCGCGCCCACCGTCGTGACCGTCTCGGGCAAGGTCACACTCGTCAGCGCGGTATTGAACGCAAAGCAATTCACGTCAATGCCCGTCACCGCCATGCCGCCGACGTAGGACGGAATGACCAGAGCAGTGTCGCTTCCCCGATACGCCGAAACGGTCAGGGTGCCGTTTCGCTCAGTGAACACGAAATCCGACGTTGGACTTTCCTCTGCCCATTTTGCGTAGAGCACACAGCTTCCCACGGGTGCGCGTTCCACTCTCTCGCGGAGTGCGACGTCACGGTACCAGCCGCCAAAGGTATAGCCCGTTCTCTCGGGGATGGGAAGCGTGTCTCCAAAAACGTAATTGTCTTTGACGCCCGAAAGCACTCCGCCGTTGACCACGAAGGAAACGCCGCAGATCTCGGGCTCCAATGCCGCCTCAAAGCGGATCTCGTAAGCACCGCTTTGATTTTTTTCGGAATAGACGTTCCAGCCCGTCATCCGCATCCCCTCAACATTCGGGACCTCCATGGTCTTGGAGATCTCGATCAGCTGAGCCTCTGTCAGATGACATTCATTTTTTAAGTAAAACACCTGCGTTGCGGGCTTTTGCTCAAGCTCGCTCGCGGAGATGCCGAGGATCGTTCCCGAAAGCAGAAGCACAAAACATGCGACCGCGATCACGATGCCGCCCTTCTTTTTCGGTACGGTGCTCAAAATTTCACGAAAGCGTCTGACAGAGCCCTTCCGTTCCGCGGAAAAGCCGACCGCCAACGCGCCGTTTTCGCTGTGATGATGCTTGATCAGCTTTAAGATCGCCGCGCAATATTCGTGTCGCTGTCTTTCCTCCATGGAAGCCAGCACGCGCTCGTCGCAGGAAAATTCCATCTCCTCCTGCGTTCTGCGCACCAGCAGATGCACCAACGGATTCCACCAAAACACGGCAAGATCCAGAAGCAGCAGCCATTTGACGAGGATGTCACCGCGGCGGTAATGCGTCAATTCATGGGAAAATACGTATATCAGCTCTTGCTCGTCCAGCTTCGCGTTTCCGATCACGACCGTTGGTCTGATCGCTCCGCGCAAATGCGGGATCACGGCAACGTTCAGCCTTCCAAGACGCGGTGCGCGCTTGATGCCAAGTCGATCGCATACGTCTGCGTAAACACGTGCGCTGTTTTCGTCCGCCTCAACCGTCAGAGCATCCTCCCGTCTCATCAGGATCGCCTGCGGAACGGTCGAGAGCAAGAAGCACACGATCGCACCCACGCCCCAAACGGAGAGGAGGATCAAAGAACCGTTCGCCTTGAAAAAGCCGACGGCATCCGCAATGACGTCCACACGTCCGCCCGCGTTTTCATCCTGCTCCGTCAACACGAAAATGTCCGAGCGCGCCGCCTCCTCGTCAAAGGAAGCCGCACCGTCGGGCGCGGATTGGATGATAACGGCACCGCCCGCTTCCTCTTTCGGTGTCAGATCCGAAAGGTCAAACACCGTCGGAAGTCCGACGCCAAAGGGGAGAAGAATACGGATCGCGCAAAGGATCAGGATCAGATAGCACGCGCCGTGGCGGATCCGTTTTCCCAATACGCGGAGCGCGCAAAGGATCAGAAGCGGAAGCGCGACAGAGCCAATACACAAAAGGATCAAAGATTGTATCAAAACCGTATTGCTCATATCAATCGGCTCCTTTTGCAATGCAAGAATTTATTTATTTGTCCGCAAAACGAGCCTTCTCGGCTTGGATCAATGCCTCGATCTCGTCAAGCTCCTCTTTTGTGATGCTTTCACTGCGGATCAAGCCCGCCATCAGCGGAATGGGAGAAAAATCGTTGAGACGCTCGATCAGGTTGCCCGTCTCGTGTGCCGCGAATTCCTCCTTGGTATATTTGGGAACGTAATAATGAAATCTCTTTTTCTGAATAACGGTCACGTAACCCTTTTCCTCAAGGCGCGTCAGAATGGTCTTGAGCGTGGAAATGCTCCAAGGGTGAATGGGATACATCTTCTTGAGAAGCTCTGCGGGGCGGATCGCCTCCTCACAGTCCCAAAGCAGCATCAGGGTATCAAATTCAGCTTGTGAAATCTTCATTTTTAAACTCTCCTTCTTCATTGATGATATTTTGTCATCACGTATATTATACCATTCCTGTCATTTCTTGTCAAGCGTTTCTAAAAAATTGCGGTTTATTTTAAAACACCTTGACAATCCCCGAGCGTTCATGATAAAATGGCTAAAACAACGAAAGACGTTCCCAATAGTTTGAATAAATTGAAGGAGAACACGTATGAAGCTCAATATCACGGTCGATCAGGAATTATACGCAGGCATCGAGCGGCTTTCCCCCATTCTCGGCATCGAGCAGGGCGACGAAATCTCTCTCACGGCGATCAAGGGAGATCGCATCGGCGCATCCTTGAAGGAGGGTGTCGGAACGGTCTACTACCGCGAGAAGCATCAGTTCTTCCGCGAGCTCGGCGTATTTGTTGAGAACGCGAAGAAGAGCGACTGCTTTGACGTCACCGAGGACGGATTTTTCAAGACGGTCGGCTTGATGTTCAACGCGTCCCGCACCGTCCCCACGGTCAAGAGCTTTTCCGAGCAGCTGGACTATCTGGCATTGATGGGCTATAACATGGCAATGCTCTATACCGAGGATACGATCCGACTTGAAAATTACAAATACTTCGGATATATGCAAAACGGCTATACTGCAGAGGAGCTGAAGGCACTGGACGATTACGCCTACGACTACGGCATTGAAATGATCCCGTGTCTGGAATGCTACGGACATATGCAGAAATATCTGATCTGGGAAGAGGCAAAGCCGATCATGGACACCCCCACCGTTCTGCTGGCGCGTGAGGAAAAGACGTTCGAATTTTTGGACGAGCTGATCCGCACCGCATCCTCCTGCTTCCGCTCCAAGCGCATCCACGTGGGCATGGACGAGGCGTGGAACATGGGAAGAGGCGAGTTTATGAACCGTCACGGCTTTGTCGAGCCGTTCGAGATCTTCCGCGAATTTCTGGACAGACTCGTCAAGATCACCGACAAATACGGTCTTACGCCCATGATGTGGAGCGATATGTATATGCGCATCGCGTCCGAGACGGGTTGGCCCTATGACGAAAAGATCGTAATCACCGATGAGCTTCGCGCGTCCGTACCCGAGGGCATGGATCTGGTATTCTGGCATTACGGCGAGGAGCCGCATTGCGATAACTTCATGCTGGACAAGCACAATCAGCTCAACCGCAATATCATCATGGCAACGGGACTTTGGGATTGGTGCACCAAGCTTCCCGACAATGAATATACCCTTGATACCACGCGTTTTTCATTGAATGCGTGCCGCAACAACAACGTGCGGGAAATGATGACGACGCGCTGGGGTCGTGACGAATTCTGGTCAACCCTGCTCGGACAGTGCCTCACCGCAGAGCTTTGCTACCGTCCCGACATCGATGAGGACGGCATCCGTAAGCGTTTTGACTTCCTCTCGGGCGGCGCGTACGATGTATTCTCCGCAATGGGACAGTTCAATAACATCTTTGATGATGACCACACCTATCCCGATTATTCTCAACGTTTTCTCGGCTATTCCCTGTTCTGGCAGGACGTGCTTGAGGGCGTTTACGACACGCACGTGATCGAGCGACCCGTCAGCCAACACTATGCCGCCGTTGCGAAGAAATTCGAGGGCTACGAAGGAAAATGGTCGCTTGCCGTCAAGCGCGCGAAATGTCTGTTTGACGTCCTCGCGATCAAGTGCGAGATCGCCGAAAATCTCCACCCCGCATACACGAAGGGGGACAAGGAAACGCTGGCACGGATCGCCGAAACGCTTCTCCCCGCGCTTCAAATCGCAACGGAAGCGGCGCACGAAGCGGAATATCAATGTCATTTCGCACTGTACAAGGAAACCGACTGGAACCGCTACGATCACAAATACGGCGCACTTCTCGCGCGCGTCAAGACCGCCAAGAGACGTCTTGACGATTATCTTTTGGGCAAAATCGATCATATCGACACCCTGGATACGCCCCGACTTCACAAGCCCATCCACGGCTTCCAGACCTATTTGCAGATCGCGCTTTCCGAGCCGGAGATCTGATCAATTATCGATAAAAACAAAAAAGGCACCTCGCCTCTGCATTCTTAGCGGAGAAAGCACGAACACCACCAAGGATTTTTCTTTGGTGGTGTTTTTCTGTCGGCACAACTTACAAGAGCCTCCCAAGTGTCGCGGGAGGTGGATCGCGCAAGCGAGACTAAAACCAAGCCTCCCTTGTGTAAAGGGAGGTGGATCGCGCAAGCGAGACTAAAACCAAGCCTCCCTTGTGTAAAGGGAGGTGGCACGGCTTGCCGTGACGGAGGGATTGTAAAAAGCGATAATCTATACAAAACAATCCCTCAGTCACCTACGGTGACAGCTCCCTTTACACAAGGGAGCCTTCGACACAAAAGCATTTTGCTCCTGCTTTTTATTCGGATTCTGCTCATCGGCAGAGCCTTTTTTGAACCCCGCCACTATGGCGGGGTTTTCGAGATACAAAAAGCGTCTTGTGCCGATATCGGCAAAGACGCTTTTTGATGTTATTCAGTTGTTTTTATATTTATCTATTTCAGTTAAAATGCGCAATATTTGTTCTTGCTCTGCTTTAGACTTCGACGAAATTAATTCGTAGCAGTCAAGTGAAACACTTCGCGTTGTGTCCTCTTCTGCACCGAGCTTTTCAAAGAGCTTTGAAAGCGAAACATTCAACGCAATGGAAATCTTTTCTATACTTTCGACAGAAACATTTTTCTCAGCTCGCTCAATCTGACCAATGTATGTGGGGTGATGTCCAGAAAGCTCTGCAAGCTTTTCTTGACTCAAGTGCTTGGCTGTTCTGTAATTTCTAATTCGTCGACCTAAAATTTTTGCAATATTACTCATAATTATCCCCGCCACGCTTTTTACTATATATACTCTATAAATATTCAAATAAAAATTCCACAGACTATTGATAT
>JAZNXP010000071.1:0-4066 GCA_045593965.1 Eubacteriales bacterium | reverse complement strand
TAGGAGAAGGCATAAGTCCCTTAGGACCGAGAACCTTACCGAGACGACCGATAACAGCCATCATATCGGGAGTAGCGATAACTACGTCGAAATCGAACCAGTTTTCCTTCTGGATCTTCTCTGCGTACTCAACGCCGCCTGCATAATCTGCGCCTGCGTCGAGAGCCTTTTGAACGTTGTCACCCTTTGCGAACACGAGGGTCTTTACAGCCTTACCGGTTCCGTTAGGAAGAACAACTGCGCCACGAACCTGCTGGTCAGCGTGACGGGAGTCAACACCCAGACGAACGTGAACCTCGATGGTCTCATCGAACTTTGCCTTAGAGGTCTGGCATACCAGCGCCATTGCCTCTGCGGGATCATACAACTTTGTCTTATCGATCAGCTTTGTGCTGTCAACGTACTTTTTACCGAATTTAGCCATTTTCGTTACCCTCCTTAGTCCTCAACGGTAACGCCCATGGAGCGTGCGGTACCGGCGATCATGCTCATTGCCGTCTCAAGACTGCCTGCGTTCAGATCCTTCATCTTGGTCTCTGCGATCTTCTGAACCTGTTCCTTGGTGATCTTTGCAACCTTGGTCTTGTTCGGAACTGCGGAGCCGGACTCGATGCCTGCTGCCTTCTTGATCAGAACGGGAGCGGGGGGAGTCTTGGTGATGAACGTGAAGGAGCGGTCTGCGTAAACGGTGATGACAACGGGAATGATCAGGCCGATGTCATTCTTGGTTCTCTCGTTGAATTCCTTGGTGAATACGGGGATTGCTACGCCGTACTGACCGAGTGCAGGACCTACAGGGGGCTGCGGAGTTGCCTTACCTGCGGGCAACTGCAGTTTGATATAACCCAAAATTTTCTTTGCCATGTTAAAAATCCTCCAAATGTGGTTTGTTGCGGAAGAATGTAAGTGTTAAAATTTTCTTCCTCCCACGTGCAACCTTCTGTTGCCGAATTGCTTAATCCTGTGCGAGCTTGACCTCTGTTATGTCCATCTCGACAGGCATATCGCGGCTTCCGCGCTTTACCAGCACGGTCACGCTCTTCATGTCCTCGGAAATTGCCTGAACGACACCCTCGTATCCTTCAAACAGTCCGCCGATCACGGTCACCTTGTCGCCAACGGCGAACGCCAGCTTGACCTGCTTTACGTTCTCGAACGACAACGCCTCGACCTCCTCCTCCGACAACGGAGTGGGGCGGGATCCGGGACCCACAAAGCCTGTCACGCCCGTGATGTTTCTCACCGCGTGCCAGCTTTCGTCATTCATGATCATTTTGATATACACATAGCAAGGGAAGATCTTTGTTTCCACTTCCTTTTCCACGTCACCGTTCTTTTCTACCGTAACCTCGACGGGAATGCGAATATCGAAGATCAGATGTCCAAGCCCTCGGTTTTCAATAACCTTTTCGATGCTTGTTTTTACCTTGTTTTCGTATCCGGAATAAGTGTGCGCCACATACCATCTCGGACCGACGTTCATTTCATTGATATCACTCATAGCTCTTTACGCTTTGGGCTGGAAGAGATCGATGAAGGCGAGATAGCCCTTCTGCAGTCCGAAGTCGATTGCGCAGATTGCGATCGCGCAGATGATCAAAACCACCAGAACAACCCAAGTGTTCTTCTTGGTCTGATCCCAAGGCAACCATACGATCTTGCCACATTCGCCCTTCAGAACGCGCAGGTACTTGCCGACCTTCTCACGATTCTTAATGATCAAAACCGTTGCCACAGCTACCAGAACAACGCCCAGAACAATAAACACGATCGCGGTGATGCTGAGCTTATTGTTGGTATTGCCCGTTGTGGTCGTGCTGCCCGCAGTGGTCGCTGCCGTTGTTGCGGCAGTCGTTTCAGCCGTTGTTGCTGCGGTCGTCTCAACTGCGGTGGTTGCTGCGGTCGTTTCATCTGCAAAAGCGGGAATTGCAAAGAGGGAAATCATCATCAGGATCGCGACGAGAGCCGCTGTCCATCTGTTCAACAGGGTTCCTGTTCTCATACGAATTGATTCCTTTCTTAATTTCATTACACGTTTCTGCAGGAATTACTTGGTTTCCTTATGAAGCGTATGCTTGCGGCAGAACTTGCAGTACTTCATGAATTCCAGTCTGTCCGGGTCATTTTTCTTGTTTTTCTTTGTGTCATAATTTCTCTGCTTGCATTCCGTGCATGCGAGAGTAATTTTGACGCGTGCGTCATTAGCCATTTAGCGGCACCTCCTGTATTACGATTTATTTGACACCCGAGGGTGTCCGTGTACCTCCCTCCCAAAAGCATGCTCTCTCCCTTTCGGGTGGCGCCGAGAACATCGTTTCCCCATACCGTTTTCCGAAAAAACGCGCACAAAGAAAAAGCCCTTTTGCAGAGGTAGAGACATTATAGCACATCTTGTCCCCCGATGTCAAGAGCTTTTTTGATTTTTTTCTTATTTTTTTCTTCCATTATTAAAGATTCTTCGAAAAATCTATTGATTTTCGGCACAAAATCGATTATAATAAAATCAGTTTTAAAAAAACGCATCACGCGGACTTCAAAACCGCGATGCTTTTTGATCACCGTAAAGGAGAACCGACATGAATTTGCAGGAAATCGAATCCCTTGTCAACAAAGCGGTGCAGGACTCGGATCTGCGCCCCGAGGAGATCCCTTCCATTGATCTTTATCTGGATCAGATCACGTCTCTCGTCTCGGAAAAGCTCAAGGAAAGCTCTCCGCTTTTTCAGGAGCGTGTGCTGACGAAAACAATGGTCAACAATTATTCCAAGGACGGCTTGATTTCCCCTGTGAAGGGAAAAAAATACAGCAAAGAGCATATCATTCAGATGCTTCTTGTCTATTCCTTAAAGAATACGCTTTCCATCAGTGAGATCAAGCGGATGCTCCAGAACGTCTATTCTCACCCCGATACCAACGGTGAAATGCTTCAGGATGTCTATCTCCGCTTTCTTGAGATCAAGGAATTCGAGCGCGAGGAAGCCTGGAACATTGTTCACTCCTTCATTGAAGGCAGTCGGCTTGACACCGAGAAGGAAGCTGATTTCTTTACGCTCATTCTCGGACTTGCGGCGATGTCCTCATACTTAAAGAACGCCGTACAGCTTCTTCTGGAAGCGCACTATCCCGACCTCGACGCCGCCAAAGCGCGCGAGGAGCAGGAGCAACGCGAAGAAGCGAAGCGTCAACGCGAGGAATTGAGAGCTGAAGTTCGCGCCAAGCGGGAAGAGTTCAAGGAAGCAAAGCGCCGCGAAAAGAAATCCGCGCCCACCGATGAGCCTCCCACACTCCTCACGGATGAAAAGGTGACTCCCAATGAGGCTTGAAGAAATGAGCACGCCCCCCTTGGCGTATCTCGGTGACTGCGTTCTTGAGCTTCTCGTGCGCGAGCACCTCGTGCAAAAAGGACTTGCGAAGTCCGCACAGCTCAACAAAGCCGCACTCGGCTTTGTCTCCGCTCCCGCGCAAGCAAAAGCCATGGAGAAGCTTCTCCCCCTTCTGACACCCGACGAAGAAGCCTACTTCCGTCGCGGCAGAAATATGTCCCATTCCAACATCCCCAAGTGCGCGACCCCCGACGAATATCGCACCGCAACCGGCATGGAGGTCCTTTTCGCCTATCTCCACCTTTCCGGAAAAAGCGAGCGCATCCAAGAGCTGTTCCGAATCGGTTATTTGTAAGCTCGGTTTTTTTAGGGGCGCGGTTTTTGCGGGCGCGGTTTTTAGGGGAAACTTTTTGGAAAAAGTTTCCCCTATAACCCCTTCAAAAACTTTCACGGCATGGGTTTTGGCTACGTTTGGAATGTCTGTGCAAACACACTGCTTTCGTCGGTGGGGAGCAAGTGAAAGTTTTGTAAAAGTCGATCGGAATAGCCCCTATCGTCAGTTGGTTTACTGCATGGGGAAGTCTTGATCACGGTTCGTCAGATTTGCTCCCGCAAGTTTTCAGGTACCACCACCCTGAAAACTCCATGATATAAGTTTTGCCAAGGCAAAAAACTGTTCGCGGCATTCCGTGAAAGGCTCCACCTATTTATAGGGGGAGCTGTCGCGAAGCGACTGAGGGGGT
>JAZNXP010000070.1:0-3189 GCA_045593965.1 Eubacteriales bacterium | reverse complement strand
GACTGAGGGGGTCGGATCGGCACACTACTGAGGTGAAGAGGATCCGCCGCACAGGAGCTACGGAGCCCCACCGCAGGTGGACACCACCCAAAATGCTCCAATCCGTAGGGGCGACCTGTGGTCGCCTGCGAATAAAATTTTGAAGTAGCTCAAAACCGTCCGCCGCACAGGAGCTACGAAGCCCCACCGCAGGTGGACACCTATTTATAGGGGGAGCTGTCGCGAAGCGACTGAGGGGGGTCAGATCGGCACACGACTGAGGCAAAGAGGATCTGCCGCAGGTGGCGCAGACGTTTTTTTACAGCGTCTTGCTGACCAAATTCCAAAGATTTTCGTCCGTAACCGCGACGGCGGCGACTCTGCCGCTTTTGCCGATCGCGCCCGAAAGCGCGTCTCCGTCGAACGGGAGCGTTTCCAGCCTGACGGCGTAATACGCGCATCTGTCCTGCAATCTCTTGGCGGAATTTTGGGCGTTATCGTTGGCGCAAAGCACCGCGTACACCGTCTTTTTCTTCGTCTTGAGAGCCTCGCAGATCATGGGGACGCCGCAGATCAGCGCTCTCGCCTTGGCGCAAAGCCCCAGCGCGCGCAGCAGCTTTTCATGTTCCGTCATGCGCTTCCAGCTCCGCCTCCATTGCGTCCCAGACGTCCTCGGGAATGTCACATTCCAAATTCTTTTCGATCCGCTTTCCTTTTCTCGCGCGGCGCAGGCACTTGACATCTCGGCAGACGTACGCCCCTCTTCCCGATTTCTTTCCGCGAAAATCCAGCGAGATCTCGCCCTCGGGACTTCTCACCACGCGCAAAAGCTCGATCTTCGGCTTATGCTCGTTACATCCCAAGCATTGACGCATGGGAATTTTTTTGACCTTCTGTTCCATAGTTATGATATGATACCGCCGATCCGACCGACCCGATCAGTCAGCCTTGATGTCGATCTTATATCCTGTCAGTCTTGCCGCGAGACGCGCGATCTGACCGCCCTTACCGATGGCAAGGGAAAGCTGATCGGGAGCGACCTGCACGCGGCAGGATCTCTCGCCCGTGATCGTGACGGACAGAACCTCTGCGGGAGCGAGTGCCGCCGCGATGTAGTCCTCGATCTTCTCGCTGTAGGGAACGATATCGACCTTCTCGCCGCGCAGCTCGTCAACGATCGTGTTGATGCGAACGCTGTGACTTCCGATGCACGCGCCGACCGCGTCAACGTCCTCGTCTCTGGAATAGACAGAGATCTTCGTTCTCGAGCCCGCCTCACGCGCAACGCCCTTGACCATGACGATGCCGTCCGCGATCTCGGGGATCTCCAATTCAAACATACGGCGAACGAGTCCGGGATGGATGCGCGAAAGCGTTACAACGGGTCCGCGCGACTCCTTATTGACCTCCATGACGAACACCTTGATCTTCTCACCGACGTAGAATTCCTCGCCGGGGATCTGCTCGGAGCGCAGAAGCACCGCGCGGCTCGTGTCGGTCTCAACGACGACGTTGCCCGTCTCGCGGTCGATCTTGCTGACCGTTGCCGTGATGATCTCCTCGTGCTTATTCTCGTACGCCTCCTGCATCACGCGTCTTTCACCCTCGCGGATTCCCTGGATGATCACAGACTTCGCGGCAGCCGCACTCAAGCGGCGGAAGTTCTTCGTTTTGACCTCGGTTTCCATGACCATGCCGATCTTATATTTCTTTGCGACCTTCTTTGCGTCCTCAAGGGAGATCTGGGTCTCGGGGTTTTCCACTTCCTCAACAACTTCCTTTTGCTGATAAACACGGACATCCTTCTTGACAGGATCGATCAGAATGCGGACGTTGGTATTGTTTCCGTATTCCTTCTTGTACGCGGACACCAACGCTGCCTCGACCTTCTCGATCATGTATTCCGCGGGAATGCCCTTCTCCTTCTCCAAAAGCTCAAGCGCCGTAAAAAACTCTGTGTTCATCTTTTCATGAATCCTTTCGTTATTTCTGTCATCTTAAATTCCGAACCGCTCAATCGCGATCCTTCGAAAAATCGTAATATGTCCGCAAGGACGCCACCGCCCCGCGCGCGAATTTCTTTTGCGTGCCGTCCTCTGACGTGATGATGATGTTGCCCTCCTCGTCGGGCTCCTCCAAAACGCCAAGGTAGCTCTTTGCTCCGTCCACGGGCGCGTAAAGGCGAACCTCAACGTCCCAGCCCTCGCACGCGTAGATCTGCATATCGTTCTTCAGCTCGCGCTCGATCCCGGGAGAAGAAATCTCCAGGTGATATGCCTCGCTGATCGGATCTGCCTCGTCCAGCAACGGGTCGATCGCGCGGTGCATCTTCTCGCAGTCGTCGATGTTGATGCCTTCCTCGCTGTCGATGGTGATGCGCAGATACATCTCCGAGCCCTCTTTGACGTATTCCACGTCCCATACAAAATATCCCAGCTCCTCGGCAAGCGGCTCCGCGATCGCGCGAACCACCGATACCACGTTCTTTTTCATCGGTACACCCCTTTCCCGTTTCTTCGTATATTCCGCTTTTGAGGTTTTTTCTCATTCCAAAAATTAAGAGCGGGTTCTCCGAAACCCACTCCCAAGCGCTCATATACTCTACCGTACGTTAGTATATCACACTTTTTTCGGTTTTGCAACCCCTTTTTGTGAAAAAAATGAATTTTTCTTTAATATTATAATGTAAAGATCGTCTGTTTTAAGCGTCGGACGTTTGTTTTTTGTCTCTTTTTGAGGATCTTTTCGGTCTCCGCACGCAAAAAGGCGTGTTTCCACAAGACTTTTCCACATTCTCCACAGAGTTTTCCACAGGTTTTGCACACTGTGTGGAGAAGTACGCGTTTTTCTTGCGGTCATCAAAACAATTTTTTTGAAGGAATTCTTGCAAAAACACTTATTTTTGAATGTTGCAAATTTCAAAACTTGCAAAAAATCCGTCAAAAACGAAAAAAATATGCTTTTTTACAGATTTTTTTGAAAAATCACTTGACAACAACTTGCAAATCGAATATAATAGGAGTAATCTATTCACTTTACCCAACGAAAGTGCAACGGTGGGCAAAGAAAACGGTATGAATTTGGAGGACAGAAACATGAACAGAGTGTATAATCTTTCCGCCGGGGCTTCGATGCTTCCCCTTCCCGTGCTGGAGAAGGCCGCAGGCGAGCCCGTGTGCTACGGCACGTCGGGTATGTCGGTGATGGACA
>JAZNXP010000069.1:0-12711 GCA_045593965.1 Eubacteriales bacterium | reverse complement strand
CCCACCGCAGGTGGACACCACCCAAAATGCTCCAATCCGTAGGGGCGACCTGTGGTCGCCCGCGAATAAAATTTGCAACAGCTCGAAACCGTCCGCCGCACCCTTGTAGGGGATGGGTCTCCCCTACCGCCTTGTCATCATCACATTACCGTAGGGGCGACCATTGGTCGTCCGCGAATAAAATTTTTGCAGTAGCTCAAAACCATCTGCCGCAGCGGAACTACGAAGCCCCACCGCAGGTGGCAGCCCGAAAAAACAAAATGCCTCCCCGTCCGTATCAGGACGTGGAAGCACGCGGTACCACCTGATTTCGCAAAGGACAAAATCCCTCTGCGCTCTTTTTCTCCGATAACGGCGGATGCCGACGCGGACTACGCAGGGCGCAATGCCCCTTCCCCCGCGCCGCTCGGGAGCGACTTCAACACGCGCGCACGGGAACTCGCACCGACCGTTCCCTCTCTGGCTCTGCCGCCTTTGCCTACTACTCTCCGTCAAAGCGTTTTCTTACATTTATAAAGTATATCACAGATTTTTTTGATTGTCAACCCTTAACAAAAATTTTCTCTCCGTTTTGTCAAAACTGCCCGACGAAAGAAGGCATTCCGAACAGCGCTTCTCACGTCGGGCAAATCATTTGGTTTTATTTTTCGCCAAGCTCCAACCTGCTCGCGCCGCATTGCACGCAGGTATCGCTTTCCTTTGGGAAAATATTATTGCAAAACGGGCAGATCTCCCAATCGTCTCGCACCAGATCGATCGGATACTCCACAAAGGGCAAGCGAATGACCGTATCCCCGACCGTATAGGCGCAAATATACTGCGCTTCCACCGCAAAATCGATTTGCTTTCCATTCTCATTTTCCACGGTGTAAATACCAAATCCGCGCTCCTGAATATCACCGTACATCGTCCGCGCCGCCTTGTTTTTGGATACGATCCGCATCTCCTTGCGGTATGCAACGATCCTTCCGAACATTCTCGCGCGCAGAATACCCGCGGATCGCAAGCAGAAGAAAACGACCGCGAGAGCCGCGACCGCGCCCAATGCAAGCGCGCTGACCGTGACCGTCAGAAGCGAGACCGTCGCGGCAATGACGATCGCCTCCAGCACGGTCATCTTGACGATCAGAACGGTCATTCTCTTCCGCACGTTTGCTTGCAGCGCGGGATTGTCTCTCAAAAGCACGTATTTGCGCTCGGAATATGTCATCGACGGTTCTCCTTTTACATTCATTCTCCCATGTCTGTTTTGACCTGCTTCAGCATCTTCCGAATGGGCAGCTCGTACGGACAGCGAGATTCACACGCGCCGCACCCGATGCAATCCTTCGCGGTTGCGGGCAGAGAGGAATACCGCGCCTTTGCCCAATCGGCAAGTCCGTAATGCCGCAGATAATTGGCAAACAGGAAGCAGGACGGCACGTTGATGCCTTGCGGACAGGGAGCGCAATATCCGCAACGGCGGCAAAAGCTTTGTCCCAATTCGGATGCGATCTTGGCGCATGCCTCGCGTTCCTCCTCGGTCAAATCCCCGAGGGACGCCGCTTGCGCGTTCTGATAGACCTCCGCCGCGTCTCCCATACCGGGGATTGCGACCGTGCAAGCGGGATTGGAAAGAATATACTTCATCGCCAGCGTCGCGTCGGTAATATTTCCACCCGCCAACGGTTTCATGGCAATGAAGCCGATGTTCTTCTCCTTGCATTGCTCCATCAGGTCAGCACCTTGATTTTCCACGATGTTATAAGGAAACATGACCGTTTCGATCCGATCCTCAAATTCGGTGATCAGACGCGCAAACGCTTCTTTTCCGTGTGCGGTCGCGCCGATGTGTCCGATCTTTCCTGCCGCCTTTGCTTCGGCAAGCGCACGATACGCGCCGTTTTCTCCAAACACGGTGTCAAAATCGGCATCGCTTTTGATGTTGTGGATCTGATAAAGCTCAATGTGGTCGGTGCGGAGATTGGCAAGGCTTTTTTCGATGTCCGCCTTCATGCCCTCATAGTCGCGCGACATGGATTTGGTAGCGAGAACGAATTTGTCCCTCCGCCCGACGAGTGCCGCGCCGAGATATTCCTCGGATACCGTATATCCGCGTGCCGTATCAATGAAATTGATGCCGCTTTCCACGCAGGCGTCAATGACCTTGACGGTTCCTTCCGCATCCGTTCTCTGGATCGGAATGCCGCCGAGTCCCACGCGCGAGATGCGCAAGCCTGTTTTTCCAAGAATTGTATATATCATAATCATTCTCTCTTTCCTTGATCTTGATTTCATTGTATCACAAAAGCCGAGCAAAGTCAATCACGATCCCCTCATTTTTCCGTTTTTTGCGTCGGTTGGAAATTTTTTCTTGCAATTTGGTCGGATATGGTGTATAATAAAGAAAAAGCGATCATCAAAAGGAGGAGCTTCTATGCCAACAAACGAATACACCAAGATCAAGACCAAGAGAAACAATCTGTTTTTGCGTGTTACGAAGGGACATTTTGCAACCGCGCATTCTCACAGCAATTACTACATTGACGTTGCCGCCCAGAAGTCCCGACTTTCCGAGGCGACGGCACTTGCGCTTGCGCTTTGTCAGGAATACAATTACACCTCCACCATCGTTGACACCATTCTGTGTCTGGACGGCACCGAGGTCATCGGCACCTGCCTTGCAACGGAATTGACGAAGAACGCCTTCATGAACATCAACGCGCACCAGACGATCTACGTTGTCACCCCCGAAATGACGGCGGGAACACAGCTCTTGTTCCGTGACAACATCGTCCCCATGATCCAAGGAAAGCACGTCTTGGTGCTTGCGGTATCGGTTGCGACGGGACAGACAGCAAAGGCGGTGATCGACGCGATCAAATACTACGGCGGCGAGGTCGTCGGCGTGGCGTCCATTTTCGCGACCGCACAGGATTGCGCGGGATACACGGTCAACTCGGTATTCAATCCCCATGACCTTCCCGACTACTTCACCCTTCCCTCTCACGACTGTCCGCTTTGCAAGGAAGGCAAAAAGCTGGACGCGCTCATGAATTGCCACGGATTTTCAAAGCTGTGAAAGCGTCACCTTTCAATAGATTTCGTTACCTGCAAAAACAAACACGGAGGAACCGTTGTTGAATTTTATAATTTTAACGTTATTATTTTTTTTGTTTTTTTGCTTGAGTCGCGCTACCATTGCTATGCTGACCACATCATTGATCAAAAAGAGATACAACCGTGAAAAAAGGAAAAAAGGACAAACCATTATAGATTGGTTTTTCTACCGCCGTTTTTTGGATGTGCTACCCAAGGAATGCCTTATTATATATTACGCAAACATCGCATTGTATTTTCTGTTTTTGATTGCAATGATCGTTCTATATGCGATCGGAATGGGAAGCCTTGGCGGAAAGGTCATGTACGCCTACTTTGTTCTTGCTGCGGTTCCTTTGCTTTTCATGTATCATCGCACCAAAAACAAATAAATTAAAAATTCGGCCAATACACAAAAAAGGGGCTGACTCAAATGAATTTTTGAGTCAGCCCCATCTTTGATTTTTTATAAAATTCAATACTTCACCTTGCCGTCCGCGACCGCCTTCAGGTGCGCGCCGTAGGGGGATTTTCCGTATTTCTCGGCAGATGCCAACAGCTCGTCCTTGGTGATCCATCCGTTGATATATGCGATCTCCTCGGGTGCCGAGATCTCAATGCCCTGGCGGTTCTGTACCATGCGGACAAAGTCCGTCGCCTCGGCAAGACTGTCCATCGTACCCGTATCCAGCCATGCAAAGCCGCGTCCGAGCAGCTGAACGTCCAGAAGATCGTCGTGCAAATACATCTCGTTGAGCGTGGTGATCTCCAACTCCCCTCTCGCGGAGGGCTTGACCGTATTCGCTCTTGCGCTCACGCCCGCAGGATAGAAATAAAGTCCCGTCACGGCATAGTTGCTCTTCGGCACCTTCGGCTTCTCCTCAAGCGAGATCGCCTTTCCGCTCTCGTCGAATTCCACAACGCCAAAACGCTCGGGATCGGTCACGTAATAACCGAACACGGTCGCTCTGCCGCCCTTCTCCGCGTTCGCGGTCGCCGCACGAAGCGCACGTCCAAAGCCGTTGCCATAGAAGATATTGTCTCCCAGCACCATCGCGCACGCATCGTCGCCGATGAATTCTTCACCGAGAATGAACGCCTGTGCCAAGCCGTCGGGCGAAGGCTGTACCTTATAGGAGAAGTTCACACCGTAATCCGATCCGTCGCCCAAAAGACGCTCGAAGTTGGGCAGATCCGTCGGCGTGGAAATGATCATGATATCCTTAATGCCCGCCAGCATCAGCGTGGAAAGCGGATAATAGATCATCGGCTTATCGTAGATCGGCAAAAGCTGCTTGGAGGTTACCATTGTCAGCGGATAAAGGCGTGTGCCCGCTCCGCCCGCAAGAATAATTCCTTTCATGTCTGATCTCCTTTTTGTCAGTCTGTCAGTAATTTGATTATTTGCCTTTTTTTCCGGAAAGCTTGAATACGTCGTTCGATTTTCCGATCACAATGATATGATCCAAGGGACGGAAAATATAATCGGGCGTGGGCGTGGGATTGATGTTGTTTTCGTTCTTGACCGCAACGATATTGACACGGTGCTTCTTTCTCACTTCCAGATCCGCAAGGCTCTTGCCTGCCCACGTCAGGGGGATCGGAATCTCGTAGATGGAGTAGTCACCCGTCAGCTCAATGTAGTCAAGAATATTGTTCGCGTTATACCGTACCGCCAGCTTTTCCGCCATTTCCTGCTCGGGATAAACCACCTCGCTCGCGCCGATCTGCATCAGCAGATCCGCCTGAATATCCTGGTTCGCCTTTGCCACGATGCATTTTGCCCCAAGACGCTTCAGAAGCGACGTGATCACGATCGAGGATTGAAAATCCTCTCCGACGCAGACGAAGCATACGTCCATCTGCTTGATGCCCAAGCCCTTGATCGCCGCCTCGGTGGTACAGTCACCAATGTGTGCGTCGGTGAATTTTTCCGAAAGCTCGTTGACGCGCGCCTCGTTCTTATCCACGATCATCACGTCGTTGCCAAGCTCCTGCATTTTCTCGGCAAGATGCGTTCCAAAACGCCCCAAGCCAATGACCAGAACCGATTTCATATTATGTCATCTCCTTATTTTTCAAGTTAACCGATCAGAATGTTTTCCGTCGGACGCTCCAATGCCGCCGCCTCGGTCTTTTCTCCAAGTGCCAAGAAGAGCGAAAGTCCGCCAAGACGTCCCGTATACATCAAAATGATCAAGATCAATTTGGAAGCCGCTCCAAGCGTGGGAGTGACGTCCATGGAAAGTCCCACCGTTGCGATGGCGGAAACCACCTCATAGGAAATCTCACGAATGCCCAACTGCGGCTCCAATATGCAAATGAAAATGGTCGCCAGAAGCGCCATACCAAGATACACACCCACAACGGCTCCCGCCTGACGGACGATGCGGTTGTAAATGCGCTTGCGGAACACAACGACGTCCTCACGGTTGCGAGAAAGGCGCAGAATGCTGATCAGGAACACCGCCACGGTCGTGGTCTTGACACCGCCCGCGGTCGATCCGGGAGAGCCGCCGATGAACATCAGAATGATGCCGATCAAAGCTCCCGCATTGCTCAACGCCGTCTGGCTGACCGTCGCAAATCCCGCCGTTCGCAGCGTGACCGATTGGAACAGAGCCGACCAAAGCCGGTCCCCCGTGCTCATGCCCGCAAATGCGGCATTTCTCTCGGTCAGGAATAAAACGATCGCACCGCCAAGGATCAGTCCAAAGGTCAAGGTCAGAACCATCTTGCTGTGAAGCTTCATCTTCTTGAAGTGGATGCCGCAACGGAGAATGTCATTCCAGACAAGGAAGCCGAGTCCGCCCATAATGACCAGGAACATGACCGTTCCCGTTACCAGATAATCGTTCGCATACGGGATCAGCGAGCTTCCGTCGGGGCTTAAGAGGTCAATTCCCGCATTACAGAATGCCGAGACGGAATGGAACACGGCATACCAGATGCCCTTTCCGCCGTACTTCGGATAAAAGCGAATGGAGAGCAGAGCCGCTCCGATCGCCTCGATCACGAACGTACCGAGCAGAATTTGTAAAAACGTCCCCGTGACACCGCTTCGGTTGATCGATCCCACGCTCTGCTGCAGCAGTCTGCGCTCGTGCATGGTGATCTGGCGGTGCATGAAGAACGAGATCAACGTCAGAACGGTCATAAATCCAATGCCGCCGACCTGGATCAACACAAGAATGACGATCTGACCGAAGAGAGACCAATGTGCCGCCGTCGTCAGAGTCACAAGTCCCGTCACGCAGGTCGATGTGGTCGCGGTAAACAGCGCATCGATAAAGGGAGTCCATTCTCCGCTCTTGGATGCCCAAGGGGTACAAAGCAACAACGCTCCCACCAACACAACGCCCGCAACGCTGAGCGCGATCATGCGCGTATCCGTCATTTGGATATTCTTGATGCGATGCCAAAGCTTGCGCAAGAGCCATACGGTGATGACCTTGACGCGCGTGCCGAATCGCTGATAGCGAGACATGATCGGGAATGCCTCGGGATCAAACGGCTCCTCGCCTTCCCCGTCAGTATCCACTCCCTCATCCTCGGATCGTGCTTGCGTCTCCTTGCTCGGAGCTTCTTTTACCGTTTCATCCTCTGCGGTCGGTGCTTCGGGCGCAGTCTCCTCCGCGGGTGCTTCGGGTGTGTCTGCCGCCGTATTGCTTTTGCGCCGTGAAGTCCGCTTCTTGACCGTTGTTTCCCCGTCCTCGGATGGATCCGACGCGTTTTCCGATTTTTTCGACGGTGCTTTTTTTGCCGTCTTTTCTTTCGTTTCTTCCTCGCCCGAGGGCTCTGCGTTATCCCTTACCTCGCGGAAGGTCTTTGCCGTTCGCCTCGGTTTTTTTGCCGTTTTCTGTGATGTAGTCTGTTCTTCCTCGCCCTCAACGGGCGTGTTTTTTTCGTCTTTCAAAGGAACCGTACTCCTTTCCGCTGTCAAAGCAGCCAAAGGTTGCGTCCGTTCCGAGCATCCCCCATGAGGAGAAAGCGAAACGGATCAGATATATTTTTCCGCCTGCAGCCGCAGACGGCCTTTTTTTGTCTCTCCGCCGAATGGCAAGAGACGGAATTTTCCATGTCCGCGTATTGTCAGGATCACGGGCGGCTCCAGGATCTCGCCAACCCTTTCCTCGCATTCGTAATCGACCTCCACAAAGCCTTTTCTGATCAATTCCTGCGCGGCATCGCGCGAAAGATTGGTCAGAGCGGCGACCGCGCAGTCCAGACGCGCGGACGCGACCGTGTCGCTCATTTTCTGATAGCGTCGACCGTCCGTAAAGCTTTCGTCGACCGTTTGGAGGCGGCACTTGACGGTATCCGCGGCAACCTTCGTCAGCTCGTCCGACAAAAATTGCGCCACCGTCCGTGAGCAGAACACCACCGCCGAATGCTCGTTCTGCAGGGCAATGTCACCCAGCGCGTCACGCTCCAATCCAAGCCCCAGAATCGAGCCGAGATAATCGCGGTGCGAAAGCGTTCGATAACCGCTTCCATCTATGCGGAGCGCACAGATCGCGTTTGTCAGAGTATCCCCCAAAAGCGAAGCAAGCTCGTCCGCATCACACGCATGCAACGGCGCGGATAGACAATCCAGAAGATACTCGGGAAGCAGAAACAGGCAGCTCCGTTCAGCCTCCGCATAACCGCCGAAAAAATACGCCCGTGAAAGATACCCGCCGTACGCAAGCATCCGCTCGGCTTGTTTTTTCTCTCTCGGAGTCAGAAACGGAAGCACACCGCATTCTCCGCGATCGGATTTGGCGATCGCGTCCGAAACGCGCGCCTGCAAAAGCTCGGTCGTTTTTTGGTCCTGCGCGTTCATAACATAAACAATAATGCGGTTTGAAGAATACCAACCAGAAGCGCCGTGAAAAAGAACGCGAAATCAAGGGGGGAATCCTCAAACCAATGCAGCTTTTCGAACAACAGCCGAAGCGGCATCACAAAAGGCTCGGTGATTACAAACAAAAGACTTCCAAGCTTGCTCTCTCCCGTCGGATCAAACAAAGAAAACACCATTCGCACCAAGAACGCGATCTGCAAAACGTCCAAAAATACGATCGCAGTCTCCTGCAACAGATAAAGTGCGATATCCACCGCCACGACTCCTTTCCAAAGCGACTCTCGCCACTTTTTTTGATCAATTTTTCTCAAAGCACCTCTCGCCGCGGCATCCCGCCGAGCAAACAAACACAGCCCCAACGTGCGTTTTTTTACACGTTCGGGTGGCATTCTCTCATGCTTCAAGGTGCGTTTTGAATGTCAAAAACGGGACTGCGGCAGAATGGTTTTGCCGTTTCCACCTCTGCAGTCCCTGTTTTTGTATATGTCCGTCATCAAAGAGGTTCCTTGCCGTCGGCAAAGAACTTTCGTACGTTTACGCTTCTTCGTCCTCAACTACGGGGTCTTCCTCGTAGATTTCCTCAACGCGAGAAACGGGAGCTTCCGCTACAGGCTCGGCAGCAGGAGCAAAACCGGTAACGTCTACGCCTGCGGGAGCAATAACGATGGTGTTGCGGTTGGTCTTGACCATCTGACCGCCGAGAACGTACGCAACGCCCGCCAAGAAGTCGACGAGGCGATGTGCCTTTTCCTTCGTCAGTCCGCTCACGTCCAAAAGAACGATGCAGCCTTCCTTGATCTTATCCGCAATCTTCGGAGCCTCAACGTGGCTCTTGGGCTGCAGGAGCTTCAAGGATACTTTATCGGCGGAAGCCATTTCCGCACTTCTTCCCATAGATCCCGTGGATGAAACAACGTCTGCAATGTCCTCTGCAGTATCCACTCTCAAATCCTCGGGCATGACGTACATATCGTCATAATCGTCTCCGATATCCGAGTGCTTGTCTTGGGGTAACAATTTTTTCAGCAGGTTCATTTTCTGTCCTCCGTATATTTTGTAATACTAATATTTTTCAAATTCATTGATCGGACGCTTGCCGAACGTCCAAATCTGTTCGCGGCATGGGAGCCATGAAGCCCCACCGCAGACAGTCTCCCAAAGCACGAGACTTGTATTTACCTTGGACGCTTAACAAAGGTCCGAATCCGTTCGCGGCACGGGAGCTATAGAGCCCCACCGCAGGTGGCAACGCAGTATTGCGCCGCTTATTGTCGTGCAAACAGCGTGCGACCGACGCGGACGATACAAGCCCCCTCCTCAATCGCAGCCTCGTAGCTGTTCGACATTCCCATAGATAAAATAGGTCTACCTATATTATGAAGTTTTTTTTGCCAAATGTCAAGACAAAGTTGTGAAGTTTCTTGAAAATATTTTCGATATTCCTCATTTTTTTCGCAATTTGGCGCCATTGTCATGAACCCACGCAACCGAATATGCGCAAAATCCGATAAAGCCAGGCAAAAATCCGCCGCGTCCTCGGGCATCAGTCCGCTCTTGTTTTCCTCGCGTCCGCTGTTGATCTCGACCAATACGTCCATGACGATATCCCGCTTTGCCGCCTGCTTCTCGATCTCCTTGGCAAGGGACATCGAATCCAAGGAGTGGATCATGCAGACCTTGTCGATGATGTATTTGACCTTATTGCTCTGCAAGGTACCGATGAAATGCACACGCAGGCCTTCCTTATCCAAGGCGTCCCATCGCTCCAGAAGCTGTTGAACACGGTTCTCGCCAACATCGGAGACGCCCAATTTTCTGTGCAGATAATTGATATGCTCCGCGTCGGTATATTTGACAGCCGCCACCAAAAGAATCTCCTCCCGATCGGGAAAGCGCGCGCGGCTCCGCTCAAGGGCTGCCTGCATCCTGCGGCGCACGTCCGCAACGTTCTGATCCATATACGAAAGATCCATATCAATACACCTTTCCGTCGTAGAGTTTTTGTCCGTAAGTGATGAGCAGATCGTTGAGGTTGAGATAGTCGTCTCCCCGATCCCCTTTCTCCGCTACGATACAGTATCCGTCGCCGCGATACAGAATATCCACGCGGCGGAAGCGCACCGTCAGATTTTCAAAAATATAAACACCGTCCACGCCGCCGACGTTCTGAAGCGCCGACTCGGGAACGTAATATCCGCTCATGGATCGCACCGAAAGCTTGATCTTTTGCACACGGGAAAACGTAAAATCCGCAGGATAATCCCTGCAGGAAAGCACCGCAACGCCACCCTCGATCCCATCCTCTCGCAGAAGCTTTTCACAGGTCAGAATCAGCTCGCGATCTCCGTTTTCCGAAAAGATGACACGGTATCGCACGTCCTCCTCAAAGCATATCGCCGAGGCTCCGTCCAGACGGATCGCCAGATACCATTCATAGCCGTACGCCATTTTTCCGACCGCTGTTTTCCCCGTCAGAGGTCTCGGCTCCGTCGAGATCAGCGCGTCAAAGCCCGATACCGTCAAGGTATCCAGTGCGGAAAGAGAAAACGTCTCCTCGTATCCGTCCACCTGCGTGCGGTCGTAAAAATATCCCGACGCGCGTGCGTTCGAAACCGTTTGGGTATGCGTATGCAGAATCGACGCCCTGCGTTGCTTTAAGCTTGACAGAAGCTCCGCGCTGTCCGTCGCCCCCGCCGTCAGCGTCTGATAACGGTTCAAAAGCATCAGCAGATTATCCTCCAAGGTGCCGATTCCCTGCAATTGTCCGCTTTGCGCCGCACGAAGGATCTCCAGATACAGATTTCTTGCGTCCGCTCTCCATCCCTGCGCATCCGCAAGCGTGCTTCCGCTCGGCGGCACGCTCGACTCCAGCACGGCAATGTAACGGTTCAGGATGTCCAGCTCGCTCTGCGCGTTGGCAAGCAAGGATCCGTCATAGGAATAGACCTCGGCAACGGGCGCGTCCTTGCTGACCTTGGAGCCGTTTTGCGCAAGCGACTGCACCAATCCGTTTCCTTCGACGGAGAGAACCGTCTCATTCCGAAACAGATACGCATCCGCCGTCAGGATCTGCACGTCGGTGATCGGCTGCGCGGGCGTGGTCATCAGGCTTTCCGCAGAGGAGCTCATCACGTGATACACCGTATATACGATCATTCCAAGCAACGCAAGCGTAGCAAAAAAGCGCGGCGCATAGCGGCGAAACGATTGAAAAAAGCGTCTCATGTGCGGTTCCTCCTTCCTTTTCTTCAGCACCTTTGGGAGCTTGCGTGTAAGTCTTTAACGGTTTCTTTCGGTCTGTTTCCAAATTCTGTTCGCTTCCTCCGTGACCGATCGTTCGGAACGGAGCTCTCCGTTTTCCGTCATGTCGATCCAGTTGACGTATGCCTTTGCGGAGAACCACGTCATTTGCCGCTTGGCATAGCGACGTGTGGCGGTCTTGAGACGTTCCACCGCCGTACAAAGCGGCTCTTCGCCTCGCAAATATCCCAGCAATTCCTTATATCCGATCGCCTGTGCGGCAGTCATGTTTTTGTCAAATACGCCCTCGTCCAAAAGTCGGCGCGTTTCGTCAAGCAGTCCCGCATCCATCATCCGATCCACGCGGCGATCGATGCGCGCGTAAAGTGCCTCGCGGTCTGAAAAACGCAGTCCCAGCACCGTCGCGTCATACGGCGACTCGGACTCGCGGGAGCGAATGTCAGCTTGGGTCTTGGTCATGCCCGTGCATTCGTAGATCTCGATCGCGCGAATCACGCGCTTGACGTTGTTTTCATGGATCGCACTCGCCGCCTCGGGATCGATCGCGGCAAGTCGGGCGTGAAGAGCCGCGTTTCCGTATTCTTCAGCAAATGTCGCAAGCGACTCACGGAGCGCGGGATCGCCTTGGGTCTCCTCAAAATGACCGCCACGCAAAAAGGCATCCAGATAGAGTCCCGTGCCACCGCAAAAAACAGGCAACTTTCCGCGAGAGATAATTCCTTTGACCGTCTCCTGCGCCGCCTTGACGTAATCCGCGCAGGAAAACGGAGCGTCGGGCTCGATGCAGTCGATCAAATGATGCGGGATCCCCTCGCATTCTTCTTTTGTGGGCTTCGCTGTACCGATGTCCATGCGACGGTAGATCTGCATGGAGTCGCAGGACACCACCTCGCCCCCGTATGCTTGCGCCAGCCTCACAGCCAACGCGCTTTTTCCGCTTGCCGTAGGTCCTACCACGGCGAGTATTCTGATCTTTTCCTCCGCCATGGCGGTTCTCCTTTCTTTTGACGTTTTTTCATGCCGAAGGCAATTCATGCACCGCAGGTGCAATTCACGGCGTTAGCCAATTCATGCCCGCAGGGCAATTCATTGCATGCTCATTGAATGAGCATGCAATCCCCGATGCTTACGAGACGCGTGATGTTTGGATGAATTGACGGCAAGCCGTCATGAATTGATGCTTCGCATCATGATTTCTCGTCGGCATTCTGCCTCCTCCATGATTTGAATTGCCCTGTTACTTTCATGCCGAAGGCAATTCATGCACCGTAGGTGCAATTCACGGCGTTAGCCAATTCATGCCCGCAGGGCAATTCATTGCATGCTCATTGAATGAGCATGCAATCCCCAAAACTGAAAAACCGATACTCTTCATCAACAGCAATGCGATACGCCTCCATCACCTTTTGACGGTCATAGAACGCCGACACCAGCATCAGAAGCGTGCTTTCGGGGAGATGAAAATTCGTAATGAGCGCGTCAACCGCTTTGAAACGATAACCGGGATAGATAAAGATGCCCGTGTC
>JAZNXP010000068.1:0-20004 GCA_045593965.1 Eubacteriales bacterium | reverse complement strand
GGTCTGCCACATCGATTGGGGATATGAGGACGGCTACGATACCATCTGCGCCAAGGTTCCTGCCAGCCGCAAGCCCTTGGACGACGTGCAAACGGTCAAGCTCGCTCCCTACGGCTGCGCAAAGCTCCGTATGACCGAGATTCCGCTTGTGAAGAAATCATAAAAGCATAGAAGAATATGGGAACCCTTTTTGAAAAGGGTTCCCATATTTTGTTCAAACGAACACAGTGGATTTGAAGCATCGCGGAAGATGGGATTCCCGTACGGATAATAAGTAATCGCCCGTGGGGGCAGTGAATAAGAAAAAACTCCCGCTCATATAGTAAAAGAGATTACTTTATGAAGGAGAACCAAATGGGAAAACGGACGGAGGTGCGCATTACGCCGTTTGCGGCGGTTTTGGTATTGGGCTTGATCCTGACCGATGACAGCGGACTTTGCATCGTGACGTTGCTTGCGGCTGTCCTGCACGAATGCGGACACTTCCTGGCGGCACGCCTGTTGCGCATTCCGCTGGGAGATCTGCACCTCGATCTTTTGGGCGCGCGCCTGGAGGTGAGGGGAAGGATGCTTTCGTATGCGGAGGAATGGATCCTTTGCGCGGCGGGACCGATCGTCAGTCTTGCTTGCGCGGCGGCTGGGGCGGCGTTTTGGGGCGTTGCTCCGATCGCAGAGGCGGCAATGCGCTTCTCGTGCGCTTCGTTGGTCCTCGGAGCGTTGAATTTGATGCCCATCCGCACCTTTGACGGCGGCAGAATGCTGGAGGTCGCGCTGCTCTCCTTCTTTGGGGAACGCCTTGTGCAGAGCGTGATGCGGACGTTTTCTTTTTTGCTCCTGTTTTTGCTGTGGGCGGTCGCGGTGTACTTCCTGTTGCGCGTGGGAGACGGACTTTCGCTGTTCTGCTTTTCCATGAGCCTGTTTTCACGCTTCTTCGACGAGCTGGAGGGGGGATAAAAAATGAGGATTTTGGAGGTTTTCGGAGAAAAAGAGAGGATTTGGCAGATTTTTGTGTGATAAATCAAAATGACCGCGTTCAAAATAGTTTTTTTAAAAATAATGCCGAAATTTGAAATATTTTTTTCAAATCTATTGCAATTTGTCTGCATATCTGTTACAATAGGAGAAACAGTTTAGGGGTAAGTGTCCCAAACTGCGCATTTTGGGGGCATTTTTGCCCTCATTTGCGTGCTTTGGACAGCGGGCGCGTGTCCGTTTTGTTCCATGAATATTTTTTTACTTTTTATATCTAAAGGAGTATTTATGCGGAATGAACAATCAAGAGGTACTGATCAGACTTGGCGGAATTTCCAAATCGTATGACGGCGAGACCGTTTTGGACGATTTGAGTCTTGAGATCCACGACAAGGAATTCATGACGCTTCTCGGACCTTCGGGATGCGGCAAGACAACGACGCTCCGTATCATCGGAGGATTTGAAAATCCCGATGCGGGCGACGTCTATTTTGACGGTAAACGGATCAACGATTTACCGCCCTATGAACGGCAGGTCAACACGGTATTCCAGAAATACGCGCTGTTTCCGCACCTGAACGTATTTGATAATATCGCGTTCGGTCTGCGCATTCAGAAGCGCCCCGATGCCGAGATCAAGGAAAAGGTCAAGGAGATGCTGGCGTTGGTCAACCTGCGCGGCTTTGAAAAACGGAAGGTGGACACGCTCTCGGGCGGACAGCAGCAGAGAGTTGCCATTGCGCGCGCGCTGATCAATCAGCCCAAGGTATTGCTTCTGGACGAGCCCTTGGCGGCATTGGACCTCAAGCTCCGAAAGGATATGCAGAATGAATTGAAAAACATTCAGCACCAGACGGGCATTACCTTCATTTACGTCACCCACGATCAGGAGGAGGCACTCTCGATGTCGGATACGGTCGTCGTTATGGCAGAGGGACGCATCCAGCAGATCGGCACGCCCACCGATATTTACAACGAGCCTGTCAACGCCTTCGTTGCGGACTTCATCGGAGAATCCAACATCGTTGACGGCGTGATGCTCGCTGATAAGTCGGTCAAATTTTCGGGACACACCTTTGTTTGTGTGGACGGCGGCTTTGGTAGCAATGAGGCGGTCGACGTGGTCGTGCGCCCCGAGGACGTTGACGTGGTCAAGCCCGAGGCGGGAATGCTGTGCGGCTTGGTAACGGGCGTGACCTTCAAGGGTGTGCATTACGAGGTGATCGTTGACGTCGGAGGCTTTAAGTGGATGATCCAGACCACCGATTTCGTGGCGGAGGGAGAAACGATCGGTCTTTCCATCGATCCCGACGCGATCCATATCATGAAGAAGTCTGAATTCTCGGGTATGTTCGGAGATTATTCTTCGTTCAGTGATGAGCTGGACAAGCTCTCGGATGCAACGGAGGAAGTCGAAGCGGAATGAAAAATACAAGAAAAAGCATCTTTGAGCGGATCGCGGCGGCACCGCACATGGTGTGGTCGGCGCTGTTCATCATCGCTCCGTTGTTGTTTGTGGCGTATTTCGCGTTTACCGATCAAAACGGCGCGTTTACGTTTGATAACATTCTTTCCTTGGGATCGTATTCCAATACGTTCGTGATGTCGCTCGGATTTTCGCTGATCGCGACGGCGGTCTGCTTTCTGATCGGTTATCCCTTGGCGTATTGCATGGCGCGCACGTCCGAGCGCACAAAAAGCATCCTGATGATCTTTTTGATGCTCCCGATGTGGATCAGTCTGCTGATCCGTACGTATGCGCTCATGGCATTGCTGGATAACGGCGGTCTTTTCAACTCCATGCTGGTCAAGCTCGGCTTTGAGAAAATGACCTTTATCGGTACGGAGGGTGCCGTGATTTTGGGCATGATCTATGACTTTTTGCCCTATATGGTGCTTCCGATCTATACCAGCATGACAAAGCTGGATAAGAGATACCTGGAGGCGGCTGCCGATCTTGGCTGCAATCCCGTCAAAACGCTCTTCCGCGTGGTCCTTCCGCTGACGACACCCGGTATCGTTTCGGGCGTGACGATGGTATTCGTGCCGTCGATCAGCACGTTCTATATTTCCCAAAAGCTTGGCGGCGGAAAGCTCGATCTGATCGGTGACACCATCGAGCGTCATTTCCAGAATGCCATTACCTATCACACGGGCGCGGCGATCTCGCTCGTGATGATGGTGCTGATCCTGATCTCCCTTGCGATCATGAATAAGTTTTCTGACAGTGGGGAGGACATCATCGTATGAAATTCTTATCCCGATTTTATATTTTCTTGGTTTTCGCGTTGCTTTACGCTCCGATCCTGATCGTGATCCTGTTCTCCTTCAACGAGGCGGGAGATCTGAACAGCTTCACGGGCTTTTCGCTGAAGTATTACATCGATCTGTTCGAGACGGGTGACGCATTCGGCCCTTTGAAAAACTCCTTGATCCTTGCGCTGACCTCTTCCGCGGCGGCAACGGTACTCGGAACGCTTGGTGCGTTCGCGGTATCGCGCGCAAAGAGCAAGCGGTATCAGAAGGTCATGGAGAGCGTAACGAACATCCCGATGATGAATCCCGATATCGTTACGGGTGTTTCCTTGATGCTCCTGTTTGTTGGAGTGGGAACGATCCTCGGCATGACCGACGTGCTCAGCTTTTGGACGATGCTGCTGGCGCACACGACGTTTAATCTGCCGTACGTTTTCCTGTCGGTGCTTCCGAAATTCCGTCAGATGGATAAGCATCTGACCGAGGCGGCTCTGGATCTGGGATGCACGCCGGCACAGACCTTCCTCAAGGTCGAGCTTCCGTCCATTCTTCCGGGTGTTCTTTCGGGCTTTATGATGGGCTTTACGCTGTCACTTGACGATTTCGTCATCAGCCATTTTGTGAGCAATTCCGATTTTGTGACGCTTCCGCTTTATATTTACAATCAGACCGCACACAATATCAAATCGAGCACGTACGCGCTCTGTACCCTGATGATCGTTGCGATCACGCTTTTGCTGCTTGCCGTTAATCTCGCGGGAGCAAAAGGGGATGGCAAGCAACGGCACGCGAAGGGAGGAAAAACAAAATGAGAAAACGGTTCTGTTTGCTTCTTGTTTGTTTTTTGATGCTCGGCGCGTTCTGCCCGATGCTTTCCTCCTGTGAGGTGGCTCTGGGCGAGGAGATCACTCTTTACGTCTATAACTGGGGTGAATACATCTCCGACGGCTCGGAGGGGACGCTGGACGTCAATGCCGCATTTGAGGAATACTGCCGTGAGAAGGGCATGAACGTCAAGGTCAATTATTCCACGTATTCCAGCAATGAGTCGATGTACGCAAAGATCGAGAGCGGTGCGGCGTCGTATGACGTTGTCATTCCGTCCGACTATATGATCCAGCGCATGATCGCGGAGGAGCTTTTGCAGCCGCTGGATATGTCGAAGATCCCGAATTATCAGTATATCAGCGAGGAGTTCAAGGGAGAAAACGTCTATTACGAGGATGAAACCGACAATCAGTATTCCGTTCCGTATTTTTACGGCATGATCGGCGTGATCTATAACACCACCATCGTTCCCGAGGACGAGGATTCCTTGGGGAGCTGGGAGCTGATGTGGGACGAGAACTACAGCGGCAACATCTTGCAGTACAATAACAGCCGTGACGCGTTCGGTACGGCACTTTACTATCTCGGTTATGACGTCAATGAAGCGACCGAGGAGCAGTGGGAAGAAGCATTGGAGCTTCTCAAAACGCAAAAAGGCATCGTACAGGGATACGTCATGGATGAGATTTTCAATAAGATGGAGGGAGGCTCCGCAGCGGTCGCTTCCTACTATGCGGGAGACTTCCTCTCCATGCATGAGAACAACGAGGATCTGGAGTTCTACTATCCGAAGGAAGGCACGAATATTTACGTGGACGCGATGTGCATTCCCACCTCTGCAAAGAACCCCGATCTGGCGCATGAATACATCAATTTCATGTGCAGTCAGGAGATCGCCGTTGCCAATGCGGAATATACGTACTACGCCTCTCCGCTCGACACGGTCATCTCTGACGAAGGCTACATGGAGACCATGAGTGAGGTACATGAGGATGCGATGAACATCCTTTACGGTGACCATGCGCTCGAAAAGGAGCCGCAGGCATACCTCAATCTTCCCCCCGAGGCGTTGACGAGACTCAACGATCTTTGGGAGGAGCTGAAGATGGAGAGCAGCATCGGTGACGGTATTTACATCGGATGCGGTGTGATCCTGTTAGCACTTGCGGCACTTGCGATCTCTCATATCCTCAAAAAACGCCGTTGGGCGAAGCTTTACGATTAAATTACAAGCAGAAAAGAGATAACAAATCGGTTATTTGCCGAAATGTCATCTCTTTTCTGTTTGTTCACTGTGATAAATCAAAAGGAAGTTTCCACGGAAGCTTCCTTTTGAAATTTGGGATGCTTATTCAGCAACTTCCTCGAGTCTCCAACGGGTGTAGAGAACGGAGGGGCATTTGTCGTCCTTATATGCCTGGTAGGTAGCGGTGATGAGCGTACCGTCATCCAGCTCAACGGTGGACGGATAGCCGAGGTCACCGTGCTGCGGCTGATCGGAGATACAGATGATGAATTCCTCGCCCCAGGTCTTACCGCCGTCATAGCTCAAACGTCCGCGGGAGCCGCAATCGCCGTGTCTCCAGGAGTAGGAGAGCAGGATCACGCCGTTCTTCAGCTGAAGCAGGTGCGGAGGTGCGCCCCACTGTTCCTTGCCGTCGGGACCGTAGATCGGAGCGGGATCGGTCCAGTTGACGCCGTCCTCGGAGCGGGTGATGAAGGTTGCCCAGTGACCGAAGTGGTTCTTCTCGGAACGGATGCCTGCGAGGTAAGAGCCGTCCTGAAGCTGGATGCAGTAGCCCTCGTCATAGAAGGATTCGGGTCCCTCGTCGGGGAGCTTGACCGAGCTCTTGTGTGCCCAGGTATGTCCTGCGTCATCGCTGGTGAAGAGGTGGAAGAATCCCTTGGGAGTCCACTCGTCTCTGCCGGGAAGATTGGTAAAGCCGCACAGCTCGGGACGGGTCGCGAGACCGAAGAAGAGCGCGGTCTTGCCGTCCTGTGCCAGAGAGCAACCGTGAGGAGCCTTGACGGGCATACGGATGGGCTCGCTCCAAGTCTTGCCGTAGTCATCGGAAAGCGCGATATAGGAGCCGCCGAGCTTCTTTTCGGGGGGCAGATTATCCCACTTGGATACCTGTGCGTTCAGCTGTTCGGACGTGACCATCTTCTGCCAGCCGTGCCACTTGCAGCCTTCGTTGCCGATATAGTGCTTAGTGTCGTGCGTGAAGCTGGTAACGATCAGCTTACCGTTGCCAAGATAGAGACAGCCCGAGTCGCGGTTGTCCAGAGGGGTTTGAATAACGATTTTGGGTTCGCTCCAGGTGTAGCCCTTGTCATGGCTTTCCATGAATACGACCACCGCATAGGGGTCGATGTGCGCAATACGGAGAGAAGCGGACGCGTAGAGCGTGTCGCCGTCGCCCTTGCAGATGGTGGGCCATCCGTGATAGCCGAGCTTAATGGTAGTGTTTCCCCAAATGGGAACTTCGATCTCCTTGCCGTCACACAGACGGGAAAGGATCTGGTTTTTCGCTTCGATCACGGGAACGAGCTTTTTCTGAGACATTTTGAGTTTCCTCCTTAGTGGTTTATGTTGTCATAAAACATACGATTTTGTCAACTTGGAATGAAGGATCGTTCAAGTTTCCCCAAGTTTGTGTTATTTTACCATAAAACAGCATAAAAGTCAAGCATATTACTGAAAAATATATAAAAAATCACAAAACAAGGAGACCTCGCACGGAAGTCTCCTTGTTTGATTTTTATTTTGCTTCTTCCAGTCTCCAACGTGTGTAGAGCACGGATGGATATTTATCGTCGCCGTAAGCTTGGTAATAGGTTGTCAGAAGTGTTCCGTCATCCAATTCGACAGTGGTAGGATATCCAAGGTCACTGTTTCTGGGCTGATCGGAAATAGCGATGATCATCTCGTCACCCCAAGTCAGACCGTTGTCGTAGCTGAGGCGGAAGCGAGAGCCGCAATCGCCGTGTCTCCAGGAGTATGCCAGAATGATCACGCCGTTCTTCAGCTGCAGGAAGTGAGGAGGGGAGCCCTTGAGGTTCGTGCCGTCCGCATTCTGGATCGGCGTGGGCGTTGTCCATTCCTTACCGTCCTCGGATCTTGTGACGCAGATCGTCCAATAGCCGCAGCTGCTCTTCTCGGTTCGGATACCCGCCAAGAACGAGCCGTCCTTAAGCTGGATGCAATAGCCCTCGTCAAAGAAGGTCTCGGGGCCGAGGTTGTTGGGAAGCTTTACTTCTCCCCATTTAGACCAGCTTTGACCGTAGTTCTTGCTCTGGAAGAGATAGAAGTAACCGCCCTTCAGATCACTTACACCCGACATCTGCCAGTTTGCGGTGGGAGTACCGAAGAAATAAAGGGTTCTGCCGTCCTGTCCCATCACCATTCCGTGAGGAGATTTTACGGGAACGCGCTTCGGCTCACTCCAGGTAAGTCCTCCGTCGAGCGAGACCGAGGTGAAGGATCCGCCCTTGACCCATTGAGCGTCGGTTTTCTCATAGTATTCCATCTTGGCTTTTGCTGCGCTTACCATTGATTTCGACACCTTATCCTGCCAACCCATGTATTCGGGGTTTTCAAAATAAGTTGCCAGATTATGGCAGAACCAGTTGACGATGATTCTTCCGTTGCCCATGTAAAGAACGCCCGAGTCACGGTCATCAAGGGGAGTGTCCGCAACGATCGTGGGCTTCGACCAGGTCATGCCGTTGTCTTCACTTTTGTAAAATACAACCGCGCCGAAGGGGTCGATGTGGGAAATTCTGACGGATGCGGAAGCGTAAAGGGTAGAGCCCTCACCCTTGCAGACCGTCGGCCAGCCGTGATAGTCCAGCTCGATGGTCTCGCCGTTGAAGACTTCAACGGTGATGGATGTTTTTTCATCGGGGTTGATGCTTTGCATCAGTCTGGAAACGATCTCGTTTTTATTTTCGATCACGGGAACAAGATTTTGAGGCATTTCCACGGGGGTGTCATCGGGAGCGCCTGTTGTGGTTGCCTGCGTGGTTGCTTTGGTTGTGCCTGCGGTAGTCGCGAACAGATCGTCATCCGAGCTGTCATTGCAGCTGCAGAGAACGAAAGACGAGCACAGAAGCAAGCAAAGCAATGCGATCAATGTTTTTTTCATAGGTCCTCCTAAAAAATAATGGTTTCTGTTATTTTACCATATACGAGCGAAAAAGTCAAGCACAATTCAAAAATATTACGGTTTCGTCACAATTTGAAAATATTCTCAATATTCGAAAGCAAAGGTAAAAATACGTTTTTTTAATACGGTCGCAAGGCGCACATTTTTCTGCTTCTTGCATAGGATGGTATAGAAGTACAGCAATGAAAAGGAGAGATACGCGATGGATACTGAAAGAAATCCGCCGATCGGAGAAGAAACCGAGCCTTTGGAAAAAGGCGTTGCCTCTGATGCTCCATCAGTGCCGAATGCGCTGACGGGTACGGGATATCTGATCGTCCGTGCCACCACGGCGCGCGGCGCGATTCCGTTGGAGGGCGCGAACGTAACGGTGCGAAACCGTTTACCCGAGTTTGAAGAGGGGAGAGGAGACGCGATACTTAGTGCCGTGACCGATCGATCGGGGAATACCGAGCGGATCGCGCTTCCCACCCCGTCGAGAGAAACGTCCGAGCGTCCCGGGAACGCAAAGCCGTATTCTTCTTATGATATTGAAGTTTTTGCGGACGGATATTATCAACACAGGTACTACGGAATTCCGATCTTTGATGGCATCACCGCCGTTCAGCAGGCGGATCTGATCCCGCTTCCCGAGAACGGCTTTCCCGATGGGATCACTCCCGACGGAACCCTATATTTCCGTACGGACGAATCACAGTCTCCTCTGCTTTGAGGGGCATCAGAAGAGAAAGGAGCTTTTATGCCCGAGCAACCGATTATTCCCGAGACCATTACGGTACATCTCGGACCTCCCGACAGTGACGCGGAAAACGTGACCGTTCCGTTTTTCGATTACGTGGCGAACGTTGCGTCGAGTGAGATCTATCCCACCTGGCCCGAAAGCGCGATCCGTGCCAACGTTTACGCGCAGGTATCTTATGCGCTCAACCGTGTCTATACGGAATATTACCGCACGAGGGGATATGATTTCGATATCACCAATTCCACCGCGGTCGATCAATATTACGTTCAAGGACGTGACATCTTTGAAAACATCCGCGAGATCACCTCGGATCTGTTCAATAACTATATTCGCAGAAGCGGAAGCGTGGAGCCGCTGTTTGCGCAATATTGCAACGGCACGACCGTGACCTGCAACGGACTTTCTCAATGGGGAACGGTCGAGCTTGCCAACCAAGGCTACACCCCCTATGAAATTCTGACGTATTACTACGGAGATGACATCGAGCTCGTTCGGGACGCGCCCATCGCGGAGAATACCGAGAGCGCGCCCGAGGTGCCGCTCCGTTTGGGCTCTGATAATGATGCAGTGCGCGTGGCGCAGATCCGCCTGAACCGCATTTCGGGAAATTATCCGTCCATCCCCAAGATCGCTCGCCCCGACGGAATTTTCGGGACTGATACCGAGGCGGCTGTTCGGCGGTTTCAGGAGATCTTCAGTCTGACGCCCGACGGAGTGATCGGAAAAGCAACGTGGTACCGCATCCAGAACGTGTATATCGGTGTCAAAAAGCTCAACGATCTGCGCTCCGAGGGTATTCGGCTTGAGGAGGTCACAAAGCAATTTCCCGAGGTTTTGCGGGTTGGCTCGCGCGGGAACGGTGTACGGAACTTGCAGTATTTTTTATCCTACCTTTCCGGGTTTTATGAAACCATTCCGAATGTTGCGGTGGACGGTGTATTCGGTGAGGGGACACGGCAAGCGGTCGAAGCGGCACAGCGTACCTTTGGATTGCCGATAGACGGTGTTGTGGGAGAGCGGACGTGGGATGTCATTTATAACGCCTATCTCGGCATTGTCAAAACGATTCCACCCGAATACGTGGAGGGCTCCTCCGTGCCTTACGGCGGTCAGCCGCTTCAGTTCGGAAGCGAATCCGAATCCGTCCGACTCCTGCAGGAATACCTCAATTATATTGCCGCCAACGATCCCCGCATTCCCTCTGTTACCCCCACGGGATATTTCGGACCTCGCACCGAGGAAGCGGTGATCGCCTTCCAGAACACCTTTGGAATTGAGCCAACGGGAATTGTTGCCGCAACAACGTGGAATGCGATCACGGATCTTTATGAGGATCTTTATCAGGGAAATCGCCTTGGAGAAGGGCAGTACCCGGGCTTTGACGTGAGTATGTGAGGGAAGGAGAGAAAAAGGACATGACAGATCATCAGAATAATTCGATTGCCGTGCGCAATCTGCAACGCTATCTGCGTCAGCTTTCTTATGACGGCATAGGGATCGCGACACCGCCCGTGGACGGGATTTTTGGGAGTGATACCGAACGGTCGCTTCGAGATTTTCAGCGTACGCAGGGGCTTGCGCAAACGGGAACGGCGGATGCGCTGACGTGGGAGCTTTTGTATGCCGCCTATCGCGCGTCCTTGGCAAATCGCGCTCTGCCGCAAAGCCTTGATCTTTTTCCGCGCATGCCCGAAGGCAATCGCCTGCGGATGGGAAGCAGCGGATTTACCGTCACCGCGCTTCAATATATCCTGCAAGAATTGGAAGCCTTGTACGGTGAAATGCGCGACGTGACGTTGAGCGGAGCGTACGATCGCGCCACCGAGGATGCCGTGCGAGAGTTTCAAAGAGTGAACCGACTGCCCGTAACGGGGGAGGTCGATCTTCTGACGTGGAATCTGCTTGCGGATCAGCATAATTTGCTGTTTGGAGCGGAAAACAGGGAATAAAAATCCCGAATGCAACCAAAGGTTGCGTTTTTTCCATGCAGAATAGGTTGAAAAAAGATCAAAAAAGTGCTATAATGACAGTACAGACGGACGAGGTGCGTTCGGATTGTTACAAGGAGGAAAAGACATGGAAAAGACGTACTTGGGTGAAAATTTATATACGCTCCGCAAAAAGAAAGGACTTTCGCAGGAGGAGCTGGCGGATCAGCTCGGCGTTTCTCGACAGGCGATCTCCAAATGGGAGAGAAACGAGGCGTATCCCGACACCGAAAATCTGATCGCGATCGCGAGGCTTTACGGAGTATCCTTGGATGCGCTGGTTTCCACTCGGATTTCCGCTTTTGAACAGGGAGCGGAGTCCCCTTGCGTTGAGGCAGGTTCGGAATTTGACCGTGAAGACCCGAATGAGACAGGGGATGCATCTCCAAATAAGGAGAACGGTGAAAACGAGGATCAGAGTCGATTTCGTGTAAAAGTTTCCTCTAACGGCGGAATTAAAGTGGATGTTACCGCGAGTGATGCCGCTTTGGAAGAGGATGACGACGATGATGAGGACGAGGACGAGGATGAGGACGATCCCGCTGTGATCGAATCCAAAAAGAAATTCCGCTTCTGGTATGCGATCCCGTATCCCATCGTCATCACGGTTGCGTATTTGCTTATGGGCTTTTTGTGGGAAAAGGGCTGGGAGGTCGGTTGGACGCTTTACGTTACCATTCCCGTGTATTATACGTTGATCGACTGTATCCGCCGTAAAAAGCTGACACCGTTCTGCTATCCCGTATTGATGGCATTCTTTTACGTATTCATCGGAATGATGTGGGACGTATGGCATCCGACGTGGATCATGTTCGTGACCATTCCGATCTTCTATTCCATCGCGCCTGCGATCGACAAGAGAAACCGAACATAAAAATTGCCCATCCGAGCATCTGCTCGGATGGGCAATCGTATTTGGAAGCGAAAGAGTTGTGCGTGTTCGCTTCATTTGCGCTTTGGTCTTTTGTGTAAGGGAGTCAAGCCGCTTGGCTTTCCGCCTCGGGAAGGGGGAGAGAGGGGACGTCCAAGCTTTCCTTTTCCCGATCCTTTGCTTGATCTTCCTCTTGTGGGAGCGGAAGAACGGTCGGATTCTTTTATGTTACTTCGTTTGCCGAGCGATCCCTTGGCGGATGTTGCCGCATGGGAAGCATCACTCTCGGGACGGACGAGACAGTCCTTTCCGTGACCGATCAGATCCTCGCGCCCCGCCTTTCTCAAGGCTTCGCGGACGAGCGAGGCGTTCTGCGGACGGTTATACTGCAGCAGCGCACGCTGGAGCTGCTTTTCGTGATAGTCGGTCGCGACGTAAACAGGCTTCATGGTCAAGGGATTGATGCCCGTATAGTACATGACCGTCGATGCCGTTCCCGGGGTGGGGTAATAGTCCTGCACCTGCTCGGGGGCATAGTTGTTTTTCTTCAGACACACCGCAAGCTCCACCGCATCCCGCAACGTCGAGCCGGGGTGGCTGGACATCAGATAAGGAACGAGATACTGCTCCTTTCCGATCTCCTTGGTGATGCGGAAGAATTTTTCACGGAAGCCTTCATAGACCGCAAAATTCGGCTTTCCCATACAGGAAAGCACCGCAGGGGCGCAATGCTCGGGGGCGACCTTGAGCTGACCGCTGACGTTATCGCGCACAAGCTTGCGGAAGAAGGCGTCGCTCTTATCCGCCATCAGGTAATCAAAGCGGATGCCGCTTCGGATGAATACCTTTTTCACCTTTGGGAGTGCTTCCACCTCTTCGATCAGATGCTGATACTCGGTGTGATCGACCTTGAGATTTTTGCATGGCGTGGGAGCGAGGCATTTGCGGTTTGCGCAAACACCGTTCTTGAGCTGCTGCTCGCAGGCGGGATAACGGAAATTCGCCGTCGGGCCGCCGATATCGTGAATATAGCCCTTGAAATTGGGGAGCTGTGTGATCTTTCTTGCTTCCTCGACCACGCTTTCAACGCTTCTTGAGCGCACCGTTCTTCCTTGGTGGAAGGCGAGCGCGCAGAAGTTACAGCCGCCAAAGCAACCGCGATTGTGGGTGATGGAAAATTGTACCTCCTCAATTCCGGGAACACCGCCTGCCGCCTCGTAGGACGGATGAACGGCGCGCATATAGGGCAGTGCATAGACGCGGTCCAATTCCTCTCGCTCCAGAGGGGGCATGGGCGGATTTTGGACCAGAAGCTTGTTGTCATACCGTTCACAGATGGCTTTCCCGTTGATGGAGTCCTGATTTTTATATTGAATGCCGAACGCCTCGGCGTAGGCGCGTTTGTTTTCCTTCAGCTCGTTATAATCAAAGGTTGCCGCCACCTCGTAGTGGACGGGTTCCTCGGGCTTGCAAAGATAGACCGTGCCGCGTACGTCACGGATCTTTCGGATCGGGACACCTTTTGCGAGCAGCTCGGCGATGCGGAGAAGAATATTTTCTCCCATGCCGTAGGTCAGGATGTCCGCGCGGCTATCCACCAGAACCGAGCGGCGGACTTTATCGTCCCAGTAATCGTAATGCGCAAAGCGGCGCAAGGATGCCTCTAGTCCCCCCAGAATGATCGGCACGTCGCCGTACGCCTCACGGATGCGGTTGGAATAAACGATCACGGCTCTGTCCGGACGCTTTCCCATTGCTCCGCCGGGAGAATAATAGTCAAAGCTGCGCTTCTTCTTCGCGGCGGTGTAATGCGCGACCATGCTGTCGATGTTTCCCGACGTGACCAGAAAACCGAGCTTTGGACGGCCGTACTCGCGGAAGGCGTCACAGCTTTTGTAGTCGGGCTGGGAAAGGATCGCTACGCGGTAGCCCGCGCTTTCCAGGACACGGGAAATGATGGACACGCCAAAGGACGGATGATCGACGTAAGCGTCACCCGTGACGTAAACAAAATCAGGCGCATCCCAGCCCCGCTCGTCCATATCGGCGCGGCACAGGGGTAAAAATTGATTGCTTGACATAGGTATTCCTTTCATTCTTCGGTATCCGCATCGTCACTGTAGGCTTTGATCCCCTGCATATGGGAAATTTCCTTGAAGCCGTCGATCTCGCCCCGTTGCATCGCTCCGAAAATGCGGTAACGCAGACCGTTGTGCTTGCGGTCAAGCTCCGCGAGAAGCTTTTTCATTTCCTCTCGCTGCGTATTTCCGTCGGCAGGGCAGGAGGAAGGAACCACGGGCAGGGACACCTTGGACGCAAAATAACGGACGTCCTTCTCGAGCATATAGATCATGGGACGAATGAGCTTCAGCTGTTTTCTGGAAAGATAGGAAACAGGGGAGAAGCAGCCAATGCGACCCTCAAAGAAGAGATTGAGCATAAAGGTCTCCACGGCATCGTCAAAATGATGTCCGAGCGCGACGACGTTACATCCCAATTCCTTTGCGGCGTTATGAAGCGCGCCTCTTCTCATCTTGGCACAAAGCGAGCAGGGGTTCTTTTCCTTCCGCACCTCAAAAATGATGCGGTAGATCTCGGTGGGAAATACGTGGTACGGCACGTCCAGCTCCTCGCAAAGCTTACGAATGGGAGAAAAATCGGTGCCGCCCTCAAAGCCCATATCCACGGTCACGGCAACAAGCTCGAAGGGAATGGGATAGAACCGCCGAAGCTCTGCCATGGCGCAAAGCAACGTCAGCGAGTCCTTGCCTGCGGAAACGCCCACGGCAATGCGGTCTCCCGCGCTGATCATGTCATAGTCGTCCAGCGCGCGTCTTGTAAAGCTTAAAATTCGTTTGATGTGTTCCATTTATCTATTCTCTGATCGCGTCGGTCAAAAACAGGCGGTTGCAGTCGCCTCAAATACCGTGTTGGCATTTTGCGCGAGCGGCAACCGCCCTTTTTTTGGGAGCTTTGATCACGCTTCCTCGACAGCGTCCTCAACAACCTCTTCGGCAGTTTCCTCTGCTGCCTCGATCTCAGCTACGGGCTCATCGTCGATGATCTCTTCAACAACGATCTCTTCCATCGGAACTTCCTCTTCGGTCATTTCGTCGATGTCGGTGGTGAGCTTCTTGATCAGTCTGAGCTGATAAATCACGGTTGCCGCGATTGCTCCGACTGCGGTTGCAATGCCTGCGCCGATCAAAATGTTCTTGGTACTCTTTTTCATGGTTCGTTCTCCTTTTTCGGTATATATTGTAATTTTTACTTTCTGAATTTATACAAAGTCTCAATCGGGAAAGAGACAGGTGTCATAGATCAACTGTGCGGCTTCCGTCAACGTACGGCGAGAGTCCTGTCCGCTCATCTCGTTGTAAAGAAACAGCGGCGGCGTGATGCGCATCGATGGGGAAGCTCCCTTCATCGCTTCGATCAGAACCATGCACGGCTCTGCTTTGGTGTCCGCATGGACAAAGGTCATTCGTTTGGGCTCCAGCCTTGCGTCCGTAAGTCCGCGCATCAGCTCGGAGAGACGGTCGGGACGCCAGACGCACACGAATTTTCCGCCATGCTTCAAAATTCTTCCCGCGCAAGCGCAGAAATCTTCGATCTTGCCGCAGACCTCGTGCCGCGCGATGTATTTTTCATCATACGCGTTGCGTTTTCCCGAATCGGTACGCATATAGGGAGGATTGGAAAGCACCAGCTCGACCTCGCCGCCGACGTCCTCGGGCTTTAAGTCGCGAAGATCGCAAAGAAGCGGGGTAAGACGGTCATCCAGACCGTTGAGCTTGGCATTCCGCCCGATCAGCTCCGCAAAGGAGGGCTGGACCTCGATCGCTCTGACAGAGGTGACCTTATTTCTCGCAAGCAACAAAAGAGGGACGATCCCCGTTCCGCTTCCCAGATCCACGGCGCGTGCGCGCGGGGCAGGGCGGGCATAGGCGGCAAGAAGAAAGGCATCGGTACCAAAGGTCAGTCCGTTGACCTTCTGAATGAGCTTGATCTGCTCGTTGACCTCGTCCAAGCGTTCATCCTGACGGAGCTCCGACAAGCCGTTCTGCATTTGTTCGTTCATCATTTTGCCCTTTCCTTGCGGCTGCTTGTTTGACAGAAAACCAAAGGACGGAGCAGGCAGAAATCAACCGCTTGCTCCGCCCATTGCAGGGTGATGTATAAAATTAAGCTTCCTGAGGAGCACCTACAGGGCAAGCATCTGCACAAGCGCCGCATCCTGCGCACTTGTCAGCATCAATTTCATACTTACCGTCGCCTTCATAGATTGCTTCAACAGGGCATTCGCCTACGCAAGCGCCGCAAGAAATGCAATCGTCGGTAATCTTATATGCCATCGGTTTGTACCTCCTATTTTGATATGGTAACTATATTGTAGCACATTTTTTTATTTTTGCAACTGTTTTTTGAAATATTTTCGAAAAAATTCGATATTTTTTCATGATGGGCGGAAAAAGTGGAAGGTTTTACTGCTCCTGCGTTTCGGTCGGCTTCTCTGTTTGCTTTTCCGCGTTGTGCTTCCGTTCCTTTTCCAGGACGGTGACTTCACTTCTGTGGAACTGCTTGGGAGCCATGTCGGGCTTATCCTTGAAGAGAACTCGAACGGTTCCCGCCAAGGGATTGACACTGATGACCTGTCCGATCCCGTCCTCGGTCTTGACAAGCGCATCCACCGAGGGAGTTTTGCGGATCTCCTCGCCGTAAACGTCGGATTCAAAGCGCAAGCAGCACATCAAGCGTCCGCAAACGCCCGAGATCTTGGAGGAATTGAGCGAGAGGTTTTGCTCCTTTGCCATCTTGATGGAGACCTGCGCGAAATCGGGCAGGAAGGTGGAGCAACACAACGCTCTGCCGCAAGCACCCAAGCCGCCGAGCATTTTCGCTTCATCGCGGATGCCGATCTGACGAAGCTCGATCCGCGTGCGGAATACGGATGCCAGATCCTTGACGAGCTCACGGAAGTCCACGCGTCCGTCGGCGGTGAAATAGAAGAGCAGCTTGGAGCCGTCGAAGGCATACTGCGCATCCACCAGCTTCATATCCAGCTTGTGCGCCTCGATCTTTTCCTTGCAGATCAGAAGCGCGTCGCGTTCCTTCTTGCGGTTTTCCTCGTTCTGCGCGATGTCCTCCTCGGTCGCGATGCGGAGGATCGGACGGAGCGGAGAAACGGTATTTTTGGCGTTGATCATCGTGTTTTCGATGCATACGTCACCGAATTCGGGACCTCTTGCGGTCTCCACGATCGCAAACTGTCCCTTCTTCGCTTGAATATCCTGCGGAGCGAAATAATAGGTCTTTCCCGAAGAGCGGAAGCGAATTCCCACGATCTCGACCTTTTCCTCGGCGTCCTCCGCGGGAGCTTCTGTGGGATTTAAGATATGGTCAACGTTGATCTCCTCCAACGGTTCTTCCTTCACAAACGAGGATTTTTGAGAGGTGAGGGAAGGGGAAGAGAAGGAAAAATCAGAGGAAATGGGGTCATCCGCAGGCTTGAGCACGATACGCGCGCGAAGCTCTGCCAGAGAAAGCTCGTCCACGGAGGGCTCTTCATAGGGATCGTACGGTCTTTTTTCGTTTCCGCGGTGTCCCTTGGAGCGGTCACGGCGATCGTGATGCTTTTTGCGTCCCGAGGACTGTCCGTCCCCCTTCTTCTTTTCCTCACGGGGCTTTTCTTCCTTTTGGGCGGTATCCTGCACACGTCCCTCGGAGCGGTTGTTCTTCTTTTGCTGATGGGACTGTCCGCCCTGACGCACCCCGTCTTTCTTGGGCTCCGCAGCCGTATCCGCACCCTCAACTGCCGATGCGTTGATGGGGGTGTTCTCGGCGGAGTCGTTGCGAGGACGGTGCGGTCTGTGATGACGGCGGCGGTGATTGCGGTTATGATGGGAGCCACCCGACGAAGCGGTCTTGTTTTCCTGCTCGCCCGAGCGGTTGGTGTTCTGATTATCTTCCATAATCGGTTTTGATCCTTTCTATGTGAAACGTGAATACGTGGTTGGTCTTAATCGGTGTCCGAGATGGGGAAAAGTCCCGTACGGACTGCAAAATCGGTCAGCAACAGGCGCACGTTGGCGTTGTGACTTAAGGCATCGGCGGCATCCGAGAGCGCGTCGCAAAGGAGCAAGAGCTCGGGGGTCGTGAAGCCATAGGAGAGCGAGGACGCTTCCTCGCGGTCAAGGAAAAAGCAGAGCGGAGCGTTGTCCGTTTGCTTGCACAGGATCAGGTCTCTTACGCAGAGCAGGGACATCTGCAGCTGTGTCGAAAGCTCGTCTCTCTTTTGCGGAAGCGAGGAGAGGTATTGCCACGCGGAAAGGCTTTGTCTGCTGGAAGCACACAGGCGGACAAGCTCACGGGCTTTTTCGCGTTGCGTAAGGATCGGCTTTCTCTTTTTCGGATCCAAAAGCAGCTTTGCTTTTCCGATGCTTCCGTCTGCGGCGGCGATGATCTCATCCAGCTCCCGATCCGCGCTGCTTTGCAACGCTTTGGCTTCGGGAACGGTTGCGAGGATATGCGCGCGGATCTGCTCGGCGGGAATTCGGCTCATGCGCAGCACGGGAGCGCGGCTCCGCACGGTTTCAAGCATGGGCGCGAGGTTTTCGCAGAGAAGCAGAAAGAGAACGTACGGGGGAGGCTCCTCCAGAGTCAGCAGAAGCGCGTTTTGCGCCTGCTCGGTCATCAGATGCGCATCCTCGATGACGTAGATCTTGGTGTCAAAATCATTCGGCGCGATCATCACATCGTTGCGTACCTTTCGGATGACGTCAACGCCGAGCGTCGCCTTTTCCTCGCGGGAGACGTAGATCAGATCGGGAGAATTGCCGTCCATGATCTTTTTGCAGGCGGCGCACCGCATACAGGGAAGCGGAGAATGACTGTCCGCGCGAGCCTCGCAGGAAAGCGCCATCGCGATGCGCAATGACAAAAGATGCTTTCCAAAGCCCTTGCCGCCCTCGATCAGATAGGCATGAGAAAGCGAACGGTTCCGAATGTCCGCTTCCAGATGCGCCTTGAGCGCTTCATTTCCGACAATGTCCGAAAATGCGTGTGACATACGGTCTCTCCTTTCTCAATTCTATACCACTCTAATTATAACAGTTTTTCGGGTGGTTGTCAAGGGTGTGAAAAAAATGATTTTTCAGCCTTGGAAAAGATCAAAGATCCTCTTCAAAGAAACGGTTTCGACGTGCCAAGGCATCGTGCTGAAGATCATCCTCGGGCAGTGTAAAATCAAAGTTAAATCCATCAACTTCAAGCTCTTTTGCGTATTCAAAAGCTTCATAGGCGGGACTGTCCTCAAAGTTGGTATAAAACATGACGTGATCGGCATGCTTCACAGCCCATTTGTTTCGCATGGCAATGGCTTTTTGACGGGATTTTGGCGGCTCTGCTTTTGGAAGGATAACCTTGTCGTATTGCGCGCAGATCGAGTCGACGTTGACGTAGGGATAGGGCAATAGCAGGAATATTTTCCAATGAATGAGGTTACATTCCCGACGCAAGCGACGAATGACCGAGGTTACAATGCGGTCGAACGCTCCCGTTCGGCACACGTAAAAATGAATGCACGGCTTTATTTTTACGAGCATTCGCAAATATAGATCCACCGTTTTCTCCGTATCTTTTTCGTCCCATACGTTGTGTGTTCCTAAAATTGTTATGATATAAGGTTTCATGTTTTTTTCTCCTTTTGTCGCATTGAATGCGTTATTTACTATATTATAACGAATTAAACACGATGTTTCAAGATATATGAAGTGAATAAAACGATATTTTTTCACAGCTATAGGATACAATATAGTAAAGGCGGTGAGAAAATGGAGATGAAAGAGTTTGCACTGCGTATATCCAAATTGAGAGAGCAAAAGGGTATTTCAGCACGCGATATGAGCTTATCACTTGGACAAAATCCAAGTTATATTAACAATATTGAATTGTGTCGAAGTTTTCCATCGATGGCGATGTTTCATTACATTTGCCAATATTTAGGTATTACAGAAATGGAGTTCTATGATACCGGTGCTCAAAATCCCCCGAAAATTGAAGCGATCGTCAATGATTTGAAGAAGCTGGATGACCGTCAACTGGATACGGTTGCCACGCTTGTCAAGGAATTGGCAAAGAAGTCATAAATAAAAAGAAGCCTGACAAACAGGCTTCTTT
>JAZNXP010000067.1:0-3667 GCA_045593965.1 Eubacteriales bacterium | reverse complement strand
CGCCCGAATACGCAACGGACGGCTCTGCTGCCGTTGACTTGCGCGCGGCGTTGAACGAGGGCGAGACCGTTGTGATCCAACCCGGTGCGCGCGCGTTGATCCCGACGGGACTTTCGATCTCTCCCGAGACGCGTGACGTCGTTGCGGTGATCGCGGGACGGAGCGGACTCGGCGTGAAGAAGGGTGTTACGCTTGCGAACAGCATCGGCGTGATCGACAGCGACTACCGAGGCGAGATCCAAGTCTGCCTGATCAACCGCGGAGAGGAGCCGTTTGAGGTACAGCGCGGTGACAGGATCGCGCAGATGATGTTTATGCCCGTGATGACCGCAAAATTTTTGCCCGTTGCCGAATTGGACGAGACCGAGAGAGGTGCGGGTGGATTCGGACATACGGGTGTCAAATAAATCCCAAAAACGAAAAGATGTCGGGGACGTCTTTTCGTTTTTTTAGGGATGTCTGTATACGTCGGCGGCAGGGAGAGAAATATGAATATAATAATGCGATTATAATTGTATAAAATCACTATTGACTTTTGCGCGCGATGCGTGTATAATAGGGATAGATCTTGAAAGAGATCTCCCCGGAACGCTGATTTCCTGACGGTGTTGCCAAAGGGTTAAGGAGGAAAATGAAAATGAAGATCAGATTGAAGGATTGCCATATCTATCGCAACGGTCGCCTGGAGCTTACGGATATGCTGTCTCTGGACGGACGTATGGGATCTGTTGCCGAAAACAAAAACGGCGCAGAGCCTTTTTTGCAGTTTCAAAATGTTTATGTTTTTCCCGGTTTTGCGGATGTACACGTACATTTTCGCGAGCCGGGATTTTCTTATAAGGAGACGGTCGCGAGCGGTTCACGCGCGGCGGCAAGGGGAGGATATACGCAGGTGTGTACCATGCCGAACCTTTCCCCCGTCCCCGATACGCTTGCGCACCTTGAGGAGCAGCTGGAGCTGATCCGAAGAGATGCATGCATCCGCGTCACCCCCTGCGGCTCGATCACAATGGCAGAGGCAGGCAAGACGCTTGCGGATATGGAAGCGATGTCACCGTTCGTCGCAGGCTTTTCGGACGACGGTCGCGGTGTGCAGAGTGAGGCTGTGATGGAAGAAGCGATGCGGGAAGCCAAGCGGCTGGGAAAGATCATCGTGGCGCATTGCGAGGACGACGTTCTTCGCGCGGGCGGTTATATTCATGACGGCGATTACGCAAAAGCGCACGGACACAAGGGCATCAATTCGGAGAGCGAATGGAAGCCGATCGAGCGAGACCTGGAGCTGGTCAGAAAAACGGGATGCGCGTACCACGTCTGTCACGTTTCGACCAAGGAGAGTATCGCACTGATCCGAAGGGCGAAGGCAGAGGGCTTGGACGTCACCTGCGAGACCGCGCCGCACTACCTGCTGCTGGATGACGCTTGTCTGCAGGAGGATGGAAGATTTAAAATGAACCCTCCGCTGAGAAGCGAAGCGGACAGGGAAGCATTGATCGAGGGTGTGCTTGACGGAACGGTGGACATGATCGCCACCGACCACGCGCCGCACTCCGCGGAGGAAAAATCCAAGGGGCTGAAGGACAGCATGATGGGCGTTGTGGGATTGGAGACCGCGTTTGCCTCTCTCTATACTGGGCTTGTCAGGACGGGCGTTCTTCCGCTTGAGAGACTGATCGAGCTGCTCGTTGAGAAGCCGAGAGAACGCTTCGGGCTGCCCATGGGGAACGATTTCTCGATCTGGGATCTTGGCGCGAGCTACACCGTTGATCCCTCGGAATTTCTCACGATGGGACGCTCCACGCCGTTTGAGGGAATGAAGCTTTACGGAGTCAATTTACTCACCGTCTGTGACGGTAAGATCGTATATAACAGCCAATCGCACGCATAACACAGGAGGATAGGCACATGGCAAAAAGAACAGATATCAAAAAAATTCTCATCATCGGCTCGGGTCCCATTGTCATCGGACAGGCAGCCGAGTTTGACTATGCAGGCACGCAGGCGTGTCTTGCGCTGAAGGAAGAGGGCTATGAGGTCGTATTGGTCAACTCCAACCCCGCGACCATCATGACCGACACCACCATTGCGGACAAGGTCTACATGGAGCCTCTGACGCTGGAATACGTTGCCAAGATCCTTCGCTACGAGCGTCCCGACGCGATCGTCCCCGGCATTGGCGGACAGACGGGACTGAACCTTGCGATGCAGCTGGAAAAGAAAGGTATTTTGAAGGAATGCCGCGTCGAGCTTCTCGGCACGAGCAGCGCGTCGATCGAGAGAGCCGAGGACAGAGAGCTGTTCAAGGAGCTTTGCCAGTCGATCGGAGAGCCGACCATTCCCTCCGAGATCACGTATAGCCTTGACGAGGCGAAGGCGGCGGCAGAGCGCATCGGATATCCCGTGGTGCTTCGTCCCGCATTCACGCTCGGCGGTACGGGAGGCGGCTTTGCCAACAACGAAGAGGAGCTTGTTGACATCGGCATCAACGCATTCAAGCTCTCCCCCGTGCATCAGGTTTTGATTGAGAAGAGCGTCAAGGGATATAAGGAGATCGAATTTGAGGTCATGCGCGATTCCACCGACCGCGCGATCACCATCTGCGGCATGGAGAACGTCGATCCCGTCGGCGTTCACACGGGCGACTCCATCGTCGTTGCTCCCATCCTTTCGCTGGGCGAGCACGATCTGAAGATGCTCAACGACAGCGCGCTCAAGATCATACGTGAGCTGAAGATCGAGGGCGGCTGCAACGTGCAGTTTGCGCTCAACCCCTATACGAGTGAATATTTTCTCATCGAGGTCAATCCGCGCGTGTCGCGTTCCTCGGCACTTGCATCCAAGGCGAGCGGTTATCCCATTGCGCGCGTTACCGCAAAAATTGCCGTTGGTATGACGCTTGACGAAATTCCCGTAGCGGGCGGAATGGCTGATATCGAGCCCCGACTTGATTACTTTATTACCAAGTTCCCGCGTTTCCCCTTTGATAAATTTACCACAGCATCTAACCTGCTCGGCACGCAAATGAAGGCAACGGGTGAGGTTATGGGCATTGGTTCTACGCTGGAGGAAAGCTTCCTAAAGGCAGTTCGTTCGCTTGAAATCGGCGTTAACCACCTGTATCACGCCAAGTTCGACAGTATGGGCAAGGAAGAGCTGCTTGCGTATATTCACGAATCTCACTCGGATAACATCTTTGCCATCGCAGAGCTGATCTATCACGGTGCAACAATCGAAGAGATTCACAAGATCACGCAAATTACCCCCCTGTTCCTGCAAACCATCAAAAACATCATCGATATGGAAGAAAAGCTGCGCGTAAATGTTTCCGATCCTGCCGCATTGAACGAGGCTAAAAAGATGGGTTTTTCGGATAAATACATTGCAAAGCTTTGGAACACCGATGAGCTTTCGGTTTGCAACCAACGAAAGGCAGCCGGCATTACGCCCGCATTCCGTATGGTGGATACGATGCACACCGGCAAATATATCGCATATCTCTATTCCTCTTATTCGGGCAAGAACGACTCTCGTTTGACGAACAAGAAAAAGATCGTTGTTCTCGGTGCAGGCCCTATCCGCATCGGTCAGGGCGTTGAGTTCGACTATTCCACCGTTCACGCCGTACAGACCATCAAGCGTGCGGGCTATGAGGCGATCATCATTAACA
>JAZNXP010000066.1:0-6580 GCA_045593965.1 Eubacteriales bacterium | reverse complement strand
CTCTCTGCAAAGCATCGGGGAGAACGCCTTCTCGGGCACGGGGCTTGTGTCCCTGAACGTTCCCGAAACGGTACTGGGAATCGGAAAATACGCGTTCTCGGCGTGTCGGATGCTGACGTCGGTGACGCTTGGCGGTGAGCGGACAACGTTCGGAACACACGTATTCGCTTATTGCTCGGATCTGAAAACGGCGGTGCTTCGCGAGGGTACGGCGGCGGTCAGCAACGCGATGTTCGTTCAATGTACCTCCTTGCGGCAGATCACGCTTCCGCAGACCTTGCGATCCATCGGGACCGATGCGTTTACGAGCTGTTCGTCCTTGGAGGAGATCACGATCCCACGCTCCGTGACGACGATCAAGTCTGCGTTCTTGCAATGTACGTCTCTCAAAACGATCTATTTCAATGCGGAAAACGCGGAGAGCGCGACGATCGCGAGCGGAGAGCAGATCGTCTTTGGAGAAGCGGTGGAGAGTATCCCTGCGCTCCTTTGCTACGGAAATACCAAGCTGAAATCGGTCACGTTCATGGGGAACGTCAGATCCATCGGAAAATCGGCGTTCGCGAGCTGTACGGCGTTGGAGACCGTTGTGTTTCCCGCATCCTTGACCGAGATCGGAAGCATGGCGTTTTATAAGACCGCGCTGAAGGAGCTTTCCGTCACGGCGCAAACGCTCACGGTCGGCGAGAAGGCATTCGCCGCGAACGGTCAGCTGCTTCATGTCCGCTTTGAAGCGGATCACTTGACGTTGGGAAGCGGTGCCTTTCAATATTGCACGGCACTTTCGTCCGTGGATTTCGGAAACGGATCCGCGACGCTTGGTGGTGGGGTGTTCTATGAATGCGGCGCGCTGACGGCGGTGACGGGGGACGAACAGCTTCGTCTGCTCGACGCTTTGGATCTGCCCGTACAGCTTTATACGGTTCGGGACGGAATTCTGTTCTACGGAGCGACGCTTGTCGGATACGACGAGGCGACCGTTCCGACCGAGGTTGTGATCCCCGATGGAATCCGATATATCATCGACGGCGCGTTCCAAGGCTGCGATCTGATTCGCAGGGTGACCTTCCCCGATACGGTAAGGGAGATCGGCGCGTATGCGTTTGAGGGCTGCACGAGATTGCAGAGCGTCACACTTCCCGAGGGCGTGACGCACGTGGGAGAATACGCGTTCGCGCGTTGTACGGTGTTGACCGAGATCTCCTTCCCGAACACGCTGACCGAGATCCTCTCGGGCGTGCTTTGGGAATGCGGAAGTCTGCGGACCGTTACGCTTGGCGCGTCTCTTACGCGCATCGCGGATGATTTTTACTGTCCGACAGAGGGCGGCGCGGGAGAGCTGAAGGAGCCTCTGACCGTGATCTACCGCTCCACGGTGGCGCAATGGAGTCAGATCCTGCTCGGAAGCGCAAATCCGATCCATCAATGCACCGTGATCTGTACGGATGGCAAGCTCGTGGGAATTTTGCTGACCGAGACCGTGGCGTCGGGCGTGCTGACGGTGGATGCCGAATGGACGATGACGCTGGTGGGCAACGGATGCTTCCAATATGATTTTAACAACGCGTATTCCGATTATTACAACCGTGTGAAAAAGCTTGTGATCGGAGAAGGGATCACCGAGCTGAAGAGCAACAGGCTTTCCTATTTTACCTCTCTTGAAGAGATCGTATTTCCGACGACGCTGACCACGTTCCCCGCAGGGCAGTTCGTGAATTCTCCGTGGTATCAGAACGCCACGGACTACGAAAACGGACTTCTGATCGCGCAGCATCGGTTGCTCGACGTCCTGCAGGATACGGAAGGGAAGCTGGTCCTTCCCGATGGCTTGATCTCCATCGGCGGCAGGGCGTTTGACAATTGCACGCTCCTTGAGGAGCTGATCCTTCCCGAGGGCGTGAAGGAGATCGGGGATCACGCGTTCTATTACTGCTTGTCCTTGCGCTCGGTAACGCTACCCGAGTCCTTGGAGCGCATGGGGGAGTACGTCTTTTCGGGATGTCACGCATTGACCGAGCTGACCGTGCCGAAGGGGGTCAAGGAGATGAGGGGATTGGTCTCCTCGTGTGACTCCTTGCGGTACCTTTGGATCCTCGGCTCTCCCAACATCGGCGATTATGCGTACGCGACGTATTGCCCGTCGTTGGAATACGTTATGCTTGGAGTTGGAACGGTGGAGCTTCCCGCGACCTGCATCTATCATTGCACCGCACTCAAGGGGATCGTCATTCCCGTAACGCTGGTCGCTCCCGAGGCAGGCGCGATCGCTCGGTGTCCGAGCGGAGTCAAGCTGTTCTTTGAGGGACCGTCCAACGCGGATTTGGTCACGAGCGTATTGAATCACGGAACGGGTACGGATGCGGAACCGCTGAATGCCGTGGCGTATCTCTATTCCCAAGAAGCTCCCGAGGATGTGGGACTGTACTGGCATTGGGGCGAGGACGGCTTGCCCGCTGTTTGGTGATGATATTTTTATTTTGAAGGAGATAAATGACTATGAAAAAACGCACTTTTTTATCTTGTGTATCAATCATTCTGATCTTGTGCTCGATGCTGCTGCTGTTTTCCTGCGAGCAGAACGAAGCAAATGAAGAGACGACTACCGCCGCGACGACGCTTGCGCAAGAAGGATCGCAAACGAGTGGAACAGCGGAGTCAACCGATCCGAATGTAGCACAAACCGAGCCGCCCGCGCATACAGAGCATCAATTCGGCGAATGGCAAACGAAGCGTGAGGCGACCTGCGTTCAGGACGGCGTCAGCGTCGGAATATGCGAGGTGTGCGGAGAGACCGAATACCAAAGCATTCCTCTGATCGGACACTCCTATGGCGCGGACGGATCTTGCGCGTGCGGCGCAAACGCGGAAAATGAGGAATTCGTATTTGAATTGACCGAAGTCGATGGGGCAGAGCCGTATTATACCATAAAAAGGTATAACGGGAGTGCTTCGAAGATCATTATTCCCAATACGTATCAAGGAATCGAGATCAGAGTGGTGAGGTATCTGCTTCCCGACGTCATTGAGGGAATTCTGCCTACGTGTGACAGCGTCGTTTTCGGATCGGGAAGCCACGTGACCGAGATCGGGGAGCAATGCTTTTTGACGCTTCAGCCCACTTCGATCCGCTTGCCCGCATCCTTGAAAACCCTGCAAGACTTTGCGTTTGAAAGCTGCAGGATCACGTCGATCGTTATTCCAAAAAATACGGTGGAGATCGGCAAAGGCGTATTTTCTTCGTGCGATGCTCTGGAGAGCGTGACCGTGGAAGAAGGAAATTCGGTTTATTATTCAAAGGAAAATTGTATCATTCGCAAAAAAGACCGCTACTTGATCGCGGGATGCAAGAGCAGTGTAATTCCTAACGACGGAAGCGTGGTCGCGATCGGTGAGTACGCATTCTTCTCGGCGAACACCTTGGAGAGCATTGACATACCGAGTGCCGTAACCTCGATTGGTCGGAGCGCATTTGCCGGTTGCGGAGCAAAGCGTATTCGCATTCCCGCAAGCGTTAAGATCATCGGAAAAGGGGCGTTTTCGTCCTGCAAAAACGTGGAGGAGATCTATTTTAACGCACCGAAGGTTCAGAGAGATATGTACAGTATCTTTCAGCACGCGGGAGCTAGCGGTCCCGGCTTTACACTTACGATCGGAAACGCGATCAAGGAGATCCCCGATGAATTTATGTCGGGAATTCCCGATTTTAAGCTCACAAAGCTTGTGTTTGAAGAAGGCAGTATTTGTGAGGTCATTGGAAGCAGTGCTTTTTCAGATTGCTACGACCTTTGGAGCGTGACGCTCCCTCAAAGCCTTCGTCAGATCGGCAATTCCGCGTTCTCTTATTGTACCGATCTTTCTTCCATCCATATTCCCGCGAGTACGGAGTTGATCGGTTCGGGTGCGTTCTACGGATGCAAATCGCTCAAAAGCGCGACCTTTGAGGTGGATAAGGGGTGGTATCAGACGACGAAGAGCAGTCTGAGCGGAGGAACGGCGATCAGTGAGGAGCAAATGGCTTATCCCTCTTACATTGCTCAATTGTTGCGGGAGAACAAATATTATTTTTACAGAGTTGCCGAATAAGTGCGGTGCAAATCAAAAAGGGCGGAGAATGTTAACATTCTCCGCCCTTGCGTTTATATAATATTCTTCAGCACCTTGATCAATGCCTCTGCCATGGAGAAGAAGCCAAGGTCGTTCGGGTGACAGCCGTCCACCGTTCCGTTGTTCTTCGCCAATGCCATCAGCTCCTTGCCCTCGATCAGATAGACGTTTCGATCGCCCTTTGCGAGCGCATTTTTGTAGGTCGTTCGGATGATCTCAAGACGCTGTTCCTCGGCGGGGCTGAGGTGGTATCTCGGACGGGAAAGAATGACGATGGGAAGGTCGGGGTGGCTCTCGCGGATCTTTTGGAACATCGGCTCGTGCGTGTCCTGCAGATGCTTGCTTGAGGGGGAATTGTAATCGTAATCGTAAACGAATACGGACATATCCAGCCCCTTGATGTAATCGGCGATCTCGGGCTCTCCCTTCGCGTTGCCCGAAAAGCCGAGGTTGATATGGTCAACGTCCAGCGCGTTGGTAACAAACGATTGGTACGTGTTGCCCGGACGGGACGCGCATCCGCCCTGCGTGACGGACGAGCCGTAATAAACGATCGGCTTTTCCACGCGGTAGGGGGTGGGAGCGAGAAGCGCGGAGCCTTCCTTCAGTCCGATGAACAGCTCGCCAACCTCACTGTACGGCGGGAAATTGATCGTGATCTCCCGCATCTGCGACGTTTGAAGCTCAACGACGCCCTCGTATCCCTCGGTCATGTCAAGCGGCGGCATATAGGTCGCGGCGTATTCGTTTCCGACGTAAAGGTCAAAGCCTGCCGAGGAGCAGAACGTGAAATGCGACATCCGTCGGATCAGGGGCATTTTGGTATGAATGGCGACGTACGGAGAATCGGTACGGAAGCGCACTCTTCCGCCCGCGCAAAACGCGTGCAGAGCCAGAACGCCCTCGCTGACGGTTCTTGCGACCGACTCGGGAAGCCTTCTGAATTTGCCGTCCTCATGAAACACACCGTGGATGCGGAAGGGCGTGGATAGGACATTGAAAAATTGAACGTCGCTTTTATTGATCTTGGTTTCGATCTTCAGATTGGGGTCGATCTTTGAAAGCTCACACATGATTGAAAAGCTCCTTATTGCTTTGGTATATAAAAATCAACTGATCAGTCCTTCGCCGATGGAGAACATATCTCCGATGCGCTCGGCAAGGGCTTGATGCTTTGTCAGCTTGCCATCCTGCGTCAGTAGCGCGCGCGCGTCCGCCGTGGCGTCCGTCATCAGCGAGATATCCTCACCCGCGTTGGCAAGACGGAAGGAAAGTCCGCCGCTTTGCCGCACCGAGCCGTCCTGCGCCGTGGCAAGGAAGTCACCCGGTCCGCGTTGCAGCAGATCCTGCTCGGCGATCGCGTAGCCGTCGTAGGTCGTGTGCATGGTCTGCAGTCTCGCACGGGATTTTTCTCCAACTCCGTTCGTACCTCCCGTGACGAGGATGCAATAGGATTTTCTCGTTCCGCGTCCGACACGTCCTCGGAGCTGATGCAATTGGGAAAGCCCGAACCGTTCGGCGTTCTCCACGATCATCAGACACGCGTTGGGGACGTTCACGCCGACCTCGATGACCGTGGTCGAGACGAGAATTTTGATCTCCCCCGCCGAGAAGGCGTGCATTGCCTTGTCCTTTTCCGCGCTCTTCATTTTTCCGTGCAGGAAGGTCACGGGGATGTCGGGAAATACCTCTTGCAATTCTTTTGCGTATTTGATCGCCGCCTTCAGAGGTGGCGTTTCTTCTTTCTCGCCGCTTCCCAGAAGCTCGGCAAGCTCGCTCTCGTCGGGAGCGGTCTCGCTTTCCTCAATCGCGGGACAAACGACGTACACCTGTCCGCCGTCCTCGACCTGCTTGCGGATGAAGCCGTTGAGACGTGCTCTGTAGGAATCGTCCACCACGAAGGTGTCCACTCTTTGCCGTCCCGGGGGCATCTCGTCGATCTTGGAGATCTCAAGATCTCCGTAAAGCACCAGCGCTAAAGATCTCGGAATGGGCGTTGCGCTCATGACCAGCAGATGCGCGTGCAGACTTTTCTCAGAAAGCTTTGCTCTCTGTCTTGCGCCGAAGCGGTGCTGCTCGTCCGTGACGACCAATCCCGAGGCGGCAAATTCCACGCCGTCCGAGAGCAGGGCGTGCGTTCCGATCACGATCTGCAAGCGCGTGCGTTCATCCTCGCTCGCGAGTGCTGCCTTGATCTTCCGCTTCTCCGCAGCGGTCGTCGCACCGATCAGAAGCGCGCAGGAAATACCAAGACGCGCAAACAGGGGAGCGAGGTCGGCATAGTGCTGACGTGCCAGAATCTCGGTGGGTGCCATCAGTGCCGCCTGCCTGCCGCTTGCCAACGCGATCATCATGGCGGCGGCGGCACAGACCGTCTTTCCGCATCCTACGTCACCGATAACAATACGGTTCATGGCAACATTTCTCGCCATATCTCGACGAATCTCCTCTACCACTCTCTTTTGCGCACCCGTCA
>JAZNXP010000065.1:0-8242 GCA_045593965.1 Eubacteriales bacterium | reverse complement strand
TTGCTTATTTGAAAAATCCGAGAGATACGTAAAAGCCTCCGCCCGATTGGATCCTCGCCTTGACCCTTTGCGCAAGGCTTGATTCGCAGGCGAATTTCTTCAGATTATACCGCGTTGCGTTCCACGCGAATACGTAGCGCACGATCGCATCGTCCGAATCACTCTCAACCACCGCAAAGCGCGACTGAAAAGCCAGAATATTGCTCTCGGGCTTCAAGATTTCGGCAAGCGTCGGATCGAGCAGCCAGGAATGGCAGGTGAAGCATTTGTAGTCGAATTCAGGGAAATACGTCCCAAAGAATTCCCTTGCCCGCGCGATCGAAGCGTCACACGCCTCCACCGTCATCGCTTCCCCTTCGGGAATGTGAATTTCGATCACCTTATCACCTTTTTTGACATTTGCCTGCGGAATGTCATGCTCGGCATATCCCATGCAGAACTGCAGTCTGCCGAGTTGGAAGAGCTTCCCTTCCAGATGCCGCTTCAGCCATGAAAGCTCGCCAAGATAGAGCCCGTCGCGAATGCCGCTCCACGTGTTCGTCCACGTCACGATATCCGAAAGCGTATCCATCAGGATCTCCTGCGGAATGCCACGTTTTTGATAAAACGCCTTCGTGCTCTCGCACAGATACAGAACCTGCAAGAGGTTCCTCTTCCCGTCCTCGGTCGCGTACGCGGGAGACTCCGTCGTGATCGCGTCCGACACGGGAACCGTCGCAAGCGCGTCCTTGAAATCCCAATCGTAGATCCGTGGGAATTGCAGGGCGCGATACCATTTTTCAATGACAGCGGGAACATCCTTGCTCTGCCCCGACCATTTGTTGGAATCGTCGGGCGTGGGATTGAGGTGAACGGCAGACTGCTCCGACTTCCCGAGGAAGCGCATCAGATTGTTCCGATAAAGCTTTTCACGGTTTTCCCGACTGATTCCCAGCAGATCCAGAATTTCTCCGTCGGTCCGCAGCCATTGCGCGGGCCATTCGGTCCGATAGATATGCGCGGTGGAGTCCGTTCCGAACATGACGTTATCCCCAACATCATAGCCGAGCGTATAAAGCTTTGTCAACAGCTCGCGGCGATAGATCTCGGGAGTTCCGGGAGTGATGTCAAAGAACATCTCCGCGCTTCCGCTCCGCACCGTTCCCGCGTTCATGAATTTTCCGTAGAGTGCGATGCATTCGTCGATCCACGGCCAGGAGCAATGTCCCATCGAGAAGCGAAGCCCGTCGATCTCAAGCAATGCTTCCCAATTGATCGGGCGGTTATAGGACGAGGACACCTGTCCGTCCCAGAGAATGCCCGAATGGAAAAACACGGGCTTGCCAAGGCTTGCGATCTTTTTCAAAACCGCAAGACACCTTTCTTCGTAAACGTAAAAATCGGTACAAATGATCTTAAACGCGCAGACGCCTGCCCGAACCGCTTTTTCAATATTTTCAAGGATATCCTCCTCATACGGATGGATCCACATCACGGGGAAAAGGCGATCCTCATACCCCTTCGTCCACGCAAGCACCTCGTTAAGTCTTGTGTCAAAATCCGTTCCCAACGCGGCGTTTGCACGCTTGGGCCAGTTAGAGAACACACAGCCGCCGAAAATACCGACCTGCTCCATTTTCGCAAGCAGTCCCTTCGGATCGGGCGTGACGTTGAAGGCGTGAATATGCACATCAAAAACAGTCATATTGACCCATCTCCTTCCTGTTTTTTTCTCACATAACATCATAGCACATCATTTCCGAAAAGTCAACAACGATCGTTATTTTTTGATCCGATAAACAAAAAACAAAAGAAAGCTTGGCGCATCTGCTATATAGCAGATGCGCCAAGCTTTCCTCAATTTTATTTATTTCTTTTGCGCTTCGAGCTCACGGCGGCGGCGCATCATTTCCTTCATGCGCTGCTCGGTGTTGAGCGTCTTTTTACGCAAACGGATGGACTTGGGAGTGACCTCGATCAGGTCGTCGTCGGTGATATACTCGATCGCTTCCTCAAGCGTAAATACCTTCGGGGGGATGAGGAGCAGCTTTTCGTCAGCACCTGCGGAGCGAATGGCGGTGAGCTGCTTTTTCTTGCAGGGGTTGACGGCGATGTCATCGTTCTTGGGGTTTTCTCCCACGATCATGCCCTCATAGACCTGCGTCTGCGGACCGACGAAAAGAAGTCCGCGCTCTTGCGTGTTATAGAGTCCGTAGCGCGTGGTCTCTCCTGCCTCGGATGCGACCAAGGAGCCCGTAAACCGCATGACGATCTCGCCTCTGTAGGGTGCGTAGCCGTCAAAGATCGTATTGATAACGCCCTCTCCGTGGGTCGCGGTCAGAAATTCGGAGCGGTAACCGAAGAGACAGCGGGAGGGGATGGAATATTCGATGCGCGTACGGGTCCCGACGGGGTTCATGGAGAGAAGATCTCCCTTTCTCTGCCCCAGCTTTTCAACAACGACACCGACATAATCCATCGGTACGTCGAGGGTAACGCGTTCCATCGGCTCGTGCTTGACGCCGTCGATCATCTTATAAAGCACGCGGGGATTGGAGCAGGCAAGCTCAAAGCCCTCACGGCGCATGGTTTCAAGAAGAATGGAAAGGTGCATCTCACCTCTGCCCGCAACGCGGAATTCGTCGGTGGTATCACCGTCGCTCACGCGCAGAGAAACGTCCTTGAGCAGCTCGCGGTAGAGTCTGTCGCGAAGCTGACGGGAGGTAACGAATTTGCCTTCCTTGCCCGCAAGAGGACTGTTGTTGACCATGAAGGTCATTTCCATGGTAGGCTCGGAGACCTTGACGAACTCCAGAGGCTGGGGATTTGCAACGGTCGTGAGCGTGTCACCGATGGTGATGTCACCCGCACCCGAGAAGCAAACGATGTCACCCATGGTGGCACTCTCTACGTTCTGACGGACAAGTCCCTCGATCTGATAGAGGGAAACGATCTTGGTTCTCTTGACGGCCTCGGGCTTATGATAGTTGCAGATCGCAACCTCCTGCCCCACCTTGAGAGAGCCGCGCTCGATGCGTCCGATGCCGATGCGTCCGACGTATTCGTTATAGTCGATCGAAGAAACGAGAAGCTGGATCTCGCCGTCCTGATCTCCCTCGGGAGCGGGGACGTATTCGAGAATTTTATCAAAGAGGGGGGTCAGATCCTCGCCGGGAACGTCGGGGGAAAGGCTTGCCGTGCCTGCGCGACCCGAGCAATAGAGCATGGGACTGTCAAGCTGCTCGTCGTTTGCGCCCAGATCCATCAGAAGCTCCAGGACCTCGTCCTCGACCTCGCCGAGACGGGCGTCGGGCTTATCGATCTTGTTGATGCAAACGATCACGCGGTGGTTCAGCCCCACCGCCTTCTGAAGCACGAAGCGCGTCTGGGGCATGGGACCTTCTGCCGCGTCCACGAGCAGGAGTACGCCGTTGACCATCTTCAGGATGCGCTCGACCTCGCCGCCAAAATCCGCGTGTCCGGGGGTGTCGATGATATTGATCTTGACGTCTTTATAATGAACGGACGTATTTTTGGCGAGAATGGTAATGCCGCGTTCCTTTTCGAGGTCACCCGAGTCCATCACGCGCGTCACGGTTTCCTGATTGTCGCGGTAGATGCCGCCCTGCTTCAGCAGACCGTCCACGAGGGTGGTTTTTCCGTGGTCAACGTGTGCGATGATGGCGATGTTTCTTAAATCTTCTCTGATCACAGTCGTTTCTCCTGTATTCTTTAAAATTCCGATAACTTTCTAACAATATATTATACCACGAAACGCACGGATGTGGAAAGAATGAACATTGACGATTTTTCACAAGACTGAAAATATTGTTTTGGTGAATTTGACAAAACTTAAACCCTGCGAAGCGAATTTCGGAGAACCGCCCAACGCTTTGAACACGGTGAGAATCTGTGAAAAAGCACCCGATCAAACGCGTTCAAGTCGCGCCCTGCCTCACATTTCAGAACAGGCGGCGAAACGCCATGCTGCGACCGACGGGATCGGTCTGCTCCAGCAAGCCGAGCGCGCAAAGAACGCGGACGGCGGAATACGCGTTTCTGCCCCGAAGCTTGGTCAAGGTTGAAAACTGCTTGACGGTAAAGCGTTCGGGAAGGTCGCAAGCGGGCAGAAGGGACAAAAAATCAGACGGCGCAAGGAAGTCCTCTTCCCCGAGCAGAGCGATCGGCACGCGCTCATAGCGGCTCGCGCCCTTTTTGCGGTCCTTGGACCAGCCATCCAGCATACGGAAATCCTGCGTTTCGAGAAGCAACAGCCGAAATTTTAACCGTGGGTTTTGCAGATGCGGAAGCAAACAGTAAAGCTCGGGAAGCAGATCCAGAGGGCGCTCATGAGCACCCACGCGCTTGCGCGGCGTGATCTCCTTGGTCTCGGGATCGATCCAGCACATCCAGCGCAAAGCAGAGATCGGATGCACCACCGTAACGGTCAGATCGGTCTGCTCCATGTAATAAGCGATCTTCTTTTTCATCGGATAGAACGCGCCCGTTTGTACCTCATAGGCATCCGAGCCGATCCGCACGTCGGACACAAACCGCGTATTCCCGACGGCGACCTCGTGGCAGCTCTCATCCTCGCAAAGATACTGCTTGATCACCGCGTGCATCCGCTTTTCGCGCATGGTGCCGATCCCATCGTCTCCCATGCTGTGCCGCTCTCGCATCGCGCGAGCGCAGATGCGGTCAAAGCGCGCTTTTTGGACTTCAAAATCCATGCCGCTTTCTCCCTTCAAAAAAAAACTACGGTATCGCCAGAGGCTTCCCTACCGCCGATCCCTTTCAGGATACAAAAACACGGGGAAGCCTATCTGACAGGCTTCCCCGACGCAGTGCGCCGATCGCGCGATCAAAGTCCCATTTTCGCCTGATATGCGGCGAATGCCTCATCGGCAAGACCCGCGCGCTTGATCTTGCGCGAGGTGTTCTTCGGGAATTCCTCCTTGCGGATCACGTACGCTTCGATCCGCTTATAGGATTGCACGATACCGTTGACCTCGGCAAGTGCCTTTTGCATCTCCGCTTCGACCTGCTCCTGCGTGTAATCCTTGCCGTAAGTCTCCTCGATCCGCTCAAGATCGGGACGGATCAAAGCAACGATGTCGTAATCCTTCTTCTTGGGATTGATATATCCGACCACGACGGACTCCGCAACGTACGGCGTTCTGCCGAGATAGGTCTCCAACTCCTCGGGGAAAATGTTCTTTCCGTTGGAGGTAACGATCACGTTCTTCTTTCTTCCCGTGATGAACAGGAAGCCGTTCTTATCCATGTATCCAAGGTCACCGGTATAGAACCAGCCATCGCGAATGACCTCTGCCGTCAATTCGGGCTGCTGATAGTAGCCAAGCATGATGTTGTCACCCTTATAGCGAACCTCACCCGTTCCATCATCCTGCATATCGTAAATATCCAGAAGCGCGTTCGGAGTCGCAAGTCCCGCGGACCTATCGTGATAGAAGGTGTCGCGGTTGAGCGCGGCAAGGGGTGCGCATTCGGTCAGTCCGTAGCCCTGCAATGCCGAAATTCCCAGATCGCGCAGTCCCTTCAGGATCACGGGATCAACCGACGCACCGCCCGAAATGAGCATACGCAGGTTTCCGCCAAAGCTTTCGTGGATCTTGGCAAACAGCTTTCTCTTTGCCGCAAATCTCGTCTTTGCGGAAGGAATCGCGTTCGTCAGCTTGATCACGGTCCTGACCTTCTTTTCCAAGCCCTGACGGCGAATGTTCGCCCAGACCTTGTTATACATGGTCTCCAGCAAAAGCGGAACGCAAAGGATCATCGTGGGATGAACCTCCTGCATATTCTTGGTAATGTAACGCAAGCCCTCGGAGAACGCGACGGCGCTGCCTCTGTAAACCTGGCAGAGGAAGCCGCAGGTGCATTCGTACGCGTGATGCAGGGGCAAGACGGAAAGGAATACATCCTTATCGTCGATATATACCATCTGACACATCTCGGACAGATTGAAGCAGATGTTTCTGTGGGAGAGCATAACGCCCTTGGAAACGCCCGTCGTTCCCGAAGTAAAGATCAGCGAGCTCATCGCGTGCGAATCGATCTTCGCGTCAAGATAAGAATGATCACCGTCCGCGATCAGACGCTTACCCTGCTCGACCAGCTCGGGAAGCTCGTCAAAGCAGATCCGCTTGACGTTCTCGGGAAGCTTTTCCACCTTGTCGGCAATTTTGGAAGAATACAGGATCGCCACACTCTCGGAAACCTTGGCAATGTTGCAGATCTCCTCCGCGGGGATCTCCTTATCCACGGGAACAACCACTCCGACACCGCAGATCACCGCCATATATGCGGTTACCCACGAATAGCAGTTCTCTCCGCTGACGATCAGACGCTTGCCGCCGAAGCCCTGCGCGAGCAACGCCGTTCCCAGCGCGTCAACCTCCTCGCAGTAACGGCGGAAGGAAATGGACTGATATACGCCGTCCACCTTCTGCATAAAGAGGGTCTTTTCTCCCCATTTATCCGCACTTGCGTGATACATTTGTTTCAGATTTTCATATACGATCGTATCGTAATTTCGATAGGTTGACATTCAAGCACCGCCTTTCCGATTTTCAAACCATATTCACGAGAATATTTTACCGTGAAGCAAAATATTCGCTTACAAAGCAGAAGTAACTGTATGTATTATACCATATTTTTCCTCTTATTGCAAGAGAATTTTCAAAATACTTCAAATTTTCAAAGTATTTTTTTAAAAAAGATACCGTTTATGCCCGATCGACCGTAATTACCGTGAAATAATTCGGATCAAGGCGGCTGATCTCATTCGCGATCGCTTCTTTGATTTCGCCGTCGCTCCGCTTTTCCTCAAACGGAACTACCACGTCAAAGATCAGATTGCTGTGTGTCGTTCCCTTCACAAAGCGGAAATCGTGCATCTGCAGATCGTTCCCAACGCGCAAAAGGCAGTCCTTTACCTGCTCTCGCAATGCGTTGGTCTCCTCGTCATCGGTCACGATCGGATCCATGTGGATCGTCGCCTCGATCCCGCACTCGCGGCGAAGCTGACGCTCGATGTTGTCGATCATGTCGTGCGTTTCAAAAATATCCTTTGAGCCGTCCACCTCGATGTGCAGCGCGGCAATGACGTGTCCGACGCCGTAGTTATGCACCGTCAGATCGTGAATGCCGAGTGCCTCGGGATATTGCTCGACCACGTCCTGAATTTGCTTGACGATCTCCTCGGACGGAGCTTCTCCCAAAATCGAGCTTTTGGTCTCGTTAAGGATGCGAAAGCCCGATATCAGAATGAATATCGCCACCAAAACGCCCATATATGCGTCCAGATTCCAATTCAGATGCGGGAACAGAAGCAAAATGAGCGTGGAAAGCAGTACGGCAGACGTGGAAAGCGCATCCGAAAGACTGTCTGTCGCGGTCGCGCGCATGACGGTGGAATCCAGCTTCTTTCCGAGCTTGCGGTTGAACAGGAACAGCCAGAGCTTGACCAGGATCGAGCCAAGCAGCACCGCCGCCGCGATCCAGCTCCGTTCGGGAAGCGCGGGGGAAAAGATCTTGTTTACCGACTCCTTGAGCAGCTCCCCGCCGATGAGAAGCACCAAAAAAGAAACGATCATGGACGTGACGTATTCCATTCTGGCGTGCCCATACGGATGCTCGCGATCGGCAGGCTTTGCCGCCACACGGAAGGAAATGAGGGAAAGCACCTGGGAACCGACGTCGGTCAGATTGTTCACCGCGTCACCCACGATGGCGACCGAGCCGAACAGAAGTCCGACCGTCAGCTTTGATGCGAACAGCAAAATATTCAAAACGATCCCGACCGTCCCCGCCAGCGTTCCGTACGCCGCACGGACTCGGGGATCCTGCACGTCCCGATATCTGCGCACAAACAAGCGCGATAACAGTTCAGTCATGTATAATCTCCTTCTCTTTTTTTATCTTCATATCTACACCGAGCTGCGATCAGATGCCGCTTTTGTTTAGCTCCGCCGCGGCAGATCCTCTTCACCCCAATCGTGTGCCGATCCGACCCCCTCAGTCGCTTCGCGACAGCTCCCCCTACAAGTAGGTGGCGCCTTTCATGAAGTGCGGCGGATAGGTTTGAGCGGTGGCGTTTTTTTTTGAGGGGCGAACCCACTTTTGATTGCAAACAAATATATTCCGTCTCTCTCCTCATCCGTCACCTGCGGTGCCACCTTCTCCGCTGGAGAAGGCTTGCGTATGTGCGGCGAACAGGTTCGGAATGTTGCAATGCTTT
>JAZNXP010000064.1:0-28065 GCA_045593965.1 Eubacteriales bacterium | reverse complement strand
TCCGTGACGGCTGACGTTCGGGATGGAAACAACGCTCTTGTAGGTATGCTCTCTCGGAACCAAGAACGTGTCACTCACGTCAAAGGAATACAGATGCTCATCCACGTAATTGATATCATACTGCTTGGGATTGAAACGGACCTCGTAGTGAATGTCCGAATTCATATCACCCTCCAGCAGGTGCGTACCCGTTCCCTGAATGAGATTTTTCCATTCTGCGCTGTAACCCGTGAGAGGCTTTGCGGTAAGCTTATAGTGAACGCCCGTTGTAACGGTGTATACCTTTCCGCTTTCCAAAACCTCTGCCTTACCGTCACCGATGGTCAATTCCACCGTACCGAAGTTGGCATCCTCGGGGATCGTGACGGTCAGAGTGTATTCTTTGACGTCCGATTCCGCTCCCGACACCGCAAATACGGCAACCGAGCAAAGCAGCATCGCCGCAAGGAGCAGTATGGAAATTCCGATTTTGTTAATATACTTTTTCATCTTCACATACCTCCCCTCAACGAATGAATTCGATCGTGCCGCCGACAGCGTGAATGGCGCGAATGGCACTCTCGGTAAACAGATTTGCTTCAATGGTCAGCTGCTTGGAAAGAGGTCCCGAGCAGGCAACCTTCAAGGACGTTGCCGACTCCAGAATCAAGCCCATATCCTGCAGGGATGCAAGGCTGACTACGCTACCGTCCTCGTAATATTGCTCAACGGCACAGATATCGATGATTGCGACCGACGGATTTGCCGACGGAGACGGACGCATGGACTGCATGGGCGCGTGCTCGGAGGAATTGCGCATGGGGTTCTTGGACTCTTCAAAAATGAAGTCCTCTGCATACGCGTCACTCTCTTCTTCCTCTTCCTCGTAACCGTAGCCGTCCTCCTCGTATTCCTCTGCCTCGTACGGCTCCTCGGTGTAGTCCTCTTCGTAATACTCTTCCTCGGAGTATTCCTCGTCCGCGTACTCTTCGTCTGCATACTCCTCTTCGGCGTACGCTTCCTCATCCTCGTAGTACTCTTCTTCGGAATATTCTTCCGCATATTCCTCTTCGGAGTATTCCTCTTCCGCGTACGCTTCTTCCGCGTACTCTTCTTCCGCGTACTCTTCTTCCGTGTATTCTTCTTCCGTGTATTCTTCCTCGGCATACTCCTCTTCGCCATACGCTTCCTCTGCGTATTCTTCCTCGGAGTATTCTTCTTCGACGTATTCCTCTTCCAAGGGCTCTTCAGCAGTCTCCTCGTCCTCGTAAACGGTCTCCTCGACCTCTACGGGAGCGACAACCGCGATCTCCTCGGGTTCTTCCTCTTCGGAGGCTTCAAAGAAGGGCTCTTCCTCTTGCTCGGGCTCTTCTTCGGTCGTCTCATCTTCGATCGGTGCTTCCTCGACCGCTTCCTCTTCCTCGGGGATCTGCGTGATCGGCTCGTCCTCACCGCGGAAATCCGCAAACGGATCCGCACCGTCAAACTTATCTGCGCTAAAGCCCGTTTCGTCCTCATCGCTTGAGAAGAACAGCTCTTCCTCCTGCGGCTGCGGTGCTACGGGTACGTTCTTCGGTTCAACAACAATGATCTGCTCCGACGCATCCTGCTCGACGGGTTCTTCGACCGCTGCTTCCTCGGATATTTCCTCAACAGGCTCGTCCGCACGTGCTTCGATCGGCTCCTCGGCATCATTTGCTTCCGCAAGAGATGCGGGAATGACCGTCTCGGGCTCGCTCGACGTGATCACCTGCTCGTAAACAGGCTCGCCGTTCGCGTAATAACGCTCGGTATAGCGCATCTCGGTCACCTTGACCGTCTCTCTGACCGTCTCAACCGGCTGAACCGTCGGCGCGGGAGCTTCTTCGGGTTGCTCCTCTTGCGCGGGCTTGTCCTCTTCAACGCTCTCTGCCTCAATGGGCTCCTCCGCAGACACGACGGGTGTTTCTTCCGCCGCCGTCTCCTCGGCATCCGCTTCCTCGATCGGCTTCTCCGCCATTGCATCGTTATCGAATTCCCAAGAGAAATTCGCATTCGCGGGAATAACGCTTCCGTCCTCCTCGGGCATATCGGGTACGTGATCGGGATCAAGCTCAAACGAGGTCGCTGGCTTTTCCTGACGGATATACTCACGGATCAGACCGCGCTCGATCAGATGCTCGGTCGTATCGAACGCATATTGAGATGCGTAATCCACGCGCTCAATATCGATGGGAGAAAGTCCCTGCTCCTCGCATACCTGCTGGATCAATTCCATTGCCCACTTGAACTTTCGAGGCGTACGGATCTTATATTGGAAGGGTGTATCCGCGTACTTCTTCTTGTGTCCCACGTCCTTGCCGTGATAGACGCTTCCCTCAAGGCTTGCGGGATCAAGCGCCAAATAAAGCTCCAGCATACGGGGCCTTACATTGATCTTCACGATTGGCTGACGCTCGTTGGAGAAGGTCTCGCACGCCCAGCTGATGCGGCTCTTGGTTCCGCTGTAAGACAGCAACGCGTTCTTGATCTCTCCGTAATACTTTTTGATGTGCGGGCGCGCCTGAATCAGCTTTGCCTCAAAGCTCTTGCGATAGTGCGCCACGATATAACAACCTGTTTCCTCGTCCAGACCGATGATGCGCTCATTGCCCGTGAACAGATCGCCTTCGCCGTCGGAATCGTCGTCGACGTCATCCTCGTCTCTGGGATCGTCTGCGTCAAGCGCCTCATCCTCTTCCTCGTCAAGCTCATCCTCTTCCTCGGGCTCGTCCGCATCGGGAGAAGCACTGACAGGAATGCTATCCTGCGCCTTCGCTTCCTCTTCCTTGGCTGCGTCCTCGGCTTTATCCTGTTCCTTGCGCTTTTGCAGCTCATAATCCAACAGATCAGAGAGCTTGTTCAGCACCGCATCCGCCGCGGAGCTCGACTCTGCGGGGGCGGGAGCGGGCACGGGAGTTTCCTTAACGATTTCTTTATAGGTCTCGGTAACGATCTTTTCAACGACCTTGTACGGCTGCGTTCCGTCTGCCGCAACAGGTGCCTCGGATGCCGCAGAGACAACCGCAGGCGCGGGAGTAACCGCTATGGGAGGCAATACCTCCGCAGGAGCTTCCTCTGCGGGAACTTCTTCGACAACCTCTTCGGAAGGCTCTTCAGCAGGTGCTTCCTCTTCGATCGGCTCCTCCTCGACCGCAGGCTCTTCTTCAACCGTTTCCTCGGTCCCGTCTTCCTCAACAGCCTCTTCTTCATACGAAATAGGCTCTACCGTGTCAAAAACGGCAAACGGCGTTTCCTCGGAAACCGATGCCGACGCATAAGACTGAACGGGAGCTTCCTCGCGCGTGGGAACGGTGATCGGGGCATTCCCTTGCTCGGGCTTGTCCTCATCCTCCTCCGCATTCTTGGAAACGACGGCAAAATCGTATCCCTTGGCGCGACATACCGCCAAAAGAATGACGAACACCAACGCGCCAACAGCAGTCAACCACGCCAAAACCGTGATCGCGATAAACGAGACCTGCGGGATCGCACTCAATCCGATGATCGCCGCTCCGTAATGATCGCGATATGTAGGATCCTCATAACTGTCCTTTCTTGCGCGGATGATCTTTCTGATCAAAATTCCGATGCAAATCACCTCGGCGCAAAGCAAGCACGCCAACGCCGCGATCACTGCCGCAATACCCAGATTGGAGATTCCGGTACCCAAGCCGCCTTGGGCTGTCAACAAAACTTGAAACTGCACGGTTGTCCTCCTTGTGTCCACAATAAATTCGTTCTCCGAATGACGAAAAAAATCGAAATACGGAGAAAATTATCTACATAATATTTTATCACACTTTTTTTCGGTATGCAATAGTTAAATTGCATTTTTTTGAATTTTTTATCGCAAAAAACAAGAGAAAACCGTATTTTTCACCACATTTTTCCAAACTTGCGGATAAAATGACGGGACGCCCCGAGCAGACGTCCCGTTTTGATGCGATATTTACTTGAAATCACTCCGCCCAAGCGCGTGAACGCTCCACCGCACGTCGCCAACCGACCAGCAGTGTCTCGCCCTCTTCCCTCGTCATCGCAGGCTCAAAACGGCGATCGATCTGCCATTGATCCGCAAGCTCCTTCAGGTTGGAATACACTCCGACGGACAGTCCCGCAAGCGATGCCGCGCCCCATGCGGTGCTTTCCACGCACGCAGGTCGAAGAAGCGGAATGCCGAGAATATCGGACTGGAATTGCAACAGAAAATTATTTGCACCCGCTCCGCCGTCCACGCGCAGGGACGGAATGCTCGCTTTGGTCTCCTTTTGCATCGCAAACAGGACCTCCGCGCTCTGATACGCCATGCTTTCGAGGGCGGCACGGACGATATGGTATTTGGTCGTCGCGCGGGTCAAGCCCTGCATGCTTCCTCTGGCATAAGCATCCCAATACGGCGCGCCGAGTCCCACGAACGCGGGGACAAGATACACGCCGCCGTTGTCGGGTACTTTGTTTGCCATGCGTTCGCTGTCAGCCGCGTTTTTGAGCAAGCCCAAGCCGTCACGGAGCCATTGCATGACCGCTCCGCACACAAATACGGATCCCTCCAGCACGTAAGAAACGTCTTTCCCAATCTGCCAGCCGACAGAGCTCAAAAGCCCCTGCTCGGAGCTGACGGGCGCGTCCCCCGTATTCATCAGTAAAAAGCCCCCTGTGCCGTACGTATTCTTTGCATCCCCCGCGGAGAAGCCGCACTGCCCGAACAGCGCCGCCTGCTGGTCTCCCGCCACACCCGCGATCGGAATGCTCGCGCCAAACAGACGCGGATCGGTAAGCCCGAAATCTCCCGACGACGGGCGAACCTCGGGAAGCATACATGCGGGAATGTTAAAGAGCTTCAAAAGTTCCTCGTCCCATTTCATCGTATGGATATTGAACAGCATCGTGCGCGACGCATTCGACGGATCGGTCGCGTGGATCCTTCCGCCCGTGAGCCGATAGATCAGCCACGTATCGATCGTGCCGAAAAGCAATTCTCCGTTTTCGGCACGCGCCTGCGCACCGTCAACGTGATCTAAAATCCAGCGAAGCTTGGTCGCGGAGAAATACGGATCCAAAAGCAGACCCGTGCGCGATCTGATCTCTTTTTCCACGCCGCTCTCCTTTAATTCATCACAAGCGGAAGCCGTTCTCCTGCATTGCCACACGATCGCGTTACAGATCGGGTTTCCCGTTTCTTTTTCCCACACGACGACCGTCTCACGCTGATTGGTAATCCCGATCGCGGCGATGTCCTTTGCCGAAAGCCCCACCTGCAGCATTGCCTCGACCGCAACGCCCATCTGTGACGCCCAGATCTCCGTTGCATCATGCTCTACCCATCCGTCCTGCGGAAAGATCTGTTCAAATTCGCGCTGTACCTTGGAACGGATATTGCCGCTTTTATCAAAAATGATACACCGCGAGCTGGTCGTTCCCTGATCCAGCGCCATCAGATATCCCTTCGATGCCATGATACTCATAACCGTAGTCTCCTTTAATGATAATGATCAAGCTCTTTTTTCATTTCGAAATTTCCTTTTGCAGTCCTTGACAAACGTAAAGAAGCTCTCCGAGTGCCGTGCGCAGAGGATGGATCTCACACCGCTCGCCACCGTTCGCCAGATCCGCGTTTTTTTCGACACGTGCGTTGAAATTCAAAACAGTCGTTTGACAAAAATACCGCAACAGCGTTGCCGCCTTTTGCTCCTTTTCAAGAAGCGCACCATACCGCTCGCCGCAAGCGATCAGGGACTCCAAAGCCTTGCGAAACGGTTCGGACTCGCACGCGTCCTTCAGCTCTATTGCCGCGTGAAGCGTCAGCTCGCACCTGCGTTCATCCGCAAAGCAACGATGCTTTTCTTGCTTCAACCGTTCCTCAAAATGAGAAAGTGACAGTCCCCTCTCACGCAAGCTTCTGACCGTTTGTTCTGCTTCACTCAAAAAATACGAAACGCAGAGCGTCGCTCTCTTCCGCGTTTTCGCATCCACGAAAAATCCGCTTTGCGCGGGAAGCTTCTCCACGCAAGTCCGAATGCTCACTTCAAGCCGCTGAAGATCTTGAAGGATCTCCGAAAAACGGTCTTCCATCCATTTTGCAAACCGCTCCACACGTTGCTCATGCGTTTCCGTGTTGCGGCAAACGGACAGAACCGCTGTCGGATCCTTGGAAAGCTGCTCGCGCAGTTTTTTGATCTCGGCAACGGTCTGTCCGTTTTGCAAATATGTCTCATAACCGTTTTTCATATTTCTTAAGATCTTTAATATCCATAGCCGCAAAGTGCGGATGACGTTCAGACCGAAGCCGTCTCCTCGACAGGCTGATCTTCCTCAATTGCTTCCGCTTCGTCCGTATCTTCATCAGCTTGAGAATCTCCGTTTGAAAGCGGAACGGCATTTTTCGGAACAGCAAATCGGATCGCCTTGTGCTCCACCTCTACGGTGAACTCATTTTGCGCGATCAGCTCACCGTCAAAGGAATACAAAAATCCTTTCGGCGCTTCAATTCGAATGCTCTTTCCTCGGCGGTATTCCAGATATTTTTCAAATTTCGGGTTGTTCAGATGCGCACCCGCCGTATAATCCTTAATCAATCGCATAAACGTGATATGCGACACGGGATGAACCAAACACACCTCCAGCAGTCCGTCGTCATTCGAGGAACGGGGCGCGCAACGGAAGGAGCCTCCAACGTACTGTCCGTTCGCAATGGTACAAAGCAGGATCGTTCCCTTCGGATTGAGCAATTCGCCGTCCACCCATACGCTGCATTTGTTCTTCATCGCCTTGAACAGTCCGACCACAACACCCGTCGTATAGGCGTTCTTGCCGCCGATGAGCTTTTTGCGGCGCACGTTCATCATGGTTTTTGCAACGGCGGAGTCAAATCCGAAATGCGTCGCGTTGATGGCATATTTATTGCCCACGCGCATCAGGTCGATCTCCCGCTCCTCGGCGTTGACGAGGTTTTCGATGTTCAAAAATACTTTTTTTCCGCCGTAATATTTGACGAAATCATTGCCCGATCCGCAGGGATAGCATCCGATCGATGCATGCGCAAAGCCGACAGCACCGTTGACGACCTCGTTGAGCGTACCGTCGCCGCCGCAAGCATAAAAGCGCATCGGCTCATCGGAATTCATGCAACGGTTGCGGATATAAGCCGTCGCATCCCCGGGAGCTTGAGTCAGATAGAGCTCGTAATCCACGGGAGTCTCCAACGCTTCCAGCTGCGCACGGATCGAATCGTGCGCGTTTTCCTTGCCCGCCGCGGGATTGATGATAAAGATATGCTTCATGAGGGCAATTCCTTTCTCATTTTCGTTTTCATCACTATTTTATCACGTTTCCACAAAAAAATCAAGTGTTTTCTTTCCAATGCGTAAAAAACACCGAAAACCAACCGCAAAAAAGAAAACACTTGGTTCATTTATAAATATTTGGTATATGCCGAAAACGCCGACGGGATCGCGTAGTCCGAGCGCAGCTCCCGATTGTTCACAAGCAGCATTCCCGATCCCTCGTGCCAGCCGTCAAACTCGGGGGAGATGCGCACCGAATACGCGATCATGTGCCATTCGATGTGCGTGAAAATGTGCTTTGCGTCCTCGATCCGTTCAACCCGAAGCGGATCAAAGCCCAAGCCTCGGATATATGCGGGAAGCTCCTCCTCCGTCAGATGTCCTTCTACGTTCGGAAGCTCATAAAGCCCTGCGAGAAGCCCTTTTTCGGGACGCTTACAAAGTGCTGTGCGGTCGCCGTCTCGAATGAGCAGGACCGTTCTGTTTTCGATCCGTCTCGGCTTTTTCGCGCTCTTTACGGGAAGCGCGTCGATCTCTCCGTTCGCTTTTGCAAAGCATACGTCCGAAAGCGGACACCTCTCGCATTTCGCTTCCCCGTTCGGCACGCAGACCGTCGCTCCAAGCTCGATCAAGGATTGCGTAAAGTCCCCCGCAGCCCTCGGAACAACCGCCCCCAGCCGCTCTCGAAGCGCGGCTTTGGTCTCTTGCTTTGCGATGTCCTCATAAGATCCGCTCACACGGGAAAGAACGCGCAATACGTTTCCGTCCACCGCAGGCACGCGCAGATCATACGCGATCGATGCGATCGCTCCGGCGGTATAGTCACCGATCCCCGCAAGCGCGCGCAGTCCCTCATACGTGCGAGGCATTTCCCCGCCGTATGCTTCCATGACCGTGCGAGCCGCCTTCTGCAGATTTCTCGCGCGACTGTAATACCCCAATCCTTCCCAAAGCTTGAGAAGCTTCTTTTCATCGATCCTCGCAAGAGAAGCCACGTCGGGGCACGCTTCCAAGAAGCGGGCGTAATACGGCTTCACCGCTTCCACACGCGTTTGCTGAAGCATGATCTCGGAGATCCAGATGCGATACGGATCCTTCGTGTGTCGCCACGGCAGATCCCGTTTATGTTTTTCGTACCACGCAAGCAGGCTCTCCACCGCCTGCGGAGTTAAAATTTCTTTCATTTATTTCTATCCTTATCATGATGCCGATTTTTCAGTATTATGATACCACAGATCAACGAAAAAGTCAAGCGTCACGGCAAAACGCGACCGTCTCCCGTTTCACCTCCCGACGCATCAGGACCAGCATGAAAAGATTGATCGCCGTGAGTGTTGCGATCGCAAAATCCGAAATGCCCCACACCGATTCGGGCGCGCTCGTCGCGCCGCAGATCAAGCAAACCGAAAACGCAAGCAGATAGATATACTTCCAACGCTTTTTTTCGGACAACGCACGCAAGGACTCCATACCGTAGCTTGCCCAGCAGAGCAAGGTCGCGTATCCAAAGCATACGATCGCCGCCGCGAAAAAATGCCCCGCCCAATCTCCAAGCACACAGGTATACGCCCGAATGGTCATCATGACCGAGTCATTCCCGAGCATCTTCACCTGCGGATAGCTGACCAAAATAACAAGAGCGGTCAAGGTACAAAGCAAGATCGTGTCAACAAACACCTCAAAGATCCCCCAAACGCCTTGCGCCGCAGGAGCTTCCGCGTCAGCCGCCGCGTGTGCCGTGGGAGACGTTCCGCAGCCCGCCTCATTGGAAAGCAAGCCTCTCATCGTCCCCACGCGAACCGCCTTGGACGTCAAAAAGCCAATAACGCCCCCTGCCATGCTGTCAAACGCAAACGCTTCCGAGAAGATCAGGGAAAACGCCTCGCCAAGCTGATCTCTCTTCAAGATCAATACCGCCACCGAAAGGATCACATACCCTACCGTCATAACGGGAACTAAAATCTCGGTCACCGCGGAAACGCTTCTCGTCCCCCTCCAGAGTGCGGGAAGCGTCAGCGCAAGCAGGATCACGCCGCTGACGATCGGAGAGATCCCCCAAACGCCCTTTGCCGCCATGCTGACGGCATTGACCTGAATGACGCATCCCATGCTCAAGGCATCCAGGATCATGAAGCACGCAAAGATCCCCGAAAGCCATGCGCCCAAACGCGCCATGCGGTGAGTTGCAAAAAAATCTCGGATGTAATAGATCGCGCCACCGAAAAACGAACCGTCACGTCCGCTTCTCCGATGTGCGACAGCCAAAACGATCTCGGCATATTTGAGCACCATCGCGAGCAGTGCGGAGATCCACATCCAGAATACCGCGCCCGCACCGCCGATGAATACCGCGTTCGCCACGCCCACGATGTTTCCAACACCCAGCGTGCCCGCCAAGGCAAGCATGACCGCACGGAACGGAGAGACCGCGTCGGCACGCGCGTTGTCCTTTTTTTCGTTCGCCTCTTGCTTGCCCATCATCGCACCCAAAAGACGGCGAGGCACTCGGAACGGCTGTCCTTTTAAATAAAAAAGATAGAATACACCGCAAATCATCAGCATCGAAGGGATCGCTCCCCCACCGATCAGCCAAGCCAGCAAATCATCACTCCCTTTTCTTTTCTGTTCAAAACAGACCGAAAAACGCCTGTTTTTTCAAAAATCAAGCCCTTCCTTGCATTATATGTCACCCCTGCGGCTTGTATTCTCCCCATAATTCGACAGTTTTAGCAGACGAAGCCCCGTATCGGTCAATAAATTTGTTAATATAATGTGAATAATGCAAAAAAAGGCTTGATTTTTCCAAAATTAGGTGTAAAATAAAAGCAAGAATTAGCACTCTTGTGTTTTGAGTGCTAATTCTTAAGAAAACAAAAATATACTTTACATAAGAAATGAAGGAGGACTCGAAATCATGACCATCAAACCGTTGGCAGATAGAGTAGTTGTAAAAAGCGTTGAGGCAGAGGAAAAGACCAAGACCGGTATTTTTCTGACCGCATCCGCACAGGAAAAGCCTCAGGTAGCAGAGGTTGTGGCTGTTGGCCCCGGAGCATATTCCGAGGACGGCAAGCTCATCCCCATGGACGTTAAGGTTGGTGACAAGGTCATCACAGGCAAGTATAGCGGCACCGAAGTCAAGATGGACGGTGTTGAATATACCATCGTAAAGCAGAGCGACATTCTCGCAATCGTAGAATAATTCAGATAAAAAGGAGATTAATATAGATCATGGCAAAAGATATTCTTTACGGAATCGAAGCACGCGACGCACTGGTTCGCGGCGTTGATAAGCTTGCAAACACGGTCAAGATCACCCTCGGCCCCAAGGGCAGAAACGTGGTTCTTGACAAGAAATACTGCTCTCCCCTGATCACCAATGACGGTGTGACCATCGCAAAGGAGATCGAGCTGGAGGACGAGGCAGAAAACATGGGCGCAATGCTCGTCAAGGAGGTTGCAACCAAGACCAATGACGCGGCAGGTGACGGTACGACCACCGCTACCCTTCTCGCTCAGGCATTCGTCCGCGAGGGTATGAAGAACGTAACCGCAGGCGCAAACCCGATGGTTCTGCGCAAGGGTATGAAGAAGGCTGTTGATGCCGCTGTTGAGGAGCTGGTCAACAACTCCAAGAAGGTCAACGGCTCTGCCGATATCGCTCGCGTCGGAACCATTTCCGCAGGCGACGAGGTCATCGGTCAGCTGATCGCTGACGCAATGGAAAAGGTTACCGCAGACGGCGTCATCACCATCGAGGAATCCAAGTCCGCAGATACCTATTCCGAGGTCGTTGAGGGTATGCAGTTCGACAGAGGCTACCTCTCCCCCTACATGGCTACCGATATGGATAAGATGGAGACCGTCTACGACGATGCTCTCATTCTTGTGACCGATAAGAAGATCTCCAACATTCAGGAGATCCTTCCCCTCCTGGAGCAAATCGTTCAGGCAGGCAGAAAGCTGCTCATCATTGCCGAGGACGTTGAGGGCGAGGCTCTGACGACTCTGGTGCTCAACAAGCTCCGCGGCGTATTCAACTGCGTGGCTGTCAAGGCTCCCGGCTTTGGCGATCGCCGCAAGGAAATGCTGCAGGATATCGCGATCCTGACGGGCGGACAGGTGATCTCCTCCGAGATCGGTCTGGAGCTGAAGGATGCCGATATCTCCATGCTCGGACGCGCGCGTCAGATCAAGATCAACAAGGAAAACACCATCATCGTCGGTGGTGCGGGAAGCTCCGCAGACATTCAGGCGCGCGTGGCACAGATCCGCAACGCGATCGAAGTCTCCACCTCCGATTTTGACCGTGAGAAGCTGCAGGAGCGTCTTGCAAAGCTGGCAGGCGGCGTTGCGGTCATCAAGGTCGGCGCGGCTACCGAGGCTGAAATGAAGGAAAAGAAGCTTCGCATCGAGGATGCACTCAACGCAACCAAGGCAGCAGTTGAGGAAGGCATCGTTGCAGGTGGCGGAACCGCATACCTCAACGTCATTCCCGCTGTTGCAAAGCTGGTTGACACCGTTGACGGCGACGAAAAGACAGGTGTGAAGATCGTGCTCAAGGCTCTGGAGGAGCCCGTTCGTCAGATCGCAACCAACGCGGGCTTCGACGGCGGCGTTGTTGTTGACAAGATCCTCTCCAGCGGCAAGGTCGGCTATGGCTTCGACGCTTATAACGAGGTTTACTGCGATATGGTCGCAAGCGGCATCGTGGATCCTACCAAGGTAACCCGTTCCGCATTGCAGAACGCGGCTTCCATCGCGTCTGTCATCCTCACCACCGAGGCTGTTGTTGCAGACAAGAAGGAAGAATCACCCGCAGCTCCCGCTCCCGGAATGGGCGGCATGGGCGGCGGAATGTATTGATCCCCGCATAAAAAACAAGGGAAGCTTGAAAAAGCTTCCCTTGTTTTTTTTGAAACTCCCTCGCTCCGATTTGGAGCGAGGGAGTTTGTGAAAAGAACGTTATAGCGTCAACATTTTTTCAAGCTCATCCGAAAGCGTATCCTTTTGGATATGAACCTTTACTTCATTGGACGATTCATTGGTTTTGAGGTGCATGACCACGCTTGCGATTCCGCGCTTCTTGCGAAGAGGAGTGGTTACGTTCTCCACCGCAATGAGGTGCTTCGCCATCAGCACCGTAATGTGTTTATTAAAACCGCCGCTATATACGGTTAGCTTTCCCTTCTCAACAGCAACGCCGTTGGTACGGTAGTTGAGGATCGCGCTGATCAGCTTCAGCGCAAGCACGAGAAGCGCTACGACAACAATCGCAACCGCGACCGCAAATATCGAAGCAGCAGGAGCGTTTAACACCGCCATGACCGCAACGGTTCCCGCCAAGGCAATGCCTGCAATGATGCCGAATATCAGAAGGAACCAAGACATGAACGGGAAAAGGGATACCGCCTTCGTTTGCTTCTCGGTCGGGACATACTCGGGCAGGACCTTACCAAGTATCTCCCCGATCTCATCGTATTTGCAGAACGGAACGAGCACGCCAAGCCCGCTATTTTTCTCATCCTCACCGCTACTCATCGTATAACCGATCACCTCAAGGTGGATGGAAGCGAACCCAAGGATCCGCTGGACAAGTCCTTGTGAGATCTTCACCGCCTTGATCCGATCGTAGCTGAAGGTATTGGTGTGCTTCTCCAAAAGCCCGTAGGATATCTGAATATTGTGATCCCTCTTCGTGATGGTAAAGCCGTAATACCCCACGAAGGACTGAATGATGCTTCCGATAAAGGCGATGAGCGATAGAAACAGCATGATTGCCACTGTGATCAGAATGGCGGAGAGGAAATACTGCGCCCACGTACCGAGAAAATCAAGCTGCAGCATTCCCTTGCAAACACCGATAGCGGTAATCGCCAAGACTGCAAACAGAGCCGTGAAGCATACGGTGGATACAATATTGATCAGCGTATACAGCATTTTTTTGCCCGAGGTGAAGCGGTATAGACTATCCTGATCGGAAAGAAGCACGTCCTCTGTTTTTGGCTCATGCGCATCGCTTCTGACGCCGTGCTCCTTGAGCGAATTCAATTCTTCGAGCAGCGCGTCCACGACCGTATTCTTTTCGATGATCGTGATCTCCGCTTGGTGAGCGGTGTTGGCAGAGCCGCTGTCCACCGTTAAAACGGCAACTCCAAAAATTCTGTGAATGATGGTTTGTCTTTTATTGATGGCGTGTATCTTTTTGTAATCAAGCACCGAACGCTTTTTGAAAAGCACGCCCCGATTGCATTTGATCTCCTTATCCGTCAGCTCGTAGCCCGAGGCTCTGTAATAGAGAATTCTATAGGCAACGAAGCAGAGATAGATCACAAGGAAGCCGATCGCGAAAGCAGGGATTACCGAGACAATGTCCTCAAGATTGAATTCCTCTTCCGAGAAAAATTCTTCCAGAAAAAGAAAAGCAAAAACGATGCTGTAGAAGAAGTCCGTCAACAGCCCCGAATAGATATATCCTTTGTCAAATCTCTTCATTTTTCAGTTCCTCGACTCTTGTTTCAAGGTTTTGCTCAAGCGCATCGATCAAGCGATCCGCTTCCTCGGTCGTGAGGGTGGAAATCGCAAAATTCGAGCCTGCGGTAGAAATGGTTACGCCGCTCAACTGAAATATCATCATGATCGGACCTTGCGTTCTGTGAAGATCCTGGATCTGACACACGGGGATCACCACTCTCTGTCTGAAGATCACGCCCTGCTTCACAACGATGCGCTTGTCATCATACCCCCAAGCGTACATTTTGTACCGCAGAGAGGGGATGATAAAGATAACGCAAAGAAGCAAAACAACGGGGATCCCCACACCGCAAGAAACGGCGAGCATGACGTTGGTCGGTGCTTTCGTCGCAATCAGGATCACCAATGCGCCGATCAGAATTCCAATAAGCGGCAACGCACCGAGTGCCGCTCGGGTGTACCATAATTTCAGTACACGTTTGTCTAACTTGTTCATTTCCATAATGTCTTTCTCCTTATCTACTATGATTATTGTGTTACTGCTTTTTGCTCTGCTCTGCGGTCTGTATACGTTGCTTCAAATCAAAAGTGCATGACCGAAGCCGACACCAAAACGCTCCGACAGCCGCCAAAGGATCGAAAGTGCGAAGATGCCGTATTCCGCTATCCGAAATTTGCGTTTTTAACAGACTCATACCAATCAATTATATGCCAAAAACGATCCCCTCCAGCGAGTGGTTGCACGCGTTTTACGGTTCGGCAGCTTGACATCTTCATTGTAGCATACAAAAGAAAGCCTGTCAAGATGATCGATAAAATTCAAACGCATATTTCCCGATTAACACCCCGCGCAAATAGAAAAACACGGAAAGCATTTTGCCTTCTCCGTGCGTCTTGTGCGGCGGAATGTATTGATCACCGCATAAAAAAACAAGGGAAGCTTTTTCAGGCTTCCCTTGTTTATTCTTTCAGCTATGAAAGCCATTCCCTCAAATCAAAGAAACAATCAAACTCGTCCATGGTAACCTTCTCACATTGGGCTAGCATTTTTTCCTCGAAGGTGTAATTCTCTTCCTCTTCGCGCTCTTTTTCTTCAAGCGTATTCCAGTAGGCAGTCATTTCCTCCAGCTTCTCATCATCCTCAAGGATCTCTTCATACTCTTCAATCAAGCGATCAAAAAAAGGTTTTCCCTGATCCTGCATATACAGGGCATGTAAATTCGAACAAATTTCCCTGATCTGCTCTTTTGTGTATTTCATATACAATCTCCCCCTTGTTTATCAAAAATAAAAAAGTGCGCCTACCGAAGTAAACGCACCAAAAACGCAAACCCCGATAGTCGCCAAACTACTCCAATAAAAAAGTGGGGATACCACAATCATACCAGCAAGGAATTTGCGTTTTTAACAAATTCAAGCTAATATGATTGTATGCAAAAAAAGTGCAGTTATCCCCAAAATCACTGCTTTTCTTTATTTGAATAGTTTGGCATCCTCATTATAGCACACAAAAGAACGCCTGTCAAGATTTTTTATAAAATTAAAACGCATATTTCCCTATTGACAACCCATGCAAACCGTGCTATAATATGAGCAGAAAAAAGCATTTTTGCGCAAAAATGAGATTTTTGAAGGATTTTTTATGATTTTCTTGCTCATTTGAAGATTTTCAAAGAGGAAAGGAGCTTTTCAGATGTATAAATGCGAACGCGAGGACGAGATCCTTGCCCTGTTGAGTGAGACCGAATACGCCACGGTGGAATATCTGGCAAAAAAAATGAACATCAGCCCCTCCAGCATTCGAAGGGACCTCAAAAATCTGGAGGAGCGAGGATTGGTAAATCGCAGCTACGGCGGCGTGAAGATCGCGAATTCCAGCGGAAAGCAGATCCCCTTCTCTCTTCGCAGTCATGAGAACAGTCCGCAAAAGAAGCAGATCGCAAAGGCGGCACTCTCCCTGATCAACGTGGGAGACGTGGTCTTTTTGGACGGCTCAAGCAGCGCGTATTTCGTCGCGGAGCTGCTTCCCTCCATCAGCGGAGTGACGGTCATCACCAACAGCATCGACATCATGAGCTTCCTTTCGCACTATGACATCAAGGCATACTGCACGGGCGGCTTGATGTCGGCAGAAAACAGAGGCGTTTTCGTCGGCGGTTACACGCAGGATTTCCTTCGCCGCATCCGTGCGGACGTTGCCGTTTTTTCGGTACAGGCAGTCGCCTCGGACGGCAATTTCTACGATTGCTATGCGGAAGAGGTCGCGGCACGCAACGTCATGATCCAAAATTCCACGCGCCGCATTCTGCTTTGCGACAGCAGCAAATGGAACAAGGTCTCCTCGTTCCTGCAGGGCAACGTCGGGGACATCGATTACGTTGTCAGCGACCGCGATCTGAAAGACTTATTTGATACTCCAACCCCCGAAAAATATATTTTGGCTTAACGTCCAAACGGCGTCTGCTCTTTTACACGAAGCAGACGCCGTTGATTTTTTAGAATTCTTCCTTAATCACTCTTTTTGGCATAGTTCGCCGTTTGATACTTCTTCGGCGGCATCCCGAATTTTGCGCTGAATGCCTTATAAAAATGCGACGTATCGTGAAATCCCACGCTCACACCGACCTCGGAAATGGGCAATTCCCGATTTTCCAGCATCTCCGCCGCCTTCTCCAAGCGATAATTCATCAAAAATTTTGACGGAGAGCAGCCCTGATGCTTCAAAAAGAGCTTATAAAGATACGTTCTGTCCAAGCCGATATAGAACGCGACGTCCTCTACCGAGATCGAATCCGAAAAATGATCCTCGATATACCGCAGTGCTTGCTTTACGTACCCTTGCGCCGTGCTCTCCCTGTCACCGTCCTTGCGATTGGCTTTGACCAGTCGGCTCATCACCAGCAGAAAATAACCCGTGACGTCATAGCCCTTCGCCTCGTTCTTCTTCCCCGCGGTGTGCATGGCGTAAATGTCGCGCACTGTATCGTCGTCAAGCGAAAACCGAAAGGTCACGTTCTCCTCGTCCAACCCCGCGCTGTGGACCAACGCGTCATCGTCAATTCCGCAAAAGGACGCGTAGACGTATTTCCAAGGCTCTTTTTCATCGGCGACGTAGGTGTTCGGAACGTTGGGCGTGATCATAAATCCCTCGCCCGCGCCCAGCTCGTACGTCCTTCCGTTGACCGTATAAGTGCCTTTCCCTTCCAAGATAAAATGCGCCGAATACGTGCGGTAGCTCATCGTCGGCGCGGCGTGTCCCGCGTGGCAGATCTGTATTCCGCATTCCACGACCGCAAGACTTTGATTGGACATTTTTTCAAGCTCGTATCGATCCGTGACGTAGCTCATGCGTACCTCCAAGCTCTTGCAACAAATTTACAAATCAAATATACCATATTCCGCAGCGTTTTTCAATATATTTTTTCAAAAATCAACATTTTTACAATCCAAGCGCAACCGTTTTACATTTTATTCACCGCAAAGAAATGCTATAATCGAAGCAGATCCATTAACCAAAGGAGAATACGATATGAAACAAAAAATACGGATCGGCTTTGTCGGCTGCGGACAGTTCGCGCAGAATTTTGTTCCGCTTTTCAAGGCGCATCCCGCCTGCGAGTTCGTCGCTGTCTGCGATAAATTCCGCGAGAGAGCCGAGGACTATCAAAAACGCTTCGGTGCGGATAAGATTTTTGACACCTTTGAAGAAATGATCGCTTCAAGCGAGGTCAACTCCATTGCGATCTTCTCCCAAAGAAATCAGCATGGGCAAATGGCGATCGCTGCGCTCAAGGCAGGCAAAAACGTCTATAGTGCCGTCCCCATGGCGACCGACATCGAGGAGATCAAGGAGATCGTCCGTCTCGTCGGCGAAACGGGCTTGACGTACTCCATGGGAGAGACGGGCATCTACCGCCCCGCCGCGATCTTCTGCCGTCAGAAATACCGTTCGGGTGAGATGGGTGACTTGGTCTACGCCGAGGCGCAATACAACCACGATATGAAGGGACTTTATCACGTATTCCAATATACCGAGGGTGATCTCTGGCGCAAAATGGCAGGACTTCCCCCCTTCTATTATCCCACGCATTCCACGTCCATGGTGCTTTCCTCCACCAAAGCCCACGCGCTCAAGGTCGCGGCATTCGGATATGAGGACACCATGGATCCCGAAATCTTCGGAGAGGGCAAAAACTGGTGGGACAATCCCTTCTCCAACTCCTCCATGCTGCTCAAAATGAGTGACAATTCCATCGTTCGCATCAGCGAAAACCGCCGCATTGCCTGGCAGGTTCCCGAGACGTATATCACCTGCTTCAACGGCACCAAGGCTTCCTACGAATGCTCGCTCATGCAGCATAGCTACATCAAAATGGCTTCCGATAAGCACGAGTGCCAATACGAGGACGTCAGCGACATCATCAACCCCATTGAGCTGACAAAGCACAAGGGCGAGGAAAACTTCATGCAAAAATGCATAAGTGGCGAGTGGTCGGGCGGCGAGGCACCCCTGCAGATCACGTCCCGCTTGCCGATCGAATGGAAGGATATCCATACGGGACACGCGGGAACGCACAAGTTCATGGTGGACGACTTCTGCCAGAGCTACATGACGGGCAAGCTTTCCCCCACCAACGCATGGCAAGCCGCGCGTTACAATATCCCAGGGCTTACCGCGCACATGAGCGCAATGCGTGGCGGAGAGACATTGGACGTTTATGACTGCGGAGATCCGCCCGCGCATCTGGATATCCTTGACGAGGACAGAAAGGAGAATGAGCCGTGGGAGTAATACCGCAGCTGATCATGCGTCATCCCAACATCACCGCGCTTCCCCCTCTGACGCTACCCGAGGGCATGGAGCTCCATACGCACGTCGAGGGACAGGAAAAGGTCTGGGAAGAGATCATCGAAAGCGCATTCGGCGCACATTTCGACTTTGATTTTTTGATCAAAGCGGGAGATTATCACCCCTCTTACGTGCTTTATCTTCGCCATAACGGCGTTGACGTCGCCACCACTACGGCGGTTGAAAACGCGGCGTACCCGAACGAGGGCTGGTTCCGCATGGTCGGTGTCCGTCAAGACGCGCGCGGCATGGGTGCGGGCAGGCTGATCGCGCTTGCCGCTCTGCACGCCTTGAGAGAGCGCGGCTATAAGACCGCTGTGCTCTCCACCGACGACGCACGCATTCCCGCGATCTCCCTCTACCTCTCCTTGGGCTTTGAGCCTGTTTATTCGCATGAAAGTCACAAGGAACGCTGGGAACAGGTGTTCGAGGTGCTGAACAGCAAGAAAAAATAAGGAAAATACGAAATAGCGGATGTCGATGTGACGGCATCCGCTGTTTTTTTAAAAATGTGAAATTTATTCTTGATTTTTTCCAAAAAAGTGCTACAATAGACTCATCAAAGAAAAGGAGCCTCATGATGAACACTCTGCATTTCGATCTGACAAAAACCTATGGCACGTTCAAGCCCCTCAACGCCGTCAATAACGGGCCGATCTATAAGCGGCACGCCAACGATCAGTGGCGCACCAATATCGACACCTACAAAGCCATGCGCATTCCCTATGCGCGCAATCACGATGCCTCCTATCACCCCACGTACGGCGGAGAGCACACTGTGGACATCAGCGCGATCTTTCCAAATTTTGATGCCAATCCGTACGATCTCACATCCTACGACTTTGCCTGCACCGATGAATACACCTGCATGATCATGGAGGATGCGGGTACGGAGGTATTCTTCAGGTTGGGACAGAAGATCGAACACTTTATCAAGCAATACAATATTCACCCCCCAAAGGATTTCAAAAAATGGGCGATCATCTGCGAGCATATTATCCGTCACTATAACGAGGGCTGGGCGAACGGATATCATCTGAATATCCAATATTGGGAGATCTGGAACGAGCCCGATCTTTCCGAGGACAAGGACATCAAAAATACTTGGTCAGGCACGCGTTACGAGTTCCATGACTTCTATGAGATCGCGGCAAAGCACCTCAAAGCCTGCTTCCCCACCCTTAAAATCGGCGGTCCCGCGATCGCTTGGAATCTGGAATGGGCAGATGTCTTTCTTTGCGAGATGCAAAAGCGAAACGTCCCGATCGATTTCTTCTCCTGGCACATCTATTGCTCCGTGCCGCAGAAGATGCTCGAACGCGCCGAAGCCGTGCGTGAATTGATGGACAAATACGGCTACCAAGCTGCCGAGAGCATTCTGAACGAATGGAACTACATCTGCGGCTGGACGGATCGCTATATCGAGTCGATCGAGACCATCATCAGCATCAAGGGGGCGGCATTCATTTCGGCGTGTCTCTGTCTCTCCCAGCCCTCGTCCATTGATATGCTGATGTATTACGACGCGCGTCCAGGTGCGCTCAATTCCCTCTTCGATTACTATACGCTCCGCCCCATCAAGGGGTATTATCCAATGTATTGGTACGGAAAATTCTACGACGGCTTCCAAGAGGTACGCCCCGAGGAAAGTCTTGATGACATCTACTCGCTTTGCGGTGTGGATCAGAACGGCAAAACGCTGACCGCTCTTACCTATTACACCGACGAAAAAGGAATGCCCGAGCGAGAAGTCACATTGGACTTCGGACGCACAGGAACATACGAGATCTATCTGCTGGACGAAACGCATGACGGCACACTTGTTGACACCGTGACCGATCTGACCTTTACGCTCAAGCCCAATACGTGTTTGTTGATCAAGGAGAACTGATGTGGATATCGTATGGCTCTATATCGCAATCGTCCTGCTCTGCCGCGTGGTACAGGCGTTGTTCAGCAAACGCACAAGTCTTTGCATTCAAGATTTTTCCATGGCGATTGATATTCCGCATTGGAATCCACCTTTGCGGCGATCCTCGGTCTTGGTCTGATCCTGTTTTCGGGGAAAGGCTTCCGCATTGATCTTCCCACCGTTCTCATTGCTGTTTTTTTCGGACTGATGCTACTCGGCTCGTCCTTTTGCAGTATTTACGGTATGAAAAACGGAACGATCACCCTGACCTCTATGGCAGGAACCGCGGGCATAATCATTCCTTTGCTGGCGGGTATTTTTCTCTTCGGTCATCCCATTCAGCCCATTCAATGGATCGGTGTTGTTCTCTTTTTTGTTTCAACATGGCTTCTGAGCAACAGCTCTAAACAAACCTACCCCAATTTTACCTTCTCCACCGTTCTGATCCTGATCGGAAACCTGATTTTTAACGGATGCACTTCCCTTGCGCAACAAATGTTCACGCATTACGTCCCCGAGGGTGACGTTTCATCCTTTTCTCTGATCGCGTTCAGCACGATCGCGATCGTTGGTTGGATCGTTTTGCCCTTTATGAAGCATCACGTCCAAAAGCATTCTACGACCTCTTCTTCCACACAAAGTGAGCTTGAAGTTTCCGCAAACAAGACATTGACGCGTGATCTTGTCATCTGCGCGGTTGCGTTGTCTATCGCAGTTTTCATCGTCAATCAGTTGGTCACCCTCTCCACTGCATTGATCTCGCCCGTGATCCTGTTTACCTTTACGGGCGGCGGCGGAACCATCGTCATTACATTGGTGGCGGCGATCGTTTACCGCGAAAAGCTATCCTTGACCTCCATCAGCGGTGTGGTGATCGGCATCGCGGCAATGATACTGACACAATTGGCTTAACACAAAGAAAACAACAAAATGAAAACGCCTACCGTTGGGATCACAGTCCTCTCGGTAAGCGTTTTCTATTTGGTTACGGGAGCACGTTCTCCCCGAAAATATACTGCACCGCCTTTTTCATGGCATCTGGCAACGGACATTCAAAGCGTACCGTTTCTCCACTCTTTGGGTGCGTGAACGTCAATGCTCCCGCATGGAGTGCTTGTCCTTGCAGCCATGCCTTGTGACGCGCTTCAAAACGGGTATTTCCGCCGCCGTAAAGCGGATCTCCGAGCAACGGATGTCCAATGGAAGCAAGATGCACGCGGATCTGGTGAGTGCGTCCCGTTTCCAATTCGCAACGTACCAGAGTAAAGCTCTGTCCGTCCGCTTCTCCGCGCGCAAGAGCAGTCCAATGCGTGATCGCTTCACGCGAACGGTAATCGGCATTGCGGATCACCGCCATCTTTTTGCGGTCAATGGGGTGACGTCCGATCGGAGCGTCAACGGTGCCGCGTTCTTCCTTGAGATTGCCCAGTGCAATGGCGTAATAAACTCTTTGAATGTGATGTCCTTTCAGCTGTTCCGCAAGGAGCAGATGCGTCGCGTCGTTTTTGGCAACAACCAAAAGTCCGCTGGTGTCCTTATCGATGCGGTGAACGATCCCGGGACGGATCACGCCGCCCACGCCCGAAAGCGAGCCTTGGCAGTGATACAAAAGCGCATTGACCAGCGTTCCGTCGGGATTTCCCGCGGCGGGATGCACGACCATGCCGCACGGCTTGTTGATCACGATCAGATCGTCGTCCTCATAGACGATATCAAGCGGAATATCCTGCGGAAGTGCCTCACACGCTTCGGGCTCGGGAAAGACGATCTCCACCGTATCTCCCGCGCGCAAACGGTAATTCTTGGTTTCCGCCCTTTCGCGCACGGTAACGTCTCCGTTTTCGATCAAGCGTGCAGCGGCACTGCGCGTCAGCTCGGTCTCATCGGCAACGTAGGCATCCAGCCGTTTTCCAACGGCCTCCTGTCCGACCTCGATCAGAACCGTCTCGCGTTCCCGATCATTCCACGTCTTTTCCATTGCTCTCCTCCGCCTTTGCAGAAACGGATTCCGCATCCTTCGTTTCATCAGAATCGGCGAACTCCTCCTTGGGAGTCGCTTCTTCTTCGGCTTCTTCCGCTTCCCTTATCGCTCGTGCAACCTTTGCAAGCCGCTCGGCTTTTTCTTCCTTGACCGTTTCGATGATCAGAAGTACGATCATCGTAAATGCGCCAACCGTCACAAAGCAATCCGCGATATTGAAAACCGCAAAATCAATGAGCGTAAAATCGATAAAATCGATCACGTATCCCAACGCCACGCGGTCGATCATGTTTCCGATACCGCCGCCGATCACAGCGGCAAGCGTGATCTGCATCAAGCGGTTTTTGGGGCGAAAGCCGAACAGGTAGATCAGCATCGCAATGATCGCCACCGTGGAAAAGATCATGAATACCCATCTGTGATCCTTCAGCATTCCAAACGCCGCACCCTTGTTTTTGACAAACGTAAAATGAAGCACATCCTGCCAAAGCGGAAAGGACGGCTCCCCCTGCAGATAGATCACCGCAAGCCATTTTGTCAGCTGATCCAAAGCGACAGCCCCGACGATGATCGCAATTAAGAGAATCATATTTCTCCTTTCTTCGGGAAGTAAACACCAACCGAACGCATAGATCAATTTCCCCCTTCCCCACGCTTTTCAGATGGGAGAAGGGGGATCTTTTCAGTAAAAATTACAGAGCCAGAATATTTTTGCAACGGGCGCAGATAAATCCGCCTTCTCCGTCAGCCTCGCCCTCGGTGGAGTAGCTCCAGCAGCGGTCGCACTTGCAGCCGTCCGCAGGCTCAACCAGAACGCCGACGTTGGAAGCCCCCTCGGTGTGCGCACCCGCAGGCGCGTCTCCCGTTTCCAGCTTGACACCCGAAACGATGAACACCGTATTCAGCTCGTTTTCAAAGCCCTTGAGCAAGGACATCATCTCATCATCGTTGCAATAGAGCGTGACCTTTGCCTCAAGCGACTTACCGACCTTCTTCTCGGCACGCGCAAGCTCCAGAGCCTTCATGACGTCATCGCGCATTGCGAAGAGCTTGTTCCACTTCTCCCAGATCTCGGGATAGCAGAGGGACTCGTCATAGCTCGGCATATCGTTGAGGAATACGCTTTCCTTCACGTCTCCCTCGGCATGCGGGATCGCCTGCCACATTTCCTCTGCCGTAAAGACAAGGATAGGAGCGAGCAAGCGAACCAAACCGGAAAGCACGAAGTACATCGCGGTCTGCGCGCTTCTTCTTGCCTTGCTGTCTGCCTTTTCAGTGTAAACGCGGTCCTTGGTAATATCGATATAGAGCTTGGAAAGCTCGGTGGTGCAGAAGTTGCTCACGCCGTGAGAGATCAGATGGAATTCGTAAGTGTTATACGCTTCTCTTACCGTCTTTGTCAACTCGTTCATTGCCGCGATGATCCAACGGTCGATCTCGTAAAGCTCGGAGAAATCCAAAGCATCCTTGTTCGGATCGAAATCGTTCAGATCGGCAATCAGGATGCGAACGGTATTACGGATCTTGCGGTACGCATCGGAGAGCTGCTTGAAGATCGGATCGGACACGCGAACATCCACGCGGTAATCCGAGGATGCGACCCAAAGACGAACCAGGTCTGCTCCGTACTTCGGAACCATGTCGGACGGCAGAATGACGTTACCGATCGACTTATGCATTGCCTTACCCTCACCGTCAACGACCCATCCGTGTGTCAGGACAGTCTTATAGGGAGCCTGTGCCTTGCCCGTTGCGCCAACTGCGGTCAGCAGAGAGGATTGGAACCAGCCTCTGTACTGATCCGCGCCCTCAAGATACATATCCGCAGGCCATCTGACGTCGGGATTGTCTTCCATCACCGCAAAGTGAGAGGAGCCCGAATCGAACCAGCCGTCAAGCGTGTCGGTCTCGTGCGTAAAGCTCTTACCTCCGCAATGCGGGCAGGCAAAGCCCTCGGGAAGAAGCTCGGAAGCCTCCTTCTGATACCAATAATTCGAGCCGAACTCGCCAAACAAAGCGGAAACGCGCTCGATCGTTTCATCGGTGCAGATCGGCTTCTTGCAATCCTCGCAATAGAATACGGGAATGGGGAGTCCCCAATGACGCTGACGGGAAATACACCAGTCGGCTCTTTCTCTGACCATATTCTTGATGCGCTCGCCGCCCCATTCGGGGATCCACTCGACCTTCTCGCAAGCCTCAACCGCCGCATCCTTGAATGCGTCTACCGAGCAGAACCACTGGGGCGTTGCACGGAAGATGATGGGCTGCTTACATCTCCAGCAGTGCGGATACTCATGCTCAAATTCCGTTGCGGCAAACAATGCGCCCGTTTCCTTCATGTCAGCCAGGATCGCATCGTTGGATTCGTCATAGCGAAGTCCCGCAAACTTACCCGCTTCCTCGGTCTGGTAACCTCTGTCATCCACGGGAACGAGCGGAGGCAAGCCGTAACGGCGGCAGGTGATATTATCGTCCGCGCCGAAGCCGCCTGCGGTGTGTACGCATCCCGTACCGCTATCCATGGTAACGTAGTCCGCAACGACCAGAAGGCTGTCACGGTCAAGGAAGGGATGCTGTGCGGTCATATATTCAAAATCGATGCCCTTGTACCGTGCAACGATCTCATAGCTCTCAACGTCGCCCTCAAGCATCGTCTTTGCGCAAAGTGCCTCCGCAACGATATAGCACTCGCCGTTCGAAGCCTTTGCGATCACGTAATCCTCATGCGGATTGAGTGCGATCGCCTGGTTGCCGGGGAGCGTCCACGTTGTGGTCGTCCAGATCACGAAATAGGTCTTATTCAGATCGCATACCCCTGCCAGCTTGCCCTGATCGTCCTTGACGCGGAACTTAACGTAAATAGAGGTACACTTATCGGTCTTATACTCGATCTCAGCCTCCGCAAGAGCGGTCTCATCGTTCGGGCACCAATAAACGGGCTTCAGTCCCTTATAGATGTAGCCCTTCTGATACATCTCGCCGAACACCTTGATCTCGCGCGCCTCGAAGCTCTTGTTCATGGTCAGATACGGATTTGCCCAGTCGGCAGTGACGCCAAGACGGACAAACTGCTCCATCTGACGGTCAACGAAATCCTGTGCAAAGTTCTGGCAAGCCGTGCGGAATTCGGGAATGGACATTTTCTTTCTGTCCAGCTTGCTCTGCTTGATGATCGCGGACTCGATGGGCATACCGTGGTTATCCCAACCGGGCGTGAACGGTACGCGATAACCCGTCATCGACTTGGACTTGTTGATGAAGTCCTTCAAGATCTTGTTCATTGCAGTACCCATGTGGATATTGCCGTTGGAGAACGGAGGGCCGTCGTGCAAAACGTAAAGAGGCTTATCCTTTGCGTTCTCCTGCATTTTGTTGTAAAGGTCGATCGAATCCCAGTACTTCAGCGTCTCGGGCTCCTTTTGAGGAAGTCCCGCACGCATGGGAAATTCGGTCGAGGGAAGGTTTAGTGTGCTTGTGTAATCCTTTGCCATGTCAATCTCCTGTTATGATCCTTTTTGAAAGGAATTTTTTGATAACGTAAACCGAAAGGCCGCAAAAAAACAAAAAGCCGCCTCAAGGTTTTCCCATGAGACGGAAGCAATTCCGCGGTACCACTCATTTTCGCCGTAAAAACGGCGCACTCTGCAAAGGGCTTGAACCCCTCTCACCTTAACGCGGTGCTACGGATACACTTAATGGGACGAACCGTTCGGCATATCAACTCGGAAGCGATCCTCCACCTTGAAAAAAAGTCGGCTGCACGTCTTTCACCGTAAACGCGCTCTCTGTAAGCATTCTTTATTTCGGAGCTCTTCGTCATAGTCTTTCATTTTGATAGTATATCATACTTTTTTTCACTTGTCAACAGATTTCGTTTTCCTTTTTTGAAAAAAACTTTGTTTTTCCGCATTTTTTAGAAAAAGAATAAATCTTATTCTATAATTCGACGAAAAATGACAAAAAATGAAGCGGCTGCATAAACTGAAAATAGCCGATGGGTATCAAAAGCACTCGGCAAATGTTCCGAAAGGAGTTTAGAAATCGATGTATTCCGAAAACCAAAGACACTGCTCCGCACGTCGCGCAAACGATGAATTTTTGCGCAGAATGCTGGGCGGAGAGATGTCCTATGGAAGCACCAACCAAGCAACACGGAGAGACGATTCTCCGACGCAGGAGAAAAACGGATGCGGATGCAAGAGAAAGAGCCTCTGCGCAAGAAGCGAGGGAGACGTGGGAAGCTTCTGTCCGCTCACGGGGCGGCGCGAGCCAGCTCCCTGCAACGAGGGTGACACAGCAACCGAAGGCAAGCGTCCTGCGTGCGTCCCTGCACCTTCTCTGGCAATGGTATATTCTCCGATGCAAAGCTTTCAGGGCATTTATGAGCCCGCGGTAGCACTGCGTCAGGGTACGCTGTTTGCAGAGCTTGATCTCCCCTTTGAGGGATGCGGCAGAAAGGAGGCATGCGCTCACAAATGCGATCATTGAGCGCGAAGATGACTATGTATAACGATTCTGCTTGCAAAGGCTGCAAGAAGCAGCTGGACACCTTAAGAGCACTGGATTTCTCCATTCAGGAGACCGTGCTGTTTTTGGATGCTTATCCCGAATGCGCACAGGCGCTTCATTATTATCACAGCTTGATCGAGCAACGCGCACAGCTGATGCAGAGCTATGAGACGCAGTGCGCGCCCCTGACCATGTACGGCAATCGCAGTCACACCTCTTGGGACTGGGTAGAGGGACCGTGGCCGTGGGAACCCGATGCGAACTAAAGGAAAGGCGGACAGAACAGTATGTGGACTTACGACAAAAAATTGCAATATCCCGTAAAGATCAAAAATCCGAACCCGAAGCTGGCTTCCATCATCATTTCCCAGCTGGGAGGACCTGACGGAGAGCTTTCCGCATCCATGAGATATCTCAATCAGCGTTACTCGATGCCGTACGGACAGGTAACGGGAATTCTGACGGACGTGGGCACGGAGGAGCTGGCGCATATGGAAATGATCGCGGCGATCCTCTATCAGCTGACAAGAAACATTTCGGAGGAGGAGATCGTCAATACACCCTTTGCTCCCTACTTTGTGGATCATACCACAGGCATTTATCCCATTGCGGCAAGCGGTGTTCCGAATGATATGAAATATATCGGTGTCAAGGGCGACATCATCGCTGACCTCAACGAGGACTTGGCGGCAGATGCTGCAATACTGCAAGAGCAACCTTTATCAAAAAATTGCTGAAAGCCCTTGTAAAATAAGGATTTTTCGCACTTCGGCAAAACGCCTAATTTTTGCCACCCTGCTATCACATAAGAACAACAACACATAATTTACCAAAATTTAGCTTAATTTATTAAAAAATCGATAAGGACAAGCTGTTATCTCAAAGTACAAAAGTCACCGCCAAACAATGACGGTGACTTTCTTGATTTACTTAAACGACGGTGCGTGAGTTTCGCCCGTCGCAAACGTATTCGGTCCTGGGTTTGACATAGAGAAATACATCTTCGCCGCTTTCGTCGTGCCAAAATCGCGGTTCGAGCCCGTTTCCTGCACCT
>JAZNXP010000063.1:0-4467 GCA_045593965.1 Eubacteriales bacterium | reverse complement strand
TATCCTTCAAGAGCGCAAAGGGAGAGATCCCCGTGTGCAAGGACGGTTCGGGAATTGAATTTTGTGAGGATATTGCAAAAGAGATCCTTCTGGAAAAGGAGATCGAGATCTTGATTTTTCTGAACGACGGAGACGGCAGCGCGGTTGCCTGGGGCTGTGATCTGACATACGATTACGTCAAGATCAACGGCGATTATCGCACATAATACGGGTAAAATTTACGGAGACAGATATGGAACAGATGCACGAAAGCGAATATCATTTTTCCAACGCGCAACGTGCGGAGGTGCTGACACAGGCACTTCCGTATATCAAGCGCTATAACGGTAAGGTCGTTGTTGTAAAATACGGCGGCAACGCGATGATCAACGAGCACTTGAAGCAACAGGTCATGGAGGACATCGTTCTTCTGTGGCTCATCGGTGTCAAGATCGTTCTGGTACACGGCGGCGGTCCCGAGATCAATGAAGTCATGAATAAATTCGGCAAGAAAGCCGAATTCGTTGACGGACTTCGCGTGACCGATAAGGAGACCGTGGATATCGTTCAGATGGTCTTGGCAGGCAAGGTCAACAAGACGCTTGTCAACCTGCTTGAAATGAACGGCGGTAAGGCAATGGGCATTTCGGGTATGGACGGCAGATTGATCGAAGCCAAAATCAAGAATGAAAAGCTCGGATACGTCGGCGAGATCACCAAGATCCATATCAAGCCTGTCATGGACCTTTTGGAAAAAGGATATATTCCCGTCATTTCCACGCTCGGTTGCGATCGGGAGGGAAATACGTATAATATCAACGGTGATACTGCCGCCGCTTATATTGCTGGGGCTTTGAATGCGGATCGATTGATCATGATGACCGATATCGCGGGCATTCTGAAGGATAAGGACAATCCTGCAAGTCTCATTCCCGAAATCACGATCGAAGAAGCGAAGGCGCTTCACGAGCAGGGCACCATCTCGGGCGGCATGATCCCCAAGGTCGATTGCTGTATTGAAGCGATCAACAAGGGAGTTAAGAACGTCGTCATCATGGACGGACGTGTTCCGCACTCCATTCTGATGGAGCTTCTGACCAATGAAGGTGCGGGTACGATGGTCAAGGGAGGCAAGGAATGAGCGAGCTTCTTAAAAAGGATCAGACTTACGTAGCCAATACCTACGCGCGCTTTCCCGTGGAGATCGTCAGCGGAAAAGGCTCTGTTGTTTACGGTACGAACGGAAAACGCTATATCGACATGGGATCGGGTATTGGCGTAACCTGCTTCGGCATTGCCGACGATGAATGGATCAAGGCTGTCACAGATCAGCTTTCCAGCGTTCAGCATATGTCCAATCTTTATTACACCAAGCCCTGTGCCGATCTTGCAGAGCTTCTTTGCAAGCGGACAGGTATGAAAAAAGTCTTTTTCTGTAATTCGGGAGCGGAGGCGAATGAGTGCGCGATCAAGGTCGCAAGAAAATACGCGGCAGAGAAGAAGGGCGCGGATTACTACACCGTCCTCACTCTGGAAAACAGCTTCCACGGCAGAACTCTGACGACACTTGCCGCAACGGGACAGGAGCATTTTCATCAATTGTTCCAACCCCTCACGCCCGGTTTCGTTCACGCACCTGCCAACGATTTTGCAGCATTGAAGGCGATCGCCAAGGAGCATAAGCTTGCGGGCATTCTTCTGGAGTGCGTGCAGGGCGAGGGCGGCGTGATCGCGCTGGATCAGGACTACGTCAAGGCGGTTGCCGAATTTGCAAAGCAAGAGGACATCGTTTTGATGATCGACGAAGTGCAAACGGGCAACGGACGCACGGGAGAGCTTTACGCATATATGCATTACGGCATTGAGCCTGACGTTGTTTCCACGGCAAAGGGCATCGGTGCGGGACTTCCTCTCGGATGCGCGCTTTTGAGCGAGAAGGTGGAGCACGTATTGGGCTTTGGTGACCACGGATCGACCTTTGGCGGCAATCCCGTGGCTTGCGCGGGCGCGATCTCGGTCATTACGCGTATGGACGAGACGTTTTTGAATGACGTCAAAAAGAAAAGCGATTATTTATTCAACGCATTCTCAGGAGCTGACGGCATCGAGGCTGTCAGCGGAATGGGACTGATGATCGGACTGACGACCAAAAAGCCTGCCAAGGAAGTGGTCGCAGAATGCATCGAAAAAGGCGTGCTTTGTCTGACTGCAAAGACGAAGGTGCGCTTGCTTCCAGCGTTGAATATTCCAATGGAGATACTGAGCGAGGCCGTGGAGATCATCAAAGCGGCTTGCGCGGAATAAGGAGATCGATTTATGTTTTTGAAGGGTAAGCATTTTCTCAAGCTACTGGATTTTACGCCCTCGCAGATCGAAGGGCTTCTCAATCTGGCGGAGGATCTGAAGAAAAAGAAAAAGGCGGGCATTCCGCACCGTCTTTGTGAAGGGAAAAATGTTGCGCTGATCTTTGAAAAGACCAGCACGCGCACCCGTTGCGCGTTTGAGGTCGCCGCGGCGGATCTGGGAATGCATCCCGTGTATCTGGACCCCAACAGCTCGCAGATCGGTAAGAAGGAAAGTATCGCGGATACCGCACGTGTTCTTGGCAGAATGTTTGACGGCATCGAGTACCGAGGATTCGGACAGGAGCTTGTTGAGGATTTGGCGAAATACGCGGGTGTTCCCGTATGGAACGGCTTGACAAATGAATTTCACCCCACGCAGATCTTGGCGGATTTTCTGACCGTTCGTGAACATTTTGGCTCTCTTAAGGGAATCAAGCTTGTTTATATGGGAGATGCGCGTTATAACATGGGCAATTCGCTCATGGTCGGCTGCGCGAAAATGGGCATGCACTTTGTTGCTTGCTCTCCCAAGAAATACAAGCCCAATGACGAGCTGATCGCGCAATGCATGGAGGTCGCCTCTCAGACAGGCGCAGTGCTGGAATTTGAAGAGGATCCGATCAAGGCGACCAAGGGCGCGCACGTGATTTATACCGACGTTTGGGTTTCGATGGGAGAGCCCGATGAGGTATGGCAGGAACGGATCGAGGATCTGACTCCGTATCGTGTGACGAAGGAGCTGATGGACAACGCAGGCAAGCAATGCCGCTTTATGCACTGTCTCCCCGCATTCCATGATCTGAATACCGTGATCGGAAAGCAGATCTACGATAAGTTCGGCATCAGCTGCATGGAAGTGACCGACGAGGTCTTTGAGGGGGATCAATCGATCGTCTTTGACGAGTCGGAGAACCGCATGCACACCATCAAAGCGGTCATGGCGGCAACGCTGTAATAAAAAGCAAAGAATAATCCCCGCAGCGTCTGCACTTGATTCTTCTTGATCAACTGCAGCTGCTACGGGGACTATTTATTTGGTTTCGTAATTATCTGAAATAATAAATGAAATCGAGATCTGCCTCGCGGTATTCTTCGGGAGTCATCCATTTGTTCTGATCCTCTTCCATTTTGCCTGTTTCCGCGTTGTAATAATACACTGCGTATTCATACATATCGGTCTCGGAATAATACGTGATCGAAGCGGCAACGGAGGGATGGAATACACCGTTTTCCCAGATATACTTGGTCGTGGTATCACGGATCACGGTCAGATCGGAGTATTCGGGGGAGGGAGCGGGGGTGCTGGTCGTTTTCGTGGTGTAGGCAAAGATGGACTTGGTGTTTTGATCGACCTTGATATTGGCAAGTCCGCTCAAAGCCTCGGATTTTTCAAAAGTACCTTTGGTAAGATTCCAGACCCAGCATTGATAGAAAAGACATTCCTTTTCAAATTCGTCCGCGACCATAACGTCCACGTATCCGTCAAAATTGAGGTCGAGCACCTGCAAGCCATAGTTGCCACCGCGACTTCCGACGCTTTTGCTCACCTTCAGATCCTCGGTAAGCAGGATCTCATCGCCTTTTTTGATCACAAGTTGCTTTACCTGAGTACCCGTTCCGCGAACACCAAAGGTATAGCCGTCTTGATCGATATAATAAAGGGAATCATAGCGTTCTGCGGCGCAGGCAGAGAAAAGGGAAGCGCAAATGCACGCGCAGAGGATCAATAATAGCAATCTTTTTTTCATAACACACCTCGCTGTATGAGAAGTTAACATTATTGTATCATAAAATCGAGCGTTTTGCAACTGTTTTTCCAAAAAACGCTTTCTTATTTCCACAAAAAACACCGCCGTGCCGTTTGGCATAGCGGTGTTTTTTTAGCTTCGTCTGTAAGCCGGGTTCTGTCTTAAACGGCCATCAATCTGCGCGCCCCGTCACCGAGACGCTTCGGGATCACTCCCGTGCCACCCCGAAGCATGTGCCGAACAAGCGCTTCCTTGGGTGTTGCTTCGAATAGGGTTTACAGCGGACCTATGTTACCATAGGAACGGGTGAGCTCTTACCTCGCCTTTCCATCCTTACCGCATACGCGGCGGTTTATTTCTGTTGCACTTTCCCGACGGTTACCCGTGGCTGACGT
>JAZNXP010000062.1:0-4702 GCA_045593965.1 Eubacteriales bacterium | reverse complement strand
TGGCTCTGCACGTCGTCGCAGAGGCGCAGAAACAGGGAGGGAGAGCAGCCTTTATCGACGCCGAACATGCGCTGGATCCGGAATACGCGGCCAGGCTGGGAGTCGATATCGCTGAGCTCTATGTCGCTCAGCCGGATACAGGCGAGCAGGCGCTCGAGATCTGCGAGGTCCTGACTCGCAGCGGAGGGATCGATATTGTTGTCATCGACTCCGTCGCGGCGCTGGTGCCTAAGGCGGAGATTCAGGGCGAAATGGGAGACAGCCATGTCGGTCTGCATGCCAGACTGATGTCACAGGCGCTTCGGAAGCTGGCGGGCGTGATCAATAAATCAAACACCTGTGCGATCTTTATCAACCAGATCCGTGAGAAGGTCGGCGTGATGTACGGAAACCCCGAGACGACACCGGGCGGACGCGCGCTGAAATTCTTTGCGTCCGTTCGTATCGACGTTCGCAAGACCGATCAGCTCAAGGATGGAAACGACATTTACGGTAACCACGTCAAATGCAAGATCGTCAAGAACAAGGTCGCGCCTCCGTTCCGCGTTGCGGAGTTCGATATCCTTTACGGAAAAGGAATTTCGGCATCGGGAGAGATCCTTGACTTTGCCATCATGCTGGATATTATCAAGAAGAGCGGATCTTGGTTTTCCTATAACGGAGAGCGCATCGGTCAGGGCAAGGAGAACATCCGCAAGCTGATCGAGAGCAATCCCGAAATGATGAAGGAGATCGAGGAAAAGGTCCGCGCGATGAGCGAAAACGGAAGCATGAATCCGCTTGAGCCCGAATTCGAGCTGGATGACGATGATGACTTTGATCTGCGTCTCGGAAGCGACGGTGGAGACGGTGACGACTGAAGCAATACGCAATTATTTGCAGGGAGCCCCATTGAAAATTACGATCCGTCATCTTCGCGCGCAGAATAGCGGTGCCGAGATATCGGTAGGCGTATTGATCGAGAGCGGGGAGCACAGCGAACAGAAAAATCTGATCGTGACTGCGGAACAATACTACGAATGGAAGCTCTGCAAGGGAGAGATCTCGGAGCAAACGTACGAGATGCTGGAGGAAGCGACGGTCTTTTGTAAGGCTTTGAGGAGCGGAGAACACCTTTTGGCTTATGGTGCCAATACCAAGCAGATGCTCTCGCGCAAGCTGACGCAGAAGGGATTTTCACGGGCGGTTGCCGAAAAAGCCGCGGAGAAGCTTTGCCAAATGGGACTTCTCAACGAGGAAAACGATCTTCGCTGGGAGGTTGAAAAGTGTCTGCGCAAGCTTTGGGGGAGCAAACGGATCTCCGTTCATCTGTGGAGCCGAGGCTTTGAAGCGGAGGCGATGGAGCTTTTGCCGAGTTTGCTTGAGGAAGTAGACTTTTCGCAAAACTGCGCTGCGTTGATCCGCAAGCATTACGGTGACGTTCCGAGCGATCCGTCGGAGCGGAAGCGTATGGTCGCGAGTCTTTCCCGATACGGATATTCTTTATCCGAGATCAAAGACGCGATCCGCCTGCTTTCTTGAATATTGTAACATACAGAATTAACACGCCGCCGTGATCCGAGAGGATTCACGGCGGCGTTCGGTTGTGCTGTTTGAGATTTGAAGAATTAGTTTACACCGTACCGCGCTGATACACCGAGAGAGGCTTCGATGCGCAGAAGTCGGTTGTATTTTGCCACACGCTCGCTCCTGCAGGGCGCACCTGTTTTGATGAAGGGAGCGTTGAGCGCAACCGCAAGATCGGCAAGTGTCGTATCCTCGGTCTCTCCGCTTCGATGAGAAGGGATAAACCGATATCCCGCATCGCGGGCAACGCCAATGACGTTTAGGGTCTCACTCAGCGTGCCGATCTGATTGGGTTTGATCAGGATGCAGTTTGCCGCGCTATGGCGAATGCCTTCCTTCAATCGCTTTTCATTGGTAACGAAGAGATCGTCTCCGACGAGCATGACCCGCGATCCGAGCTTTTCCGTCAGCGTTCTCCAGCCTTCAAAATCCCTCTGATCCAAGCCATCCTCGATTGAGAAAAGAGGATACTTTTTGACAAGCTCTTCCCAATATTGAATCAGTGTTGAGCGGGTATGAGATACCCCTCTTTTAGGCATGCGATAGGTGCTGCCATCTTCACACCATTCGCTTGCGGCGCAATCAAGCGCGATCTTGACGCGATCGGTACTGTAACCGCTTTCCTCGATTGCGCGACAGATCAGCTCAAGTGCTTCTTCGTCACTGTTGAGATCGGGCGCGAAACCGCCTTCGTCTCCAACGGTGGAGGAAAAGCCTTCGTTTTTCAGGATCTGTCCGAGCGTGTGATAGATCTCGCTACCGATCCGCAATGCTTCCGTAAAGGAATCCGCGCCGATCGGAGCGATCATGAATTCTTGAATTTCGACGTTGTTTGACGCGTGAGCACCACCGTTGAGGATGTTCATCATCGGGACGGGGAGACGATCCGCGGAGACACCTCCGAGATAACGGTAAACGGGGAGATGATACCAATTGGCGGCGGCGCGGGCACAGGCGAGTGAAACGGCGAGAATGGCGTTTGAACCGAGTCTGCTTTTGTTTTCTGTTTCGTCAAGCGAACAGAGAATGCGGTCGATCTCTGCCTGATCCGATGCGCACGTTCCCATCAGCGCAGGAGAAACGGTCGAGGAAATATGAGAGACTGCTTCAAGGACGCCCTTTCCGCGGTATCGCTTTCGTTCTCCGTCGCGAAGCTCAACGGCTTCGTAAATGCCCGTGGAAGCTCCCGACGGAACGCTGGCGATCCCGACCGTTCCGTCCGAGAGAAAGACGGTCGCTTCCACCGTGGGATTGCCGCGAGAATCCAGGATCTCGCGGCCTGTGCAACGAGTGATCTGAGGTTTGTTCATGCATTTGATTTCCTTTCTTTTGGTGATATGAACAGTATCTGCCAAGGTGTAGCCGTCATATTCAGGTTTGTTTTTTTATCTTGCCTTCGGTGGAACAGATCGCCGCTTTTCGACATACCCTGACAGTAGGGAGTGCGGATGCACTTCCAAACTGTGGGAAAGGAGCGGTGGTATGCGGGAACGAGAATTGATGGGCGCGTGTCAAGCAGGCGTAGGAGCATTGACACAGGCGATGCAGGCACAAAAGCTCTTGTCTGATATAGGGATTTTATGTCAGGTTGTAAAGACGGAGCCAACCGAAAAGAAGGGGTGCGCGTATGCAATCCGATATCCGTGCGCACAGGAAAGGTACGTGCGTGAAGCTTTGCGCAAGGCAAATATCCGTATGCGTGGAAGATGATGCGAACGGTTTATCTGGACAACGCCGCGACCAGCTTTCCAAAGCCGCAAAGGGTAGTTGACGAGATGGTACGCTGTATGCGGTGCTACTGCGGAAATCCCGGGCGAAGCTCGCATTCACTCGCAATGGCTTCAGCGGAAAAGATCTTTGAATGCAGAATGGCTTGCGCGTCTTTGTTCGGAGCATCTCATTCGGAAAATGTGGTGTTTTGCCAGAATGCAACGGCTGCACTCAATACCGTTATCAAGGGCTTGCTGCGGGAAGGAGATCACGTCCTGATATCGGACATGGAGCACAACGCCGTCCTTCGCCCGATCCACAAGCTGGCTTCGAGGGGAAGGATCGCGTTCGACGTCTTTCCGACATTCCCGAAGGATGAGAGAAAAAGCGCGTCGCGGATCTGTACGGCGATCGCACGTTTGATCCGTGAGAATACCCGTATGTTGATCTGCGCGCATATGTCCAACATCTGTTCATCCGTTTTGCCCATAGGGGAGATCGGTAGACTTTGCCGCGCAAAGGGGATCTTGTTCGTTGTGGATGCGGCGCAGTCGGCGGGACATCTTCCGATCGATATGGAAAGGATGTGCATTGACGTTCTGTGCGCTCCGGGGCATAAGGGGTTGCTCGGTCCGCAAGGAAGCGGCTTTTTCATTCTTGGAGAGGGGATCACAATGGATACGCTGACCGAGGGCGGAAGCGGACTCTATTCCTTGGAACCTGTTATGCCTGAAGAGTCTCCCGAACGGTACGAGGCGGGAACGCCCGCAACACCTGCGATCGTCGGGCTTCTCGAGGGGATCCGCTCATTGAACGGGATCGGAATTCCGAAGATCTCATCAAAGATAACAAACTTGAATTTACACCTTCAAAATCAACTGGAGCGCATATCGGGGGTGGAGATCTATGTACCGAACAGACACGGATCGGTGTTACTTTTTAACAAATTCGGCATTCCGTCCGAAGCGATGAGTGAAGAGCTGAACAAAAAGGGATTTTGCGTCAGGGCGGGCTATCATTGCACCGCATTGGGGCATAGGACACTTGCTACGCCGAAGGGGGGCGCGGTTCGCGTCAGCCCGTCTATTTATAACACACGGGCGCAGATGGATGCCTTTGCAGAAGCGGTGGAGAGTATTCGGATATAAAAAACGGAGATCGTTTCGATCTCCGTTTTTTATGGTATCCGTTTGGATCAGCCGAACATGGCAAGATCCACTTCGTCAAGGGAAGGATATACGAAATCGGGCTTGTCCGCATCTGCCGCGTTTTCCACGTCAGAGGGGGTGGTTTCACCTGTCAGAACGAGCACCGAGCAGACTCCGTGGTGCTTTCCGAGCGCGATGTCCGTGTAAAGACGGTCACCGAAGATACACATTTCTTCGCGTGCAAATCCCGTGCTCTCGCAGATCATATCCATCGTTTC
>JAZNXP010000061.1:0-4589 GCA_045593965.1 Eubacteriales bacterium | reverse complement strand
AAAGGAGTTTGAATGATGATTGAACAGCAGATGCAAAACGATATTCCAAAGGTACCCAAGCGGATCCTGACGTCACTTTTGGCGTCGGTCTCGGCAGGTGTCGTTCCGCGCGCGGGAGCTCCGTACATTGCGATCGGACGCAAGGATGAGATCAACGCGCTCCTTTCGGATCTGGAAGCGGTCAATGAAGGCGGCGGATCGATGCGATTTTTGATCGGACGCTACGGAAGCGGCAAGAGCTTTTTGATGCAATTGATCCGAGGCTATGCTCTGGAGCGGAATTTTTTGACGGCAGACGCGGATCTTTCTCCCGAGCGTCGGCTTTACGGCACGGGCGGCAGCGGTGTTGCGACCTATCGCGAGCTGATGAAAAATCTGGCATCCAAGTCCTCGCCCGACGGCGGCGCGTTGCCAAAGATCTTAGCGCGTTGGATCGCCGACCTGCAGGCGCGTGTGGCGGAAAAGGGGATTTCTCCCGATGCTCCCGCCTTCTCGGATGCGCTTTTGAGAGAAGTGATGAACACGCTCCGCGAGATGGAATTTTTGGTCGGCGGATTTGATTTTGCGCGTGTGATCTGCGCATATTACCGTGCGTACGTTGCAGATGACGATGAGAAAAAAAGTGCCGCCCTTCGCTGGCTTCGCGGTGAATTTTCCACCAAGACGGAAGCGAGGAATGCGCTCGGAATATCGGTATCCCTGATCATTGACGATGAAAACTGGTATGATTTTTTAAAGCTTTGGGCGATGCTTTCAAGACTGGTCGGCTATCGCGGTCTGGTTGTTTTCATCGACGAATGTGTCAATCTCTATAAGATCTCTCACCGTGTCAGCCGCGAGAATAACTACGAAAAGATCCTTTCGATGTTCAATGATACTCTGCAGGGACGCGCCTCGGGACTTGCTCTGGTCCTTGGCGGAACACCGCAGTTTTTGGAGGATCAGAGAAGGGGACTGTTCAGCTACGAGGCACTTCGCAGCCGACTTTGTGACAGTCGCTTTGCCCTGGAGGGATTTAAAAACCTGATCGGTCCCGTGATCCGCTTGCGCCGACTTTCAGACGACGAGCTGTTTGCTCTGATCGGTCGCGTGACAAAGCTTTACGCGCAGCATTACGAAGCCGCGCCGCAGATCTCGCAGGAGCAAATGGCGCAGTTTTTGCAGCTTTGTCTTGACCGTGCGGGAGCGGACAGCATGATCACTCCGCGTGAGATGCTTCGCGACTATATGACTGTTTTGAACATCCTCATGCAAAACCCCGAGGTGTCCTTCGAGACGGTGCTGGGGAGCGCGGTCACACTCAAAACAGCCTATCGCGGCGGTGCGGACGAGAGCGAAACGGATGTACCTGACGCGCAAAACGGATCGCAAAGCTCTCAAGAGGCACCGAAAAAGAAATTCACGATCAACGAAATTGAATTTTGATCTTGAAAAGGAGGACGTCTATGAGTGAGCGTTACGATGAAGACATTTTCGGGCGGTTTCCCGATTTTATTCAGGAATTCATCTATGCCCACGGTTGGGAGCAGCTGCGCGAGGTTCAGCTTGCGGCGGCGCATACAGTATTTCACACCGATCACAATCTGCTTCTGACCTCCTCGACCGCGAGTGGAAAGACGGAGGCGGCGTTCTTTCCCGTATTGACCGAGCTTTGCGAGGATCCGCCGAGCAGCGTGGGAGTGCTTTACATTGCTCCCCTGAAAAGCCTGATCAACGATCAGTTTTACCGCATGGAGGGCTTGCTGGATGCGAGCGGCATTCCCGTGACGCATTGGCATGGAGACGTGGCGCAGTCGCACAAGAAAAAACTCTTGGATAAGCCGCGCGGAATTTTGCAAATGACCCCCGAGTCCTTGGAGTCCATGCTCATCAACCGCAGCAACGATATCGTTCGGATCTTCGGAGATCTGCGATATGTGATCATTGACGAGATCCACACGCTGACGGGAAGCGACAGAGGAAATCAGATCCTCTGTCACCTGTCTCGTATCGGACATAAGATCGGGCATCACCCTCGCCGCATCGGACTTTCGGCAACGATCGGAGATCCGCAAAAGGCAGCCGAATGGCTTGGAGCGGGCTCGGGACGGTCAACTGACGTTCCGTCTCTCACGGTGGGGAAGATCCGCTGGAGACTCGGCATGGAGCATTTCTATATTCAGAATTCCAAGCTTGATCAGGCAACGCCGCCCGCGGGACAGACCGACGGTCCTGCTTCCACGATCGCGTACGACGCAGGATATTCTTATATGTACGATTGCGTGCATGATCGAAAATCCCTTGTGTTCTCCAATTCCCGAGAGGAGACAGAGTATCTTTGCGCGACCTTCCGTCAGATCGCAAGATTGCGTGGAGATCCCGACGTATTCCTCATTCATCACGGCAACCTCTCCGCGTCGATCCGCGAGGAGGCAGAGCTGAAGATGAAGGATGAGGAGCAGATGGCGGTGACCTGCGCAACGGTCACGATGGAGCTTGGCATCGATATCGGCAGATTGGAGCGTGTTCTTCAAAATCAGTCGCCCAATTCGGTCACGGGCTTTTTGCAACGCTTGGGACGTTCGGGACGACGCGGTCAGCCGCCTGAAATGATGATGGTATTCCGAGAAGAGGATCCGCTTCCCAATACGCCGCTTCCGCAGCTCATTCCGTGGGAGCTGCTCAAGGCAATCGCCATCGTTCAGCTCTATATTGAAGAGCGGTTTATCGAGCCGCCGAGTGTCAGAAAATTGCCGTACAGCCTTCTGTTTCACCAGACCTTGAGCGTATTGGCGTCCTCCGGAGAATTGACCCTACGCTCTCTTGCCGAGAGAGTCCTTTCCTTGCCGCCGTTTGCGGATGTTCCAAAAGAGGACTATAAGGTATTGGTGCTTTCCATGCTCAACAATGATTTTCTGGAAATGACCGATGAAAAGACCTTGATCGTCGGACTTGCGGGAGAGCGATTGCTCCGAAGCTTCAAGTTTTACGCCGTGTTCAAGGACTCCGAGGACTATACGGTTCGTTGCGGCTCGGATGAGATCGGAACGATCACAACACCGCCGCCCGTCGGTGACCGCTTCGCGCTTGCGGGGCGCGTTTGGGAGGTTGAGGAGCTGGACATTCAAAGAAAGCTGATCTATGTCAAGAGCGTGGAAGGGAAAATGGAGGTCTCATGGCCGGGAGATTACGGCGAGGTGCATACGCGGATCGTCGAGCGCATGAAGCAGGTGCTCATGGAGGATACTGTCTATCCGTACCTCAAGCCGAACGCGCAGGAGCGATTGAACGTCGCACGGCACGTTGCGCGAAACACGGGGATGCTTTCGCATTCCTTGGTGCATCTTGGCGGATATTCTTGGTGTCTTTTTCCATGGCTTGGGACGCGCTCCTTCCGTGCAGTCCGCAAGCTGATCGCGCGTGTGTCCCGACAATTCGGCATTACGGGCGTTGAATATGAGGGATGCTATTTTATCACCTTCAAGATGGCGCACGGAAATGATTATGAATTGATCTCGTCTCTGTGTGAGGAGATCCGTCGCCGCGGACTTGACGGCGAAGAGCTGGTCGGGCAGGGCGAGGTTCCCGTGTTTGAAAAATACGATGACGAGATCCCCCCCGAGCTGCTGCGCCGCGCTTACGCGATCGACAAGCTCAACGTTGAAGAGGCGGCAAAAAGAATGCTTGAAATTGAGGAAGAATTCTGATTTTGTTACTTTTTTAAGCTTTTTTTGCAAAAAAAAGTTAAAATATTTGAATGTTTTTGATGCATCGGCGGGGAAGTCTATTGACATTTCCCGCCGTTTGCGGTATAATATTCCTAACTACCAAAACGGTAAATCGAACGAAGAGAGGCAGTTTTCATGGCTTTTAAAAATCGCAAAAAGAATTATCCTCTTTATAAGACAACGCATTTTCGTGACTTTCGAGAAATGGTGGAGAACGTAGCGGAAAGATATCCCGACCGTTACGCACTGTCCTATAAGAAAAATCCCGCTTCCAAGGAAGAGGCATTGCACTATACCTATGCGCAGGGCAAGGAATACGTTCGCGACCTTGCTACGGAATTTATTTCCCGCGGCTTTGAAAATCAGAACGTTGCCGTGATCGGCGAAGCATCTCCCGAGTGGATCTTCTCCTATTTTGCGTTGATGGCAATGGGTGCTGTCACGGTTCCGATCGATCAGGCACTTCCCGTGGATGACATCGCGTCCATTCTCAATACCGCAGAATGTCCCGCAGTCGTATTCTCCTCGGTATGCCAGGAGAAGATGAACGAGCTGAAGGAAAAGGTTCCCACGCTCAAGACCTTCATTGAATTTGGCGCGACGACCGCAGACTATGCGATCCCTTTGGATGCCGTTCGTGAAAGCGGCGCGCAGAAGTTTGCAAACGGCGACAACTCCTATTACGACTATAACATTGACATCAACAAGCTCGCTTCCATCGTGTTCACCTCGGGTACGACAGGTAAGGGCAAGGGCGTTATGCTAACTGTTCACAACATCTGCTCGGATATGGAGCAGGGAATGTATAACTTTGATATCACGCCCAAGACCATGTGCGTGCTTCCCCCTCACCATACCTTCGGTTCAACCGTCAATTTTGTC
>JAZNXP010000060.1:0-5355 GCA_045593965.1 Eubacteriales bacterium | reverse complement strand
TATCCGCGATCGTGCCATCGAAATCAAACACCACCGCGTATCTCTGTTTTTTCATTTTTACCTCTGATTTTCTTGATTATCATTAGTATATCACATCACCGTCCCGAAGTCAAGCACGTTTTTTGTGAAAGGACTTCGCCGGGAGCCCTCTTTTGAAGTCGCAACACGGCAAAAAATATTACTCAAGCGCATCCGATTTTCTCGCGTTTCCAAGCGGAACCAAACCTCAATCACAACGCGCAAAAGAGCCACCGCCGAAGCGGTGGCTCTTGTTTGGTTTATGTGTTTTGTTTAATTACCGTTGGCAATTAGGGGTTGGTAAGCCACTCGATGTTCCAGATTGCGTAGCGGTCCTTATTACTGGTACTGTTAGAAGGAGAATTGTTGGTAATTACGATTACGAAATCGCCCTTGATTTCCTCTTCGATTTCCCATGTGAAGGTTCTTGTATTGTTCTGTGTATTGGATTCATCGGTCAAGGTCTCGCTTGCAACGATTACACCATTCTGCTTGATTTGGATCGTTATAGATACACCCTTAGTCTCACCATAGGGCAAACCATAGTTGAAGGTCAGCTTTTGGATACCATCGGTCAAGGTTGCAGAAGTAATCGAACCTACAGCAGTAGTCTTACCATTGAGAAGAATAGCACTCTGACCGTTACAAGAACCGGTATTGGCACCTGTTGCAGTCCAGCCATCCTCGGAAGAACGATTCGTATAACCGCTTGCTCCGCCAGATGCTTTAAGAGTAGTAACGTCAAAATATTTTGTCTCAGGCTGCTTATCGGAAACCTCACCCTCAACTGCGGTTGCGGTCAAAGTGATTGCGGTATCAGCTTCAACAGCGAGTGCCTTTGCAGCTTCATCGTTGGTCGTGTAGGTCATTCCAGTCTCGGTCAAAGGAGTAACAGTAACATTCCAAGCCAAGTTCATGCCTTCGGGAATTTCGATCGTAGCGGTCAGATTTGCAAGGAGACCTTCAACTGCGCCTGCGGTGGTGTTGACCATCAGCTCGGTGTTGGTGCCGTCGATGGTACCGTTCTCAACCTTAACGTAGGAATAGGAAACGTCACCGATCTTAACGGATGCGTCGGGAACCATGATGCTCTGTGCAACGGTTGCGTAGTCGATCAGAGCGTTAAAGAGAGTAATGTCGTCTGCGTTTGCAACACCCTTGAGCTGAGTCTCGTAGATGAATTCCATAACGCTGTAAGCCTGGATCGCGCTCTTTGCAACAACCTCGTCGTTTGCGTTGACAACCTGTGCCTGTGCGTAAACGGTGGTTGCGATGTTCTGCGCGGGAATACCCTTATCGGATACGAACTTGAGGCAGGTAGCGCCGCCGTAAGCAACGGTGCCGTTCTGCGTTGCGGTGCCGTAGATCTCTTCGCCGTTTGCGTCGCAGATGATCATCTGAACGGTCTCACCGTCAGCGAGGTTCTGCGCGTCAACTGCATACATCATGTAGTAAGCATCGCCGTGGTAGATGTTGTTGGCAACGATCTCAACCGTTGCGTCAGAGGTTACTTCGTTAGCGGAAATCGGGACGATCACAAAGGTTCCGATCAAAAGAACGCAGGTGAGAAGTAAAGACAACCATTTTTTCATGTTTTTCATTTTTGTTTGTTTTCCTTTCAATGTTTGTTTTTTTGAATAGGGTCGCTTTGGATCATACCCAAAGATCGGGATTCTCATACCCCGGGAACGGATCCGACGTTGCAATGACGTCTTCTGCGTCGAGCAGAATGACATCAATTTCTAACGGCTCAAACTTTTTCTTCATTACATACTCTCCTTTGCATAAGAATTTAGTCTGATGTCTATATCATATCACAAACTATTTTTTTTTGCAATAGGAAAATAAATTTTTTTGTCCTTTTTTGTAACTTTTTGTGCGTTTTGTGTAGAACGCTGTTTTTGAGCAACTATACGGCTCTTTTTTTTTGGAGGAATATACGGCTCTTTTTTGTGTCTATCTATCGCGTCACGGCTTCTTGCGGAGCAGATATTCGTCCAGCTTTTCCTTCATGTTGGAGGGGATCTCGCGACCGACGGGACACATCGCGGCGTTCGCCATACGCGAGGCAAACGCGGTGATGAATTCGACGTCCGCCTGCATCTGCTCGGTCTTCATGACGGCAGACGTATCGTAGCGATTGTGGATGGGCGCGAGGTTTCCGCCAGCCGTGCGCGCAAAGGATACCGCGGGGACTCCCTTATCCGCAAAGGGCGTGGAATCGCTGGAATAAACGTCCTGATATGCCTTGACCTGGAAGCCCTGCTCCATGCCGAAATACGAGAGATAATTCACCAGCTCCTTCTCCGCCGTGGCGCAGGCGATGAATTTGCCCATGGTGCAGCCGATCATGTCAAGGTTGATCACGAGCGCGATCTTGTTCAGCTCCTCCTCGTGAGACGCGCAATACGCCTTGGAGCCGAGCAAGCCGCGTTCCTCGCTGCCGCAGAAGATGAAGCGCAGACTGTAACGGTGCGGATGCGCCGCGAAATATTCCGCCATGCCGATCAGTCCCACGCAGCCCGACATATTGTCATACGCGCCCTGCGAAAGCGACGTGGAATCATAATGTGCGGTAAAGACGATCTGCTCGTCAACGTCCCCCTGCAGATCCACAATGACGTTGTGAGATTCGCCCTTGTATTCGTCCTGACGCAATACGATCGTGGCGTTCTCCGCGCCGCGCTCGATCAGAGCGACCGCATCCTTGGCGTTGATATTGACACCGAGGAGCTTTTCACCCTTGGAAACGTAGGAGCGAAGCTCACGGTCGTCGATGTCACGGTCGGCAAAATTGACGTTGCCGTCATAGGAGATGAAGCCAACCGCTCCGCTCTCGATCAGATCGCGGTATCTCCAATAGCCGAGATAGCCGTCAAACAGGACGATCTTGCCCTTGCAAAGCGACTTGGAATACGTGTCCGCGTCGCGCAGATAGTAAAGCGGGGCCGTCACCTCTCCCGAGCCTGCGCAACGGTAGCCCTTGCAGGGGATGCGAACGCCGTCAACCTCAAGGATCGTATCAGTTACCGTCGCCATGTCCACCTCAAACGCCTCGATCGACGCCTCAAGTCCAAGACTCTGACATACGCCCCGCAAATACTCCGCCGTGCGAAGCTCTTCCGCACTTCCGCCCATGCGCACGTACGCCGTGTCCGCAAAAATCTTCTCGATCAGTTCTGCTCTCATCATAATATTTGACTTCCTTTTCATTGATTTCATTTTTCGTCATGCCCTGACTCAACAACAGCCCCATTATAGCACGCAAAGAAGGGGTTGTCAAGGAGGGGAGAAGAAAAGCCGCGGACAGCATCCGCGGCTTTTTAATGTTTTTTCATCGGTCAATCATTGCCCCCCATTCTTCCTCATCCACCGACCGCCAAGGAAGCGGATGATGAACAGCACGGAACGGCATACCCAGTCAACCGTCATTGCCATCCAGACGCCCATCACGCCCATGCCGAGTCCCGGGATCGCGAACCAACCGAACACCGATATGGAGTCAAGGGCAAGGACGTAGCTCAATGCCACGCGGAACGCCCACATGGAGATCAGCGAGGAAACAAGCGGAAAGCGCACGTCGCTCGCCGCACGGAAGATCGCGGGGAGCATGAACCCCAGCGGCCAGATGAGCGCGGCGCAGATCGAATGATACAGGACCAGCGTGCGCGCGATCTCGGCGGATTCGGGCGAGGTGTTGAACAGAGAAAGGATCGGATTGATGAGAACGACCGTTGCAAGGATCACTGCCCAGATCGTCAGATAGTTGAAAAACAGCAACATGCGCGAGCAACGCTTGGTCTCCTTGGCGTTTCCCGCTCCGACGGACTGTCCCACAACGGTATATGCGGTTTGCGAATACGCCGTTCCTGTAAGGTACTGATATTGCGTGATCGTCAGCGCGACCGCGTTTGCCGCAATAACGGCGGTCCCCATCGAGGAGATCAGTGATTGCGTCATCAGCTTGCCAAAATGGAACATTCCGCTCTCAATTCCGCTCGGAATACCGATGTGCAGAATACGGCGGATGATATGAAAATCGGGCTTATAGTGCAGCAGCTTTTCAAGATAAAGCACGTTCTTTTTGTTATGTATCAGAACGAGCAGAATGACCGCGCTGAGCATCCGTGAGATCAACGTCGCGATCGCCGCACCCATCGCCCCCATATTGAAGCCGATGATCAGGAGCGCGTTTCCACCGATATTCACAAGGTTCACCGTAAGCGACACGAGCATGCCGATGACGGAATTGCCCGCTGAGCGGAAGACCGCAATGATCGAGGAATCGATGGCAACGAACGGGAAGGAGAACACGATGAAAAAGAAATACCACTCCGCATGGAGCATGACATCCGCCTCCGCGTTCCCGAACAGGAAGGAAAGAAGCGGCTTGCGGAAAAGGAACGTGACCAGCGTAATCAGAAATGCCACGCCCGTGGCAACGTAGATCAGTTGCTTTGAGACCTCTCTGCACTCCTCGTAATTCTTTCGTCCCAGCGTTTGCGAGACGACGACCGCTCCGCCCGTGACCAGGGACGTGAAAAAGATGACCAGGAGCGAGTCGATCGAGTTGACCAAGGATACGCCCGAAACCGCCGCGTCTCCCGCATAGGAGACCATCATCGTGTCGACCGCGCCCGCGGTAACGCCGAGAAGCTGCTGGATGATCAGCGGAATGGCGATCTTTAAAACGTCTTTTGCGGAAAACAGTTTGTCTCCTCCCTGCAGAGGAGTCCTTCTTTGAAACAGTGACATGACCGTTGCCTTTCATGGTTGCGCCGAACGGAAGGTGGAAAAAACGGTTTTTCCATTGACAAGCCGTTCGGGATGTATTATAATGGTGAGGTGGGTGAACGCATGGCTTTTTTCATGCATCCACCTCTATTTTACCACAAATTCCGAGCATTTCATGCCAAAAACAAACAAAAACGTGTCATTTTTTTACGGAGGCACTATGCAACCCAATTTTCATTTACAAAGAGAAGAACAAAACAGGCTGACCTACGCGCGCAAAACCTTTTCGAGCATCAATACCCCCGTTCATTTTCATTCCCAGATTGAGATCTATATGGTCCTCTCGGGCGAGCTTGAGGTTCTGATCAATGATCAGACGCGCGTGCTGAAGGCGGGAGAGATCGCCGTCTCGTTCAGCTATGACGCGCACGGCTACCGCTGCGCAAACGAGGTAGAGGTGATCTACCTGATCGTTCCGACTGATCTCTGCGGCGAATTTTCGGCTCTGCTCACGGGCAAGCACGCAGGCTCTCCCTTTATCAACGATCCCGAGACCTGTCAGACGGTGCGAAGCGCGCTGGAACGGATCGTGCAGGGTGCCAA
>JAZNXP010000059.1:0-10664 GCA_045593965.1 Eubacteriales bacterium | reverse complement strand
CCTTGCGAGAGGTCTTGCCCGAAATACCCGTGTCGATCTCATCAAAAATCACGGTGGAAGCACCGTCTCTGTCGTTGAGCACCGAGCGGAGCGCCAGCATAATGCGGGACAATTCGCCGCCCGACGCGATCTTCAGCATCGGCAGCAGCGGCTCTCCTACGTTTGTGGCGATCAAAAACTCCACATCGTCTCCGCCGTCGGCACCAAGCTCCGCCTGTGTGATGCGGATCTCAAAGCGTACCTTCGGCATATCCAGAAAGCGCAACGCCTCGCTCACCTGCTCGGTGATCGCCTTTGCGGCGTTTCTTCTCGCCAAGGTCAATACATCAGCGCATTCTTTTGCGCGCGCGTGCAATTTCTTTTCTTCTTTTTCCAAGCGTTCCTTTTCTTCGTCCGAGCAGACGAGCAGCTCCAGCTCCTCTGCCGCCTTTTCACGGAAGGCAAGGATCTGTTCGATGCTGTTGCCGTACTTCCGCTTCAGCTTGGAGATCCCGTCAAGACGCGCTTCAATTCGGTCGATCCGTGCGGTGGGATCCTCTCTGTCATCATCCGCGTAGCCTTCCGCCAGGGATGCGACGTCCTCGATCTCGGAAGCCGCAGAGGACAATCGCTCCAAAAGCTCCTCCGCTCCTTCCACAAGTCCACCCAAAGAGCGAAGCGCACCCTCTGCTCGCTTGATCAGATCCAACGCACCGCTCCGCTCACCGCCGAGCAGGGCGCGAACGATCAGGCGGGATTGCTGATTGATGTGCTCCATATGGAGCAATCTGTCTCTTTCCTTTGTGAGCGTCTCCTCTTCCCCGAGCTTGAGCTTCATCGCATCAATATCGGAGATCTGAAACTTTAACATTTCCGCAAGGCGCAATGCCTCGGCTTCATCTTTGGAGAGCGCACGGAGACGGTTGCAGACCGCTTTCCACGCACCGTATGCCTCGCCGTATGCTTCCCGCTCGGCATCGGGGTGCGCATACGCATCCACCAATCCAAGATGCGCACTCTTTTGCAACAGTCTTTGACTGTCCGACTGCCCGTGAATGCTCACAAGCATCTGCGCGATCTCCTTTTGCATACTCTGCGTAATGGTCTGACCGTTGAGCTTGACCTTTGATTTTCCGTCAACGGACAAGCTTCTCTGCAGCATCATGCTTCCGTCCTCGCATGAAAAACCAAGCTCCTCCAAGGAATGACAGACCGATGCGGGAAGCTCGTCAAATACGGCGCGGACGGTTGCCACGCTCTCTCCCGTTCGGATCAGCTCGCGCGAAACGCGATTGCCCATCAGAAGATTGATACTATCGATGATAATGGATTTTCCCGCACCCGTTTCACCCGTCAGCACGGAAAAGCCATCCTCAAGATCCAGATCCAGCCGTTTGATCACGGCGATATTTTCTATGTGAAGTGAACGTAACATCAGATGCTCCGAAGAAGATCATGTAAACGGTCGGAAAGGCTTTTTGCGCTTTCCTCATCACGTACGGCAACGAGAATGGTATCGTCTCCCGCAACGCTCCCAAGCACCGATTGCAGGCTCATACTGTCGATTCCCGCGGCAACCGCGTTTGCAAGTCCCGGATACGTCTTCAAAACGACCAGATTGCATGCGTAATCGACGTTGATGATCGAATCAACAAGTGCCGAATTAAAACGCATGGTCTTTCCTCCCTCCGATTGCTTCGGAAGCACGTAGCGGTAGGTTCCTCTTCCCGTTGTCATCTTTGCGATCTTCAATTCACGAATGTCTCTGGAGACCGTCGCCTGCGTGACGTCATATCCGTGCTCCTTTAAGCATTCGATCAATTCATCCTGCGTTTCGATCTCATAGCGGGAGATCAGCTCCAGTAATTTTTCCTGTCTGTTTCTTTTCATGATTTTTCCGAAATACTCCTTTCGAAAGCTCAATTATCGATTTAAAACTGGGTATCCTTCATCTTTTGTCTCAATTTTTTATAAAAATCGCAATCCTTCAGGCGGATCAGCTTCGTCTGCATCGTCGCCTTCGTTATGCGAACGATCTGATTGCGGTAAAGCTCAAAGTGAATTCTGCCGTCCACGGTCAGATACAGCATCTTCTCACGCACGCAGGTATTTTTGATCTCCAGCGTCGATGCGTCCGAGAAGATCAGGGGACGTGCGGCAAGAGAATGCGAGCATACGGGGGTGACACAGATGCAAGGCACCTGCGGATCCACGATCGCACCGCCTGCCGACATGGAATACGCCGTCGATCCCGTGGGGGTAGCAACGATCACGCCGTCCGCGCGGTAGTCGGTCACGGATTCACCGTTCTCAAATAGCTCCAGATCGATCATTCTGGAGACCGATCCGCCCGATACGACCGCATCATTGAGCGCGTAGCAGAATGAACGCAGCTCACGGTTGGCATTGAGCAGCTCCACGCGGAGCATGGAACGCTTCTCCAGACGGTAATCGCCGTCAAAGAGCCGTCCGAGCTGATCCAACTCGCTCAGCTCCAGCTCTGCCATGTATCCAAGCCTTCCCAAGTTGATCCCAAGAATGGGAGTCCCCTTGACGGACGCGCGTCTTGCCGCCTCCAGAATGCTACCGTCACCGCCGAGCACGACGATCACGTTCGCCTCCGTATACAACGCTTCCATGGGAAGATACTGAAAATTGGAGCGATGCTTCTGCATGCGAAGGATCTTATCCCGATGGAACGCCGCGATCAGGATCTCGCATTCCCGCTCGGAAAGCTTCTGCGCAACCTCCATGGCGGCATTCGCCTTTTCCGTAATATTAAAATTGGTAATCAGCGCGATCTTCAGCATTTCATCACACCGTTCCTTTCTTAGCCGTAAGGCATCAACTGTCCTCTGTGCGGCGCACCGTCATATGCGCCAAAAATTCCTTGTTCCCGTCTCCTCCGAGAATCGGGGACGGAATGACCTCTGTCACCGTCAGTCCGCTTTGCTCCGCGCAAGCGCATACACGCTCGATCGCGCGACGGTGCTCCTCGGGATCCTTGACGATCCCGCCCTTTCCCAAAGCCGCTCTTCCGACCTCAAATTGCGGCTTGATCAGGCAAAGTGCCTGCCCCGAAGAGGTAAGAAGCTCCGCATAGTGCGGAATGATATAGGTCGCCGAAATGAATGAAACGTCCATCACGATCAGATCCACGCGCTTGCCCCCGATCGTATCCAAGGTCAGATCTCGCGCGTTGATCTTTTCCAACGACGTCACGCGAGGATCATTCAAAAGCACACTTGCAAGCTGTCCGACACCCGCGTCCACGGCAATGACGTGCGAAGCACCGCGTTGGAGTAAGCAATCCGTAAAGCCGCCCGTCGACGCGCCGATGTCCAACGCCAGCATGCCACCGACGTCGATCCCGAACCGCTCCAAAGCCCCTTCCAGCTTTTCTCCGCCTCTGGAGACAAAACGGAAGTGATCCCCCTGCGTGACCGTAACTGCATGCTCACCGTCCGAGACCGCAAAGGATGGCTTCGGGACGAGCTTTCCGTCGATCGAAACCAAGCCCTGACCGATCAGCTCCTGCGCGCGGCGGCGGCTGGAGGCGTGACCGTGTTCGGTCAGATATACATCCGCTCTCATGCGATCACCGGAACAAAATTCGGGATCAGACTCAACAGTAAGGTCGTTCCAACGCCTGTCAGCAAACCGAAAAACACCTGCAAGGGGGAATGTCCGATCAATTCCTTGAAATGGCTGTCAAAATTTTCAAGCGTATCCGAAAACAGCTCGTCGATGATCTGATTGAGCGCGCGGGACTGTCTGCCCGTCTCGCGGCGAACTCCCATCGCGTCGATCATAACGATCATCAGAAGAAGTCCCGTGATCGCGAATACGACCGAGCCAAATCCGTGTGACAGTCCGCAAGCCATACAAAGAGCCGCGGCGGATGCCGTATGCGAGCTGGGCATGCCGCCCGAGCCGAACAGCAGCGTTTTCAGAGAAAACTTCTGCGTTTTGAAAAAACCTGTGAAGATCTTCAAAATCTGCGCCACAAACCAACCCGTGAAGGCACAGAGCAACCAATAATTGGTAAATAGATCCGTGATATGGTTCATAAATGTCCTTTCAACAATCCAAATCTTATTTCTTTCTTGTGGCAAGCCACTCCGCAATCGAGCAAAGCGCATCCGAATTGGGATATCTGCGAATGGCGCGAATGGCATCCTGCGTGACACGGTCGGCATAAAATTGTGCTTCCTCGACCGTATAGAAGGACAGGAACGTGTTCTTTTGCCGCTCTGCATCCATCCCCACGTTTTTGCCAAGCACCGCGCTATCTCCCGTGTGATCGAGAATATCATCCACGATTTGGAACGCAAGTCCGATGTTTTCCGCATAGGTCACGACCGCTTCCATACAGCGATCGTGGAAGGATACGCCTGCCGCCAATGCACCCATAACAGCCGCCGCGTTGATCAAAGCACCCGTTTTCATCGAGTGGAGCTTCAAAAGCTGATCGAGCGTCAGCTTCTTTTTCTCTCCCTCCAGATCCATGATCTGTCCGCCGATCATACCGTAGCGTCCCGCGCAGGAAGCAAGATACGCCACCGCCTTCGCGGAGCAATCCGCGCCTGCCTCGGTATTGGATGCCGCAACCTCGAACGCACCTGTCAAAAGCGCGTCTCCCGCCAAAAGCGCGGTCGATTCACCAAACACCTTATGATTCGTCGGCTTTCCTCTTCGCATATCGTCATCGTCCATGCAGGGCAGATCGTCGTGAATGAGCGAATAGGTGTGGATCATCTCCACCGCACACGCAAACGGCAACGCCGCTTCATCCTCACCGCCAAGCATACGGCAAAATTCCAATGTCAGCGTCGGTCGAATTCTCTTTCCGCCCGCGAACAGGCTATATCTTTCGGAGTCGAGCAACACCTTCAGATCCTCGTCCTCCGCATAGATCTTGCGCAACGCATTCTCGGTCATGACCGCGTTGCGGTGCAACAAAAGCTCCAATGCTTCCTGTGTCATATCATTCTTCTCCTTGATCAAAATCCACCAATGAACCCTGTCCGTCGGCGCGAAGCTGAAGCATCTTCACCTTCTGCTCCGCCTTCTCCAGACGTTCCGTACAGGTGCGTACCAAGGAGATCCCTTCCTCATAAAGCTTCAAGGTCTCCTCCAAGGGCGCGTCTCCCTTTTCCAAGGCGCGCACGATCTCCTCCAGGCGTTCGATGGAAGCTTCAAAGGTCTCACTTTTCTTTGCCATCTTAATCTTTCCTTCCTTCCCGCGCGACGGCTTCGACCTCGCCGTCCGCAAATCGGATGCGCAACGCATCTCCTCCTCGCACGTCCCTTGCGCGAGTGATCATCTTCGTATCCTGATAAACTGCCGTATAGCCGCGTGCCAGCATCGAAAGAGGACTCAATGCCTCCAGACGCCCCGCGAGCGTGGCAAGTGCGGTATTTGCTTTTTTCTGTGCGTCGGATATGCCTCTTTCCAACGCCCTTTCTCCTTCCGCAACGCGCATGCGGAAGCCGTCAAGCAATCCCTCGGGGTGTTCCAGCACGCGGCTGTGAGAAAGCATCGAGAGCAGATGTCGCTCCCTTTGCAGCCGTTGCATAACGGCACCTTGCATTTTCGCACCGCAAGAGCGGAGCGTGGAGATCACCGAGAACGCATCGGGAACAGCAAGCTCTGCCGCCGCCGACGGAGTGGGCGCGCGCCGATCCGCAACGAAATCGCAAATGGTAAAGTCACTCTCGTGTCCCACCGCGGAGATCACGGGAATGGGGCACGCCGCCACCGCTCGCGCAAGTCCTTCGTCGTTAAATGCCCAAAGATCCTCCGCAGAGCCTCCTCCGCGACCGAGAATGATGACATCCACCAAGCCCGTCTGCCCGAAAAACTCCAATCCAAGGATCAGCTGCTCGGGTGCTTCTGCCCCCTGCACGGCTGACGGAAACAGGATCATTTCCGCCGCGGGAAATCTTCTTCCGAGAACGTTTCGGATGTCATGCACCGCAGCGCCCGTGGGGGACGTGATCACGCCCACCCGCGCGGGAAATTCGGGAAGCGGTCTCTTCCGCTCCTCGTCGAACAGCCCTTCCGCGGCAAGCTTCCGCTTCAATTGCTCAAACTGAAGTGCCAACGCGCCCGCGCCGTCAGGTTGGAGATCGTCCGCATAAAGCTGATACTGTCCCGTCGCGCCGTACACGGAGACCCTTCCGTGTGCGATGACCTTCATGCCGTCCTCGGGGCGAAATTTCAAGCGCATCGCAGAGGATACGAACATCACGCACCGAAGCTGTCCCTCGGGATCCTTGAGCGAAAAATACAGATGCCCCGAGCTGTGCGCCTTGAAATTGGAGATCTCTCCGCGCACGTAGATATGGGAAAGCACACGGTCGCCATCCATCAGCATTTTCAGATAGCTATTCAGCTGTGTGACCGATAACAGATCCTTTCTCGTATCCATGGCGACTCCTTTCCGTTTGTTTTCAATCAATTTTCATTCAAATGCCGTTGGCGACAGAGCAAGGCTACTCCCGCCGCGTTATCCGCAGAAAACGCAGGCTCGGCAAAATAGGTATTTTCCCGTTTTCCGAGCAGCCCCTGCAGCGCGCGGTTGCTCATGACACCGCCCGCATACACGATCGGGATCGAGGGGTATGCTTCATCCAGCTGCTCCGTCATTTTTTGTAAGCTCTTGCCGATAAATTCGAACACGTACGCGCTGACGGCGGCACGGTCCTGTGTCTCGTCATAAAGCTTTTTCGCAAGATTCTGCAATCCCGAAAGATTGCACGTCCGTTCTCTGACACAAACGCGTACGGCAGGCAATTTTCCCTCAAAGCCTGCGGCGAGCGCTTCCATTTCCTTTCCGCACGGAAATTGCAAACCCATCATCACGCCTGCGCGGTCAATGGCTTGTCCCGCATTGAGGTCCTCGGTTCCTCCCACCTGCTGTACGGAAAAGCCGTTCTTCTGCGGCGTTACATACAGGATCTCGGTCGTTCCGCCCGAAACGTGGAACGCGGCAAACGGCGCGTCTCCGATCTTTTTCAAAGCACCCGAGGAGTCAAGTGCCGCCATGATGTGTCCGTCCTGATGCGAAAAGCGGTATAGCGGAACGTCCCACGCCGCGCATAGAGCCTGTGCGGCAACAACTCCCGAAAGGAAGCACGGCATATACGATCCCTCCACGCTTCTCGGTTGCGTTGAAACACCTACTGCGCAGACGGTTCTGTCACGCACCTTCTCGCGCAAGTCTTGCATCAGCGCAGGCAGATTTTTGACGTGCGCAAATACGGCGTCGCTCTGACGCAGTCCGCACTCTCCTCCCTTGACGGGCAGAGGTGCCTTCAGATTGGCGAGCACCCGTCCGTCCGCATCGCAAAGCGCGACCGAGGTCGTATAATTGCTGGTATCGATCCCAACAAAGCAGGTCGGCTTCATTTCGCCGCCTCAAGCTCGTTCTTCACGCCGTTGAGCAAGCCGTTGACGAAGGCTCTCATCTTCTGATCGTCGTATTTTTTGACCAGCTCCACAGCCTCGTTGAGCGAGACCGAGCTCGGAATGTCCTCGCGGTAAAGCATCTCGTAGATGCAAAGACGGATCACACTGCGCGATACGGGCGAAATGCGTCCCACCTTCCATCCGTTGGAATATTTCTCCATCAGCGCATCGATCTGCTCCAGATGCTCTCTGACGCCAAAATAGATGCTTTTGACGTATTCATCGTCCGCGATCTCACGGTTCTCCACCGCGGTCTCGTAAACCGCGCGCGGATCGTCCTCCCCGTGGAACTCGGTCTCAAACAGCAGGCAAAACGCCGTCTCTCTTGCTTCTTTTCTTGTCAATTCTGCCATAATTCGGAATTCCATCCTCTCTGATGACCTTGATTATGTTTTTTGAGCAATTCTGCACTTTGCATAAATACCCATCTTAATTATTATACATCAAAAACCGCAAAAGGTCAACACCAAAAATGAATATCTTGTATTTTTTCTGCATAAAAAAGCGGATTTTTTATTCTCTTTCCCTCTCCACCTTCAAAAAAATCCCTTTTTTCGCCTGGGCGGAGCATAAAAGATGCCTCAAAACGATAAGATGAAGCAGAAAATGAAATGAGAAAGGAGCAAGTCCATGTCCGCCAACACACGCCGCTCTGCCGTCCCTTGGCAGTTTTTACTCTTCCTTTTGTTGTTTTTACTGCTTTCCTGCATCATGATCTACATCTCCATCCGTTCCGCTCCCTCGGCACAAGCCGCACACAACGCGCACGATCCGCTCAATTTCACGGTCGTGATCGATGCGGGACACGGCGGCGAGGACGGAGGTGCCGTCAGCGCATCGGGAGTTGTTGAGAAGGACGTCAATCTCGCCATTGCAAGGAAGCTGCAGACCATGCTTGAAACGAACGGGATCAAGGTCGTGATGACGAGGGAGACAGACATTCTCCTTTACGATCGTACCGTGGACTATCGGGGCAGAAAAAAAGCCCTCGACCTTGCGGCAAGAAGGCAGATCGCACAGGAGACGGAGAACAGTATTTTCGTCAGCATCCACCTCAATTCTTATCCGCAGACGCAGTATCACGGACTTCAGGTCTGGTATTCTCCAAACAATGAGAGCTCACGTGCCCTTGCGCAGTCGATCCAGGACACCGTCAGAGTCTCCTTACAGCCCGAAAACGACCGGCAGGTCAAGCAAGCCACGAGCAGTATCTATCTGCTCCACCATCTGCATTCCCCCGCGGTGTTGGTGGAATGTGGCTTTCTTTCCAATCCCGAGGAAGCGGAAAAGCTTGCGGCGGAGGACTATCAGAACGAGCTTGCGTTCCTGCTTTTTACGGCAATTTTAAATCATTGCGCACAATCCTGAAAAATTCCTTGATTTTCAGAAAAAGATGTGCTAAAATAAAAACAATGAGACAAGAAAGGAACGGACATTGATGAAAGGACTCAAAACGGTTTACATCTGCTCCGAATGTGAATATAAATCCCCGAAATGGATGGGAAAATGCCCCTCGTGCGGCGCGTGGAACTCCTTTGTTGAGGACGTGATCGACCTCACACCCGAAAAAGCCGCTCCCCCAAAGCGCGTGAGCATGATCCCGCTTGGGGATAACCGCGCGGTCGGATTTCGCGACTTGGAAATTCCCGACTATATGCGTCAGGAAACGGGACTTGGCGAGCTTGACCGCGTCCTCGGCGGCGGCTTGGTGCACGGCTCGGTCGTTCTTCTTTCGGGCGAACCGGGAATCGGAAAATCCACGCTTCTGATGCAGATCTGCGACGTGCTCGGCAAATCCCGAAAGGTGCTCTACATCTCGGGCGAGGAATCGGGCGGACAGCTCAAGCTTCGCGCAAAGCGTCTCGGCGTGATCGGAAGCAACCTCTTTCTGCTGACCGAAACAAACATTGAAAGCATTGTCAAGGAGATCGACAAGGTCAAGCCCGAGGTTCTGATCGTGGACTCCATTCAGACCATTTATTCGTCCAACGTCAACTCCACCCCGGGAAGCGTGACGCAGGTCAAGGAGACCGCCCTGACCTTCATCAACAAGGCAAAATCCGAGGGTATGTCGGTCATCATGGTCGGACACGTCAACAAGGAGGGTAGCATCGCGGGTCCCAAGGTGCTGGAGCACATGGTGGACGCGGTGCTCTACTTTGAGGGCGAGCGTCAGCAGGCGTACCGCATCATCCGCGCGATCAAGAACCGCTACGGCTCAACCAACGAGATCGGCGTGTTTGAAATGAGTGACAAGGGACTGTTGGAGGTAGAAAACCCCTCGCAAATGCTGCTTGCGGGACGTCCGAAGAACATTTCGGGTAACTGCGCGGTCTGCACGATGGAAGGCACACGCCCCCTGATCGCGGAGATACAGGCATTGGTCACGCAGACCGCCTTCCCCGCTCCCAGACGTACGACCAACGGCATCGACTATAATCGTATGTGTCTGATCATCGCGGTATTGGAAAAGAGACTGGGACTGAAGTTCTATCAGAACGACGTCTATCTCAACGTCATCGGCGGCTTGCGTCTGGACGAGCCCGCGTCGGACGTCTCGGTTGCAATGGCTCTGATCTCCTCCATGACCGACCGCATTATCCCCGACGATCTGATCGCCGTGGGAGAATTGGGACTTGCGGGTGAATGCCGCGCCGTGGCAAACCTGGAGCAAAGAGTCAAGGAAGCGGCGCGTCTTGGCTTCACCACCGCCATCGTGCCTTACAGAAACGTGGAAAAACGACCGCTTGACTGCCCGGGCATGAAGATCATCCCCATCCGCGGTATCTACGAGGTACTGAATTTGATGAAGGAGCAGGTATAAAGAAAAAAAGGATCGTTGTGCATCAGTCGCAACGATCCTTAAATATTTAATATCTCATCAAATGTCACATTCAAAATTTGCTTAATTAGAACCAATTCATCGGGATACAAATGTCTTTGCCCCACTTCGATCTTGGCAACCGCGCTTCTTGTAATGTCACAACCGCCAAGCTGTAGCCTTGCCGCAAGCAGATCTTGCGTCATCCCGCTCCGCTCACGCAAAACACGGATGTTGTTCCCTATCTTTTCTTCAATTTTTTTGTCCATTTAATCACCATAGATTGTATTTTTTAAAACGGCTCAATACTTACGTATCGAGCCGTTTTCTTTTTTGCTCCACAGGAGCGATTTATGCGGACGCGGCAATGCCGCGAGGATTCCATATCAG
>JAZNXP010000058.1:0-11889 GCA_045593965.1 Eubacteriales bacterium | reverse complement strand
GTATTGACGGAGCGCGTCCATATGCGCTTTTGTGCCGTAGCCCTTGTGCTTGGCAATGCCGTATTGGGGGTAAAGCCTGTCCAGCTCCTCGCATCCGCGGTCACGGGTGACCTTGGCGAGAATGGAGGCTGCGGCAATGCTTGGGCTTGTTGCGTCTCCCTTGATGATCGCCTTTGCAGGGATCTGAAAATCACGGGCGATATTACCGTCGATCAAAGCGAAATCCGCTTTTTGAGAAAGTCCGTCAATCGCGCGACGCATGGCAAGCAGGTCGGCTTCCAGAATATTCAAGCGGTCAATCTCCTCGACGCTTGCCTCGGCGATGCAATATGCGATCGCGTTCTCACAGATCCAATCAAAGAGCTTGTCGCGCTTTTTTGGAGTGAGCTTTTTGGAGTCGTTCAGCTCTGCGGGAAGCTCGCATTCGGGAAGAATACAGGCTGCCGCGACCACAGGACCGCAAAGAGGGCCTCTGCCTGCTTCATCGACACCGCAGACCGAAAGAAAGCCCTTCTCGTGAAGCTCTTTTTCCAGGGTGAATTCAAGCATGATTGGTCAGCTCCTCTTTGGAATAGCGATCAAGTGTGATCCGTCCGATCTTGGCGGCGCGGAATTCGTCAAGCAGCATGATTGCGGTTCGCTCGGTATTGATCTCACCGCCGCTGATCAAGAATCCGCGTTTTTTACCGATGGTCAAGAAGAGATCATAGTCGGAAAGCTCTTGATATTGCGCCATATCTCCAAGCTTATAGCGTGCCGAAAGCTGTTCGGGGTAAAGAATATGCAGTCTTTTACAAAGCGCGGTTGCAAGGGATTCCAGATCGAGAATGTGATCTCGGATCGCGCCCGTGATGGCGAGATTTTCGCCCACGCGCTTTTCTTCAAATTTGGGCCAGAGGATGCCGGGCATATCCAATAGGTCCACGCCGATCGAGGTGGAGACCCATTGCTTATCGACCGTAACACCGGGACGGTCCTCCACGCGCGTTTTTTTGTTTCCGCAGATCTTATTGATCAGCGAGGATTTTCCGACGTTCGGAATTCCCAATACCATGGCACGCACGCGTCTGCCGTGCATGCCTTTTTCCTCGTATCTTTTCAGCTTGTCTGCCAGAATGGAGCGGATCGCTCCTTCCATTTGCTTCAAGCCCTCGCCCGTAACGCAGTCGGTCAGCAGACAGACCGTGTTCTCGCTTGTATAACGCTTGACCCAAGATGCGTTTTGCGAGGGATCTGCAAGGGAAGCCTTGTTCAAAAGCAAGAGCGTGGGCTTGCCCTCGGTCAGACGCGTGATCTCGGGATTACGGGAGCTGTAGGGAATGCGCGCATCCAGTATTTCGATGACGATATCAACGTTTTTCAGATTTTCGGAGATCATACGGCGGGTTTTCGCCATATGCCCAGGGAACCACTGTATGGTTTCGGATGGCATAGATCCACATCCTTTCTTTTCAGAAGCTTTCAGGTAAGAACGGTAAAGGGAGAGAGACGAAGGACGACCTTGCCGAGAATGCAACGCTCATCCACAAATCCGACGTCCGAATTGCGGCTGTCCTTGGAATTGTTTCGGTTGTCACCCATAACGAACACGGTTCCTTCGGGAATGGTTGCCTTCAGGATCTTGGTGTGTCTGTCGTAATAATGTGTAGCGTAAAGACTGTAGTAATCAACGGTTCGACCCGTCAAATCCTTCAGCGTGCGGTGAGGATCGTCATATTCCACGCCGTCGACCGTGATGATCCCCGTATTAAAATCGATCACGAGCTCCTGACCGCCCGTGGCGATCACGCGCTTGACCATCGTCTTTTCCATGTTATCGTCATGGTTGGTCAGATGAAAAACAATGATATCACCCTGCTCGGGGGTATATGCAACAGAGGAGAGCAGGAGTGCTTGATCGCCGTAAAGCGTGTTTTCCATGGAAGCACCTTCCACGCGGCAAAGGCGCAAAAAGAAGGTGAAAACGATCAAGACCGCAAAGACGGAGAAGGCGAACATTTCCAGAAACTCAAACGCGGATCTGGCAAACGAGGGCTTTTCCACTGCTTCTTCAGACTCCGCGGCGGAAGCTTCCTCGGAAATCGGCTCTTCCGCGTTGGGATCAGTCTGATCGGAGGCAAGTTGTTCTCTTGTAATCAAAGAGTTGCCGTCGGTTTCCAATGACTCTTCTTTTTCAAGCTTTTTTGGCAACCCGTCATCGGGGCCGTTCTGCGGCGCAAACGAAGGTTCTTGATTCATAACAGTATCCTTTCGTGATTATTTCAGCATCAGATTCATCAGCGTGTAGCCGTTTTCAACGTAGTTGTTCTTTTGCGCGGCGGTCTCCTCGCTAAATCCCTTTACACCTTCAAGCACTTTTTCGGAATCGTAAAGGAAGAAGGGAACGGGCGCGATGGTATGCGTGCGCAGACGGATCGGCGTGGGATGATCGGGGAGCACCATAATGCGGAAGTCCTCGCCCGAATTGACGAGGTATTCGTAAACGGGCTTTAGGATCTTTTGATCGATCAATTCGATGGAAAGAACCTTATTTTCAATCTCCGCGCGGTGTCCGCATTCGTCGGGAGCTTCAACGTGGATATAAACGTAATCACAGCCTTCCTTGAACGCATTGATGGCAGCACTTGCTTTGCCGTCGTAGTTGGTATGGACATTGCCCGTAGCTCCCTCAACGTCGATCGATCTCATACCCGCGCAAATGCCGATCCCCTTGATCAGATCAACTGCGGAAATGACGGCGGCGTCAAGTCCCCATTTGTCCTTGAAATTGGGGAGCTGTGGCTTTTTGCCGGGACTCCAGAGCCATGCGGAATTTGCGGGCTTCAGTCCGCGTGCGCGTCTGGCTTCGTTGACGGGATGGTGATTGAGGATATCAAAGCTTTCCTTCATCAAGCGATAAAATTCCTCGCCGCCGTTCTCGGCTTTGGGGAGATATTCCTTGATGCATTTTCCGAGAATATCGTGCGGACGCATAAAGGGGTAACTGTCGTCACCGTTTTTCCAGATCAAGCAATGACGGTAGCTGACGCCGGTATAAAAGCGGCGGTAATCGGTGCCGAGCTTTTCCTGCAACGCTTTGATCAATTCATCCGCCTCGGCGGTTGTGATTTCGTCGGCACTGTGGTCAAGGATGATTTTTTCGTCATATTCGCCCTCATCGGAAAGCGTGACCACGTTGCAGCGGTATGCAGTCTCATCGGGCTGCATTTCAATTCCCATGCTGACAGCCTCCAGGGGAGAACGTCCTTTGGAATAGACCTTGGGATCAAAGGAGAGAACTGCCATATTCGCGGTATCGCTCTCGGGAACCATACCTTCGGGTACGTTGGAAACCGTGCCGACGAAGGACTTCTCGGCGAGTGCGTCCATCATCGGTTTGTTTGCCGCTTCCATCGGAGTGCGGCTTTGGAGTGCTTCTATTTTTTCGTCGGCCATGCCGTCGGGAATCAAAACAAGATATTTCATAATCGGATCCTTTCAAGGAGAAGTTGGCTGTTTCATCTCTCGTTCTCACGGAGATGCATACAGATATTATATTATAACATATTTTCAAAAAAAGTACAAGAGGAAAACGTGCATTTCTTTTGACTGTTTTTGAAAAAAACGGCGATTGCTTTGTGACGAATTTGTAAAAAATGCAAATAAGCTGTTGAAAAGCATGAAAAAAATGTTATAATGAGCATGAAATTTATGATGAAAAGAGGACTTTTCATGTCAACGAACGATACCAACGCCGAGGTCAGCTACGAGGCGCTTTGTCAACGCGCAAAAAAAATCAGAAAACGCGTTCTGATCGTGTTGCTTTGCTGTGTTCTTGCCATTGCCTTGCTCATCGGCGGTGTACTTTTGCTCAACGCGCTGAAAGCGGATGCGCCGAGCAATGATTACGGTGAATATGAATTTTACGATCCATATGAAGGAGATATCATGCAAAATCAGGCGTATTTAAGCCTGAACCGTGAATTTTGTTACTGCGCGGATGCCACGGGAATGGGCATGACGTATCCCTTGAACGAGGACGAGCTTGCAAAGCTGGATCCGTCCGTTCGTTTTGTTTGCAATTATCTGCAAGCAGTGATTGACGGTGACGCTGCGGCATATAACGCCATGTTCAGCGCAGATTATCTGAAAAAGAACGGAAGTAAGTCCGCGTTCAATCCGCAGATGCTTTATAATATCACGATCTACCGTTATCAGATCCAGAACAATGCGGACGGAAGCAAAACGCTTACTTATAAGCTGGATTATATGATCTATCGCAACGACGGAACCTTCCGCCGCGACATCGGAAGCGACGCGATCCGCTCACAGTATCTTGTGCTTGATTGTGCCGCGGACGGTAGCATCACCGTGCGCGATCTGGTCAGCTTCCGCGTTGGATCGTACGTGGGACAAGAGATTTGATTCAAAAAGGAGTATACATATGAAAAATAAGCTTCAATTGCGTCAGCTTTCCTCGCTTGCCAAGGTCTTTCCCGATTTCATTGATTCGGGAACTCTGACAAGCGGTATTTCATGCGTGCGCGGACAGGAATTTTCCTATCAGATCGCCTATCGTTGCAACGTATTGGAATATGAGATCTTCCCGTATCGGCTTTGGGTCGATGCTCCCGAAGGGCTGGAGATCAAGCTTTATGACGTAGAGTGTGTTCCTTCCATGCTGCCGTATTTTAGAGGAGAGCGTGGAGACGATGATTATATTACGCACAAAACAGGGGTCTTCCCGGACGTCTTGGTGCCGCTTGAAGGAAATGAAGTTGGTGCTCGCGTAGAATATTGGAGATCGCTTTGGGTAAGCGTAAAGGTAAAGAATGACTGTCCCGCGGGGAAGCAGCACGTAAAGATCGCTTTTTGTGACGCGGACGGCAACAAGGTCGCTCGTAAGGTGTTCTGCGCGCAGGTCTATCCGTATGCGCTTCCCGAACAAAAACTGCTTTATGCGCAATGGTTTCACAGTGATTGCATTGCGGACGTTCACAGAGTCAAGATTTTCTCCGAAAAGCATTGGAAGCTGATCGGAAAGTACATGAGCATGGCAAAAGAAAGCGGCATGAACCTGATCTTCACTCCTGTTTTGACACCGCCTGTTGACACCGCGATCGGCGGTGAGCGTCCCACGGTCCAGCTTGTGGATATCGTCAAGGAAGGAAATACGTATTCGTTTGATTTTTCCCGCTTGAAGAGATGGGTGGATATGGCTCTGGAGCTTGGATTTTACGGCTTCGAGATCAATCACTTCTTCACGCAATGGGGAGCGAAGCACGCGCCGAAGGTCATTGCCGCGGTAAACGGGAAAAAGAAGCGGATCTTTGGCTGGGATACGGATGCCTGCGGCGAGGAATATCACGGCTTTCTTTCTGCCCTCGTTCCCGCACTTTTGAACTTCTTTAAAGAGCAGGGGATTTCTCGCGAGAGGATCTTTTTCCACATTTCGGATGAACCCACAACGCCGAATATCGATACATACCGTAAAGCGGGAGAGCTTTTGCACCCTCTGATCGAGGGATGCACGCAATTTGACGCTCTTTCCGAGTATGAATTCTTCAAGAACGGATTGGTGAAGGAAGCAGTCGTTTCCAACGATCATATCGCTCCGTTTATCGAAAATCACGTTCCGAACCTTTGGGCGTATTATTGCTCTTGGCAAGGCAACAAAGTGGGAAATCGCTTCTTTGCGATGCCGTCTTATAGAAACCGTATCCTTGGTGTGCAAATGTACAAAGCGAATTTGCGCGGATTTTTACATTGGGGCTATAATTTTTACTATACAAGGCTTTCCAAGGGCGTGGTCGATCCGTATCGGGAGACGGCTTGCGGTATGGAATTCGTTTCGGGAGACGCGTATTCGGTTTACCCGTACGGTGACGGTGTCATCCCGTCCTTGCGGTTGAAGGTGTTTTACGATGCGCTTCAGGATATGCGCTTGCTGTATCTTGTTGAAGAAAAGATAGGCAGAGAAGCAGTGATCGCAGCACTGGACCGCCTTTGCGGTCAACCTCTGACCTTTAAGGAATACCCTCGCACAGAACGCTTTTTCAAGGATCTGGAAGCATATATCTTTTCCGTCCTTGCACAATAAAAATCAGAATCATTAAGGAGACAGAATCATGGGACAGCTTCAATTAAAGCAGCTTTCTTCCTTATCCAAGGTAGGACCGAACCGCATTTACAATCCCACAAGCGCAAAGGGAATATCTGCCGTTCGTGGGCAGGAGATCTCGTACCAGATCGCTTACAGAGGCGATTTCTTCAATTATGAATTAACACCTTACGATCTGGAGATCAATGCATATAAGAAGTTTGACGTTCAATTCTACACCGTCCAGACCGTTCCCGTACGTCTGCCCGTATATCGCGGCATCCGACGCGACGATGACTATCTGACGAGCGAAGCATGCCTGTTGCCCGATGCGCTCTGGCCGCTGGACGAGCCGAAGGTCATTTCGCAGGTCGATTATTGGAGATCTCTCTGGATCACCGTCAAGATCCCGGAAAACTGTCCCACAGGAAAGCATTATATCCGTATCGCATTCCGTGACGCAAACGGTGTGATCCAAGGCAAAAAGACGTTCACAGTTGACGTTCACGAGCAGATTCTTCCGAAGCAAAAGCTCCTTTACACGCAATGGTTTTATTGCGATTGCATTTCCGACGTGCATCACGTTCCCGTGTTTTCCGAGGAGCATTGGAGCTTGATCGAAAAATACATGAAGCTTGCGGCAGAGAGCGGCATCAATCTGATCCTGACTCCTGTTCTGACTCCTCCCTTGGATACGCAGATCGGCGGTGAGCGTCCCACCACACAGCTTGTTGACATCGTCAAAAACGGAGATGCTTACGAATTTGAATTTTCCAAGCTCAGACGATACATCGCCGTGGCGAAAAGATGCGGAATTCCGAATTTTGAGATCAATCATATGTTCACCCAGTGGGGCGCGTCCCACGCTCCGAAGGTCATCGCGACAGTGGACGGCGAGGAAAAGCGCATTTTCGGTTGGGAGACAGATGCCAAGAGCGCAGAATATCAGGGCTTTATCAAGCAGCTCATTCCCGCTGTTTTGAAGGTGTTCGAGGAGGAACAGATTTCTCGCGATCATCTGTATTTCCACGTCTCGGATGAACCGAAGGTGGCGCATCTGGATTACTATCGCGCAGATGCCGAATTGCTCCTGCCTCTGATCGAGGGATGCGGAGAGATCGACGCGCTTTCGGACATTACATTCTATGAAAACGGACTTGTCCGCGAGCCGATCCCCGCAACCGATCATATCGAGCCCTTCCTGGAAGCAAACGTGCCGAATTTGTGGTGCTACTATTGCTGCGGACAGGGAAATCTGGTAGGAAATCGTTATCTTGCAATGCCGTCCTACCGCAACCGTATCCTCGGTGTGCAGATGTATAAGGCGGGAGTCAAGGGCTTCCTGCATTGGGGGTATAATTTCTATAACAATCAGAATTCGGTCAAAAAGATCAATCCGTATTTTGACACGGACGGCGAGGGAATGTTCCCCTCGGGAGATACCTTCACGGTATATCCGTATCGGGACGGCGCAACGCCTTCCTTGCGTTTGAAGGTTTTTCATGACGGCTTGGAGGATATGAGGCTTCTTTATCTGGTGGAGGAAAAGCTTGGGCGTGATGCCGTGATCGAAGCACTCGATCGCATCTGCGGTGAGCCGTTGACCTTTAAGGTCTATCCGAGAAATAACCGCTTCTTTGAAGAGCTTTACGATTTCATTTTTGCAAATCTTTGAAAAAATAAATAACTTTTGAAAAAAACGGAATACTTTGCTTCGTTTTTTCGCAAACAAAAGTGCAAACACTATGCTCAAAACCACTTTCAGAAAGGATTTGAGTGAAGATCATGAAACGATTTTTGGTGTTTGCACTTTGTTTTTTTGCATTGATACGCGCGCTTCCGACGGCGGTTGCTGCAGAAGAAGAAAGCTATCATTGGTATTGCGTACACGTCAAGGATCACAAGCAACCAAGCGTGGGCGGAGAGCTTGCGTTTGTTGAGAAGCTGGGTGGATACTATATCGATCGCAGTCATACGTCCGTTACAGATGCGGACAAGGTCGTCTATCTGACGTTTGACGTTGGATACGAAAACGGAAACGTATCCAAAATATTGGACGTTTTGAAGGAAGAAGAGGTCACGGGCGCGTTCTTTATTCTCGGGCACGTGATCTCGGATAATGTTGCGCTCGTTGAACGGATGGCGAACGAGGGGCATACCGTCTGCAATCACAGCGTTCGGCATAAGAATATGAGCGGATGGAGCGATGAGGATTTTCTTGCGGAATTGCGCGCTTTGGAGGAACAGTATGCGCAAGCGACAGGGAAACGCATGGCGACATATTACCGTCCGCCCGAGGGAACGTTCAGCAAGCAAAATCTGGCATGTGCGCAGAAAAATGGCTATCGAACAGTTTTCTGGAGCTTCGCGTACCCCGATTGGGATAATAAAAAACAGATGCCGCCAAAGAAGGCAAAGCAGATCATTCTGGATAATATTCACAACGGTGAGGTTATGCTTCTGCACCCAACGTCCGCAACAAATGCGGCAATTCTGCAAGACGTGATACGGACTCTGAAGGCGGACGGATACCGTTTCGGAACACTGGATGAATTGACAAAAGCGGGGCAGGCGACATGAAGCGTTTGGGAAAGCTTTGGTTCCGTTTCTGGAACGTCATGTTGGTGCTTTTGCTGATTGGTCGCGGAACGTTGTTTTGCGCTTCTGCCGAAACCGAGGTCTATCGATCCGTCAAAACAGACTCCATGAAGATCGCGCTGACCTTTGACGACGGTCCGCATCCGCGTCTGACGGAACAGATCCTTGATACGTTGGATCAATATTCTGTCAAAGCTACCTTCTTCATGGTCGGCATTAACGTGCGGAATTATCCCGACGCCGCACGGGAGGTGATCAATCGCGGACATGAGATCGGCAATCATACCTTTACGCATCCGCTTGTGGCAAAGCTCGACGAGGCTGCTTTGGAGCATGAGATCGGTGCCTGTGAGGACGTTCTGGAGGAGCTTTGCGAGTATCGACCGCATTTGTTCCGTCCGCCCGAAGGTGCTTTGAACGCCTCGGTTTCGGATTGCAGTGAGCGAGGGGATTATTCCTTGGTGCTATGGAGCCTTGATACGCGGGATTGGGAGGTAAAAAATGCGAATAAGATCGTGCAAACGGTGCTTTCCAAGGTGCAAGCGGGAGACATCATTCTGATGCATGACTATATCGGTGTCGGAAGCGAAACACCCCGGGCGTTGAAGCTCCTGCTCCCCGAATTGATCGCGCGTGGCTTTGAGCCCGTAACGGTCAGTGAATTGCTCGGTGGAGAGTGATAAATAAAAGAAGCCGTAACGCTTTTTGCATTACGGTTTCTTTGATTTTTATTGTTCGGTGTGTTCGGTTGCTTTCTCTATATCTGCCTCGGATTCGTCTTGCTCCTCGTCGCTCTCTTCCATACTACCTTTGTAAGGCTCGATCATGTAACGGTCGATGATCGGATATGCGGAATATGCCGCCGTAAATGCGGTGAAGGAGAAGTAGAACAGGATCGGAAGGATAACGACCAGCGCGATGCCGTAGCTGAGCAGAGGTGCCATGACAACGATCAGGGCAGTCCAGAGCAAAATCCCAAGAAATCCCATAAAATTACGTTTGAATCCGATCACGGAGAAGATCAATGCGTTCTTGAGAATTTTGCGGATCGAAAGATTGAAGGTGATCTGAAGCAAATAGATATAAAACCGCATGAAGAAATAGATCAGGATCAACGCCAAGGACATATAAAAACCGATGTTGTTCATCATGGTTCCGATATTTTCGGAGAAGAAGATATAATCGTATCCCAAAAGGAAGATAACAGCAAAATCAAGAAGTCCCAGGAAAAAGCCTTGCTTGAGGTTCTTTTTGATCGCGTAGAAATAGTCCGAAAAGATGAATACAGGCTCTCCGCGTACCATACTGCGCAGGATGTAGGTCGCTCCGACGTTTTGCCAACCGAAGGTGATCAGCAAAAAAGCAAAGCAGACGGCAATGATGACGTAGGACACGGTCGCGTTAAAGACGGGAACGCCCACCTGATGTCCGAACAGGTCAAGCAGGAGATTGGACGCGGGCGTGGATTGGATCAGATTTGCGCCGTAGAGCTGGGAGAAAAGAGGCTCACCGAGCGTCGGTGTCTGCTTGATCGCGAAATAGACGTATATGGCAAGACCGATCGGCAGGATCTGCGCCAGCATGACAACGTTCAGGGAAAACAGTTGCCAGAATCTTCTTCCGAGCAGCTTGAAATAGCGCTTGACCGTTGGCGTTGTGTCCTCGGCAACAGCGTCGGGACGGTTGGCGCGATTGAAATTGAAAAATTCAAACAGCTTGTTTTTTTTCTGATTTTCCAAAGCAATAACTTCCTTTGTTCAAAATGATTTCAACTTACATTGTACCACATATTTTTGAGAATGTCAACCAATTCAGAAAATTTACTTTTTTAACGAATGCTTCACAATCGCGCACTTCGGGGATCATGTTCATTTGCGGGAATTCTTTAAAAATATTCTTTGAAAACGCACAAAAACATCTTGCAAAGAGAAAAAGAATATGGTATAATTAAGAAAAGAGAGCTATGCTGAACGAATAGGAGATAAGCTATGTTGAAAAAGAAGATGCCCCTGATCATGGCAATCGTCGGAGCGATCACGCTGATCGTCGCGTTACTGTTGATCTTTATCGCGATTCCCAATTCCGATGCTACTTATAAGAAAGTGATGACTTGGATCATTGCGGGATTGATGATCCTGATGACCCTGTTGATCGGATATTATCTCTTCATCACCCGTGATGCAGAGCCGAACTTCTTTTTGTTTGACAGAGCAAAAAAGAAAAACATTTCGGTTGACGATCTGACCTTCCAGATCGTGAACGAGCGCATGAATTTCTTCCAGACGTTGGTATGCAATTCTCCCGAGCAGCTCTGGCAGAACGATATTCTGGATAACAACGTCAAAATGGGATTCCGCAAGGTATACCGTCCGCTTCTGGCGTATAAGATGCTTTACGATCTTGCGGACAAGGATATCGCGACCTATTGGGATCTGCTGTTCCATGCCGCCCCCGCCACGATCGATTCTCTGTGCAGCGCGCTTGAACAGGGAGGCGAGACGGATATGGTGAAGGCATTCCGCTACATGATGGAGAATTGCCGTGAAAATCCCAACAAGATCAAGGATTTCGTCGCGGGAAACATGAGATATATCCGCGGCAGAATGCTTGGATATATCAAAAGAAATATTGAATTGTTCTATTGAACCGAATGAACCGAAAAGTCACCGCTTGTGCGTACGAACAAGCGGTGACTTTGTTTATTTTTTTTGCGGTTCTTGCACGGTTGCAAGATATTTTTCGGGAGAAAGTCCGAATTTCAATTTGAATGCCTTGCTGAAGGCGGCGGGAGAAGAATAATTGAGGAGCATACTGATTTCCGTGATCGGTCTTCCTTCAAAAAGCTTTTGCAATCCAAGGCTCATCCTTCGGTCATTGAGATAGCGCATTGGGGTGATTTTGTAAGCATCAAAGAATACGCGGTTGATATGGATCTTTGAATATCCTACGAGATGCCCGAGCTCTTCCATCGTCAACCGAAAATCAGTGGAGGCATCCAACGTCTGCTTGGCGGCAACCGCGATCCTGTTGAGCTCTTCCTCCTTGGATTCCATGCATGACAGAACAAGCTGCAAGATGTTCTTCAGCTGCTCATTGTTGTTTTGCGGTAAGTATTTTCGCCAAAGTGCGATCGCATCAAAAAGGCAGGTGTTTTCCTTGACCTCGACCTCGATCAGACGGTCGGGAGGGGGGAGCGTCGTAATGTGCGCATA
>JAZNXP010000057.1:0-9772 GCA_045593965.1 Eubacteriales bacterium | reverse complement strand
CATATCCGCCTCGTCCTCTTCTCCCGTTTCATGATCGTATCCCAGCAGGTGCAGCATGGAATGTACGCACAAAAACGCGATCTCACGCGCAAAGGAATGACCGTATTCCTCCGCCTGTGCCTTTGCTTGCTCCAAGGAAAGCACGATGTCTCCCAGCATCCCCATCAGCTCGTCCACGGGCGGCTCCTCGCTCTCGCCCTCAAAATCAAACAAGAGGAAGGATAAGACGTCGGTCGGACGGTCAACGCCGCGGAATTTTTTATTCAAATCATGGATCTTGGCATTGTCCGTAAAGGTGACCGACACCTCACACGGATTGCCGTATTGCTCGTAATCCAGAGTCGCCTCAATCGCCTTTCTGACCAGCATCTTCATGGAATACGTCAGCGGAATGGCGATCTGCTCATTTTCAAAATAGATCTTCAAACACATTTTGCGGTTCATATTGCTTGTCCTCTCTTTATTGAAATCGTATCAATCTTTCTTTTTTCCGTCTTGCTTTTCGGGGCGGCTTCGTTCTGCCTGCGCACGCGCGTGTGCCGCAGCCTTTCGCTCCGCCTCGCGGCGGGCAAGCTCACGGTCATGCTTTTCATACGCTTGAATGATCTTCTGCACCAAGCGGTGACGTACGACGTCGCGCTCGTTGAAATAGTGAATGCCGATGTCATCGATGTTCTCCAAGATCTTCACCGCGACCGCAAGTCCGCTCTTTTGTCCCATAGGAAGGTCCGTTTGCGTCAGGTCTCCCGTCACAACCGCCTTGGAATTGAAGCCCAGACGGGTCAGAAACATCTTCATCTGCTCGGGTGTGGCGTTCTGTGCCTCATCCAGAATGATAAAGGAATCGTCCAGAGTTCTTCCGCGCATATACGCCAAGGGCGCGATCTCGATCGTTCCCTTCTCCACCAGCTTCTGATAGTTCTCCGCTCCCATCATTTCGTAAAGCGCGTCGTAAAGCGGACGCAGATAGGGATCGATCTTGCTCTGCAGATCACCCGGCAAGAAACCAAGCTTTTCTCCAGCTTCGATCGCGGGGCGTGTGAGAATGATGCGGTTGACCTGCTTTTCCCGAAGCGCGCGAACCGCCATCGCAACCGCCAAGAAGGTCTTACCCGTTCCCGCGGGACCCACGCCGAGCACAATGGTATTTTTGCGGATGGCGTCCACGTATTGCTTCTGTCCCACTGTTTTTGCCTTGATGGGCTTTCCTCTTGTGGTCACGCAGATACAGCTGTCCCCCAGCTCCGCCAAGGACATTCCCTCGCCCGATGCGATCATGTCCATTGCGTATTGCACCGCCTGATCGGTGATCACGTCGGTCTTTGCCGCAAGCTCGTGAAGATACTGTATGCACTGCGCGGCGGCATATACCTGCTCTTCCACCTCACCGTCGATCAGGATCGAATCTCCCGATTCGCTTTCCCGATTGCGCAAGCTCACGGAAAAACGCTCCTCAATCATACGGGCGTTGCTATCAAAATTTCCGAATATTTTTGCGGTCGCTCCCGCGTGCTCCATTTTGATGATCTTTCGGTTCATAACAATCCTTTCACGGTAATTCCGCTATTTCAAACTCACTCTGCACCGCAATATCCTCGATGCATTCCACCGTGCATTCCAGACAAAACGCCGTATCGGTCATGGTGACCCGAATGCTTTTGGAAAGCAGCTGCGTCTCCTCCGACAAGGTAGAAAGCGCGCGCTCCAGCTCTGCGTAAGCAAGCTCCGATGCCTCCTCGGGGCTTCTCACCGCACTTTGCACGGTGTACGGAAGATAGCTCGCCACGGTCCAGCCGAAGGGCAACGGACGGGGCAAGAAGGAAAACGGAATATAATCTTTATATATTATATCATACGTTTGCATAGAATTTCCAGTATTTTTGAAAATTTTCGCAGAAAAATCGAAGAAATTCAACACGATTTCTCCGCACTTGGGGGTTTGATAGAGCTTTTCCTCGTACACAAACGGAATTTCGATCAAAAATTGCCGTTCCGTCCGTGCCAGCACCTTTCCTGCGGCGCGCGTATAGCGGATGCGTTCGGTATCGTCTCCGTAAATGCCGCCAATCAGAAGATCCCCTTTCTTGACCGCCTGACCGACCTTGACCGCGATGTTTCCGCGATAAAGCTCGATGACTTCGATCTGTCCGTCCGCGGCGGCAACGACGTTTGCGGGACGCTTGATCGGCTCTTCCCCAACGGGCGGCGTATGCTCAATGACCTGCACCGTCGCGACCGTACCGTCTATGTAGATCGAGATCCAAGCAATGCGATCGGATGCGATCAGAACGCGATTTTCCAGCTCTGCGGTCCGAATGTCGGGAATATAGGATCCCACGCCAAAGCCGCATGACTTCAGCTCTTCTTGCACCTCCGACACCGACATTGCCGTATTCCCGACGATCTGAACCTCCCAGACGTACATCTGTGCCAAGATCACAAGCACAATCCCGATCAAAGCACCGAAGAACATCCCTGCCCGACGGCGATATCTATGGAGCAATGACGGCAAGCCGTGTGACGCGATCAGAGAAAGCGGAATTTCGTACGCCTCGCAACGCCGCATCAAGCGCTTGGCGTCACGATTGGAACAGCGAAACGTAATATTCCCCTCTTCGTCACATTCGAAATCGCGATAAGCGATATTTTCATAAAAACAAAAATTGACGATCGCCGTTCGATGCTCCGCCTTGGCGAACAACGTCTGACTTCCCAAGAAAAACAAGATCGGATTCATGCTTCCTCCTTTGACGGCGATCCCTCACGCAGCCTTTCTTTATGCGTCCCCGAAAAGCAAATCTGCTCGATCTCGCCCTCCAAGCAGACCGTTCCCGCCGAAAAGGACGTGCAATAAAGTCCGCTTCCGCAAACCGTCAGAACCTCATTGCAGATCTGCAACGAGATCTGTGTGGGAGAATAATGCAGAATTTTTCGGCATCCGTAAACCGAAGCTTGTCGACTTCCGTGCAGGATCACCGTTGAAAGGCGGAATGCTGCTTCGATCCCACGCACGGGGAACGGTCTTTTTTTGCTTTTGCACGAATTCACTTCTTTCTTTTGCCGCATGAGTGCCTCCGCATCCGTTTCGTTTTGAGCCGCATCTTTGAAAAAGTGACGTTTGCATCATAAAACGCCTTGCTTTTGCGTAGATTACAACAGCTCTTCTCTCCATATTTATGCGTAAGGAGTACCTTTCATGACCGCTTTTTTCCATTCCCGTTCTTCCTTTTTGAAGCATCGCCGTCCACGTGCGGGACAGCTTTGCTTTGGCTTGTTCGGCGTATTTTGCCTGCTTCTTCTGCTCAAAAACTCCGAGCTTGCCATTTCCTATATGAACCGCGGACTTCTGCTTTGCGCAAGGACGATCGTACCTTCTCTCTTTCCCTTCCTTGTTCTCTCCGAGCTACTGGTCAGCGGAGATGCGGCTTCTCATCTGCCAAAACCTCTCCTGCGTCCGCTTGAAAAGCTGTTCGGACTGCCGGCGGACGGATGCATCGCAGTTCTGCTCGGTGCCGTTTGCGGCTTTCCCGTGGGGGCAAAATGTACGGTGCTTGCTTATCGCAAAGGCACGTTAAGCCAAGAGGAAGCGGAACGTGTGCTTTGCTTCTCCAACAATCCCTCCTCGGCATTCCTGATCAGCGCGGTGGGCGTCTCGCTTTTTGCAAACCGCTCCTTCGGCATTGTACTTTACGCCGTCACGCTCTCGGTCTCCCTGATCGTTGGGATCCTGCTCTCATTGCTGCAAAAAAAGAATGGAGAACCAAAAGAAAAGACGGATCCCCTCTTTCGGGATCCGCCCTTTTCCAACGCGGCAAGCCTGGACGGAGCAAAGCTGTTCACGTCCTCGATCCGCTCCGCAACGGAAAGCATTCTGCTGGTCTGCGCGTACGTCATATTCTTCTCCACTCTGGTCGGCACGCTGCGCTTCGTTCCGGATGCGCTCTCGCTTCCAACCGAGCTGCACGCGCTGCTCTTCTGTCTGTTTGAAATTTCAAGCGGAATGAGTGTTGCCTCAACGCTCGGAAGCACGCAGATCGCGGCGTGTCTTTGCGCGTTTTGCGCAGGCTGGTCGGGGCTTTCCGTTCATTGCCAGATCCTCTCGGTCTGTGACGGATGCGGCTTTTCCTTCCGCCGATACGCACTCTCAAAGCTACTGCAGGGGTTGCTCTGCGCCTTGATTTTCAGCCTTGTGATCCATTTTATGCCCGAGCTCCTGATCCCCGCGCGGATCGTTTCAACGCATCTGTAAGGTAACAATGTAATTTCCGCAATTATCGGGAGAGATCTCGCAGGAGAACCACCCCGTCGGGAAATCCAACGCATCCGCGGCGCACCGTCCGATCAGATAACCGTCAACACGATACCATTCTCCAAGCTCCATTTCTTCAATGTATTCTTCCAATGTAAGACCGCTATCCATCATCAGCTTGGCGTGCGGCGCGCCCACGTAACGCAAATGCCACGGCTCATAAGAAATCCCCGTGATCTGCGTTTTATCCGCAGGATAGCGTAAGATATATCCGTATTCTCCGCAAATGCGGTTGACCTCCCTGCCTGCGGGAGATTTGAGGAATGCTTCGCCCGCATAATACGGCGCGTATACGTCCAATGCCAAGCCCGCCTCATGCTCACTGCAGCCGATCTTGGCGGCAACACCGCTCTCACTTGAAGCCAGGATCTCGGCTTGCTCCTCGGGCGTGCGGAAATCGCTGGAAACGTAAATGCGAACACCTGTTTTTTCCTGTACCGCATCACGCAAGGCGATATACCATTCGATCATATCGGGATGCATCCGCGCACCGTTGTATTCCTCAAGGATCGCCTCATACCCCTCGGGCAAGGGGTGCGTGGCGTTGACAAGCATCAAGGAATTGTGAAAGGTAACGCGATTGTTGCGCATCAGCTCCTCAAGCTCCCAATGCTTGACTTCTCCGATATGTATCAGGGATGTCCAAGCAAGCGGTTCGCTCTTTTTGAAGGATCGCTCGATCGAGAACAACCAATCACCGTGCTCAAAATAGACCCATGCACACACTCCGAGCACCAGCACAAGTGCCAGCAAGCACGCACCGATGCGGATCAGGATTCGCTTCATACGGCAAATCCCCCATCCACGCCGAGGATCTGTCCCGTGATGAAGGATGCCTTGTCCGATGCCAAGAACAGGATCGCGTTTGCCACCTCATCGGGCGTTCCGATGCGGCAAAGCGGCGTTTCCTCACAAAGCGCATCCTTCGTTGCAACGTCCAGAGAAGCATTCATATCGGTATCGATCACCCCCGGCTCCACGCAGTTGACACGGACGTGCGAGGGTCCCAGCTCCTTCGCCAGAGCCATCGTCATGCCGCGAAGCGCCGATTTGCTTGCCGAATAATGCACCTCACAGGACGCACCTGTTTTCCCCCACATCGAGCCTACGAAAACGATGCTTCCCTTTTGATTTGCGATCATATTCTTCGCCACGGCGCGAGAGGCGTAAAACGCGCCGTCAAGATTGATATTCATCATGCGTTTCCAATCCGCGTCAGTAAGCTCGGTGAAAAGCTTGATCTGTGCGATCCCCGCATTGCAAACAAGCACGTCGATCGATCCAAGTGTGCGGATCACGTCATCCACGCCCCTTTGCACCGCTTGGGGATCCGCAACGTCCACACAAAGAGCGATCGCTCCCGTTTCCTTAATCAATTCTTCGGCTTTTTCGTGTGATGTACAATAGAAAAATGCCACGCGGTCATTCTGCGCGGCAAACGCGCGAACGCACGCGGCGCCGATCCCACGTGAGCCACCGATGATCAATATATTCGCCATAGTTTTTTTCTCCTTTCAAAAGCACCGATGCCAAGGATGCACTCGGAGCGTGAGGCGGACTGTAATGAAAAATTCTCCCCGTCCGTCACAAAGCAGATCTCTCCGTCAAGATCGGTCCGTAGGGTCTGCGCGCCAATGCGGGCAAGGCGATCCAATACCGCCCCGTGCGGATGTCCGAAGGTGTTTTCCCTGCCGCAGCAGATCACCGCATACTTCGGTGACAGCGCGGATAGAAATTCCTCTCCCGTGGAAGTGGACGAGCCATGATGTCCGACCTTATAAAGATCGCAGCTCAATCCGTCGCGACCGTATACCGAAAGCAACCGCTCCTCTGTATCTGCCTCCGCGTCTCCCGTAAAGATCGCCACGGAAGTTCCGCAAACGAGGCGGAACACGATGCTTCCCTCGTTTCCCTTTGCGGCATCCTCCGCAGCAAACGGCGCATACACGAACAGCGTCATCTCTCCCAAGGTGTATTTTTCTCCTGCCGTGACCCCCTTGTGAGTTGCGTGACTGCTCATGAGCGCGTCGCGAAACGTCAACGCCGTTTCATGCGTATCCTCATAGCCGTTCGTCCATACCTCCTTGACCGAAAGCGCACGCAGAACTCCATCCGCTCCGCCCATGTGATCCTCGTCGGGATGGGTGACGATCAACAGCTCCAAAGCATCGACGCCGAGCGCGCGCAAGCGCGACATGAGAAGCTCCTGCGTGCTTTCGGGTCCCGCATCGACCAAAACGTTCCCCTGCGGGGTGCGAAGAAGCGTGCAGTCTCCCTGTCCCACGTCAAGAAAACGGATCTCCAATGAGTGAGCGTCTTCAATGCCTTGACACGAATTCAAAGAGGCGATCAGCAAAAGCGAAAAGGCAAGAACAACGGATATGCGCTTCATTCTCTTTCCTCCGTTCTCGGCGTTTTCTTGATTATAACAGTTTTATTCGGATTTTGCAATAGATTTTCCCGAAAAGTGGGCGTAAATATAATAATAATTGAAAAAAGTTTCGAAAAAGATGAAAAAAGAGGAAAAAGTCTCTTGACAAGGAAGAAAAGATATGATATAATAGCGAATTGATACGGGCAAAAGTCCGTCTCTCTACCGTGTAAAAAAATAGCAGGCACGGTCGAATTAGTCCATAGGGAGGTAAAAACACATGGAAAAAGTAATCAATTCTTATGAATGCATGTTCATCGTAAGCCTTGCAAACGGCGAAGAAGCCGCAAAGGCAAGCGTGAGCAAGTTCACCGATCTGATCTTCGCAAATGCAGAAGTCATTAAGATCGATGACTGGGGCAAGCGTCGCTTTGCATATCCCATTCAGGATATGAACGAAGGCTACTACACCGTAGCAACCTTCAAGAGCGAGGGCGCATTCCCTGCAGAGCTGCAGCGTTTGATGAACATCGACGAGAACGTTCTTCGCGCGATGGTCATCGCTTTGGAGTATGATCCTGCCGCTGTTGCAGCCGCACCTGCTCCTGTTGTCGAAGTTACCGACGCAGAGTAATTCACGCATTGTCTTTTTGAGAAAGGAGGCTTTACAGAATGTCCAGTTTAAACCTGAACAAAGTCATTCTTTGCGGAAGAATGACGGCTGACCCCGAATTGAAGAACACGCAAAGCGGTATCCCGGTTGTCTCCTTTACCCTTGCAGTCAATCGCCGTTACCAAGCCAAGAGCGCGGACGGCGCGCAAGCACAGCAGGCTGATTTCATCAGCATCGTTGCTTGGAGACAAACTGCAGAATTCATTTCTCGCTATTTCAGAAAAGGCTCGGCTCTTTGCATCACCGGCTCGATCCAGACCAGATCCTGGACGGATCAGCAGGGACAAAAGCGCTATGCCACCGAGGTTGTCGCAGACGAGGCAATGTTTGTGGACAGCAAAAACGAAAGCGGTGTTGGCGGACAGTACACCAACGACACCTACAACGCGCCTTCTTACTCCTCTTCCCCCGCATCCGCGCCGAAGTTTGAGGAGCTTAAGACAGACGACGATCTGCCCTTCTGATGAAGCGGCACTTAAATTGAACAGGAGGATTTCATAAGATGGATACGAAAACGACTGAAGCAGTTGTTCGCCCCGCACGTCCGGCGAACGCAAACCGCAGAAGAAAGAAGGTCTGCATTTTCTGCGCAGACAAGGTTGCTTTTATTGATTACAAGGATAGCGCAAAGCTGAGAAAGTTCATCAGCGAGAGAGGTAAGATTCTTCCCAGAAGAATTTCCGGCACCTGCGCAGTTCATCAGAGAGAGCTGAACACCGCTATTAAGCGTGCTCGTAACGTAGCTCTTCTGCCCTTCGTAACCGACTGATTGCAAAATCAATCAAGAAAAAGGCTTTGAGGAAATCTCAAAGCCTTTTTTCATTATTTATTATTTCAATTCAAATTCTCCAAGCGTTGTGGAGGTGATGTATTCTTCCTTGAACGAACGCAAAAGAGCCATATGCGGCTGCTCGATATGCACCTGCTGATGATGCTGACTCTCCCAAGCCTCGATCAGAAGAAGCTCGTTCGGATCCTTTTCCGAATAATAATAGTCGTAACGAATGCATCCGTCCTCAGCGCGGACCGCGTCAAGGATTCCTTCCGCTCTCACGCGCTCAACAAACGCCTCTCTTTTCCTTTCCAGACACTTGAATACAACATAAATGGTGTACATATGACTTCTCCTTTCTTTTTGGCCGAGTTGAATGTGATATCATTATTGTAATCCAAAAATCCGAATTTGTCAATCGATTCAGGAATTTTTGTTACAAAAAGAGAAATGACCCTTGATCACGGACTTTATCCCGCAACCAAGGGTCACTTCTGTTCACTCTTGATATCTAACATCTTTTCTTATCCTCTCTTTCTGTTGTCTACCTTATCGCGCCCTTACAATCCTCAAACACACAAACACTCATATTTTCTCTAACGAGGATCCCTTTTGTTTCTTCCTGTAATTCTTCGTATAAGGCGAATTTCTGACTTTTTCAACAAAGGCTTTCCGAATCCGAACGGGATGGTTTCGTTCCCTTATCTATCTCCTGCGTAACACCGCCGTGTGGTTCCCGTTTTTCGCTCCTTGGATCTGTTTGGTTGACTCCCTTGCCTTCGCATCAAAGTCGGGACTCACTTGTACATCGGACCGTCCTCCTTTCGACTTCTTTCCTTTGCACTTGTATTATAGCATATTTTTGATGCCTTTGCAATAGGCAATTTGTAAAAACCTTACAATATTTTTTTGTTTAAAACATAGAAATACGCAAAGTTGCACAACTTTCTATTTACAAACCGCGCGTTTTATGGTATAATGATTTTATGGTGCTGTGAACACGGCTACCATTTTTTGTATTTTAGAACCGTTTTTTGAAAGGCAACTTCAATGATTGTATTTTGGATCCTTTTGGGTTGCGTCGCGTTTTTGATATTTGCGACGCTTCTGACTTCTTATATCTGCTTTCGCTTGACTTTTTATTCCAACCGAAAAAAAGAAAAGCGCCCCGCCGACGAGATCCGCATTCCCGACGGGGAGATCTACGAGCCTTACCGCGAGCAGATCGTGAAATGGATCAAGGGCATCCGCGCGCTTCCCCACACCGATATCGAAATTCAGTCATTTGACGGAATTACGTTACGCGGAAAATTCTTTGAGCATAAGCCGGGCGAGCCGATCGAATTGATGTTCCACGGCTACAGAGGAACCTCCGAGCGTGATCTTTGCGGCGGCGTTTACCGTTGCTTCTCTCTCGGACGGAGCGCGCTTCTGGTGGATCATAGAGGCAGCGGAAACAGCGACGGAACCGTGATCAGCTTCGGCATCAACGAAAGCCGAGATCTGGAACGCTGGGTGGACTACATCATTCAACGCATCGATCCCAACGCCAAGATCATCCTCACGGGTGTCTCCATGGGTGCGGCAACCGTCATGATCGCCGCCGCGAAGGAGCTGCCGCCCAACGTGGTTGGCGTCCTTGCCGAT
>JAZNXP010000056.1:0-6981 GCA_045593965.1 Eubacteriales bacterium | reverse complement strand
CATCAACTGCGTATGGGAGCATAATGGAGATGACACGTTGCTGTATGCCGTCGATCTGATCGGTGCTTATGCGCGTGGGAACAATCTTGATCTTGCCGTTCCCAAAATGGAGAGCGAGGTGTGTTCCTATCTGGAATGGCTTGGAAAGGATCTTCCTGCGCATTGCTCTGTGAAGCTCGTACAAGAAAAAACGTCTGATTTGGCAATCTGTGACGCAGATTCGGACGTGATATTTGATGCGGAACGATATCCGCTGACGCAAGAGGAATATGAAAGACAGAAGGCTCTTGCTTTGAAGTCCGCTTGCGATTTTTTGACTCTTTATGAGTCAATTCCGGATAAAAACAGGAGTCACCTTGCCGCAAGGCAGACCTTCTATGGGCAGATTCCGCGCACGGCAGAGGAAATGTATCTGCATACCAAGAACGTGAATGCGTATTATTTTGGTGAGATCGGAGTTGACGCGGACAATGAAGGGGATATTCTCTCGTGCCGTGTTCGCGGCTTTGACGCGTTGGAAAGCAAATCTGATTTTCTTGCCAATTCCGTTGTGGAAGGGAGCTACGGTGAGCTTTGGTCGCTTCGCAAGCTGTTTCGTCGGTTTGTTTGGCATGATCGCATTCATGCCAAAGCAATGTGGCGCATGGCAGCTGCAACGTTTGGGGCAGGGTACGCTCAAAATCCATTTTGTTTTTAAGTGAGTATTGTAAAAGGGATTGAGTCAAACATCAATTGGACTCAATCCCTTTTTTCGTATCAAAGTTAAAAAATTCCCTTATTGTACTTCATCATGGCATAAAAGCTGATCACCAAGCCGACGACGATGCTAACGATCAAAAGAGCGGTAGCGATCGGGACTATCCACAAAAGAAGTGTTTCCTCGTGAATCCACATCAAAGCACCGAACGCAATGATGCCAATTCCGATGAGCAAGGTTCCAAGTCCTACCAATCTGCCAAACGGTTTTCTGTCCTCCTCGGACACACGTTTTCTGTGATAAGAATGAAGTGATGATATATTACCCGTCATGTTGATGCTTCCCAAGACGATCATCAATGTGCCCACAAGAGCAAGAGGAATAAATGTCACCATGTATATTCTCCTTATTTCAAATTAAAGATCAATTGTTAATTTCACGGGGCAATGGTCGCTTCCCATGACCGAGGTCAGGATCTGGCTATCCTTGACCAGAGGGAGCAGGCGGTTGGAGACGACGAAATAATCAATTCTCCAGCCCACGTTCTTTTCTCTTGCGTGGTACATATAGCTCCACCAGGAGTATTCGACCTTATCGGGGTAGAGCGTGCGGAAGGTATCGGCAAAGCCGCTTGCCAGAAGCTCGGAGAATTTTCCGCGCTCCTCGTCCGAAAAGCCTGCGCTGAAATGATTGGTCTTGGGATTTTTGAGGTCGATCTCCTCGTGCGCCACGTTCAGATCTCCGCAGTAGATCACGGGCTTCTTTTGATCCAGCTCGCAAAGATACGCGCGTAAAGAGTCCTCCCACTTCATGCGGTAGTCCAGCCGTGCAAGCTCCCGTTGCGCGTTGGGCGTATAGACGTTGACCAAATAAAACGTCTCATATTCGAGTGTAATGGCGCGCCCCTCGGTGTCATGCTCGGGGATTCCGATGCCGTACTGCACCGAGAGCGGCTGTTCCTTTGCAAAGATCGCCGTGCCCGAATAGCCCTTCTTTTCGGCACTGTACCAATGCTGATGATAGCCTGCGGCTTCAAATTCCGCTTGTCCGAGCTGCATTTTTGTTTCCTGTATCGAGAAGAAATCGGCGTTTTGTTCCTCGAAGAACTCCGCAAATCCCTTTCCCAAGCAGGAGCGGAAGCCGTTGACGTTCCATGATACGAAGGTTTTCATCCGTTGCGTCTCCTTTGTCCATGTTTTATTGCTTTTAGTTTATCACAAAATCGGACGCTTTTCAACTTGTTTTTGGAAAATACTTGCATTTTTCCGTTTTTCGCGCTATAATGAAGAAAAAAGGGAAGGGGGAGACCTTGATGGCAAGACGTTCCGTATCGTTTCACGGGCTTTCGGGATCAACGCTGAAGCTGCTCGCTTGTGCGTTTATGGCGATCGATCATATCGGTGTCCGTTTGTTCCCAAATCTGGTGATCCTGCGCATCATTGGGCGACTCGCCTTTCCGATGTTTGCCTTTTTCCTTGCCGAGGGGTGCAGATATACCAAGAACAAGCGCAAGCATTTTCTTTTGATCTTTGTGATCGGCGTTGCGTATTTTTTGGTGTATTTGCTTTATTCCAAGCGGCTTTACGGCAACGTTTTCATGACCTTCTCGGTCTCCATCCTGATGATCTACCTCATGCAATGGTGCAAAAAGCAGATCTTTTCCAAGAAGAAGCATGCAAAGAGGATCCTTGCTCCCGTTTTGTTCGCGTTGGCGTTGCTTGGGACGTATTTCCTGTTCCAATATGTGCATTTTGAGTACGGCTATTTGGGTATGCTTCTGCCCGTGCTGCTCAACATCTGGGACTTCAAAGGTATTTCCTTGCCTTATCGGTTATCCCTTGACCACAGAGCAGAGCACGTTTTGCGCATCGCGCTCCTCATCATCGGACTGCTCGTGATGTGCATTGACGCAAATCTCGGCAAGATCCAGTTCTTCTCACTTCTGGCGGTTCCGTTCCTTGCCTTGTATAACGGAAAGGTCGGGCAGAAAAAGTTGAAGTATTTCTTCTACGTCTTTTATCCCGCGCATCTGCTCATCATCGAGGGGCTTTCTTACCTCCTTTGACTCCGAATATAAAAGATCCGAGTGTTTTTCAAGCGTATGGAAAAATGCTCGGATTTTTTGACGAAAGAATTTGTTTTTTGTCGCATTTACGTCTTTACTTTTTCGGCGATCCATAGTATAATAAGGATATCATGAAATAAAAGTGAGGAGACAGACATGAAACACATCAGGCTGATCGCTTTTCTTCTGGTGCTTGTGATGCTGACCGCATCCATCGCGGCGTGCGACGGCGGAAGCAACGCAGGTGAGCAGACAACTCAAGCAACCACGCAGGCGACCGTCGGTGCAACTACGGGAGCAACCACGGGAGCAACCACCGCAGGCACGACCGCAGGTACGACCGCAGGCACGACGCAGCAGACGACTGCACAAACCACCACGGGTGCAACCACGACCGCGGGAACAACGGGAAATGACGGAACGAACACGCCTCCCGAATACCCCGTGATCACCATCGCAGAGGCACTTGAGCTTTGCGGCGAGGACGGAAACGTTACCACGGAGCGGTATTATATCCGCGGCATCGTCGAGAGCGTGACGAATGCGCAATACGGCGCGATGGTCATTCGCGACGAGACAGGCTCGATCCCTGTTTACGGTACATACAGCGCGGACGGATCTCTTTCCTATGCGGAAATGGATGAAAAGCCGTATAAGGGAGACGAGGTGCTGCTCTATTGCATTCTGCAGAATTACCACGGTACCAAGGAAGTCAAGAACGCGCAGCTGATCTCGTTTGTTTCTAACCAGGGACAGACAGACATCAGCCAATACGCCGACATGAGCATTGCCGAGGCGCGCGATGCCGATGCGGGAACGCTGATCCTGATCGACGGCGTGGTCGCGCGGATCACGTATGCCACCAATATGGTCCCCAGCGGTGTCTATTTGGTGGATGATACCAACTCGATCTATATCTATGACAAGGACATTGCGCAAAGAGCACAGATCGGAAACAAGATCAAGGTTGCGGGCTCCAAGGCATATTGGATCCTTGGTGACGAGCAGGCAAATGCCGCGAAGTTCGGATACAAGGGCTGCGCACAGCTTGAGGATGCGATCTTAGTTGAGATCGACTCCACGCAGACCTATGAATTTGATACCTCCTGGATCCCCGAGAGCACGATGAAGGACGTGCTGGAGATTCCCGTGACCGAAAACGTGACGACCACGATCTTCAAGGTCAACGCATTGGTCAAGAAGGTCCCCGGAAACGGCTTTACGAATTACTATTTCTTTGACCTTGACGGAGAGACGGGCACTTATACCTATACGCAGTGCAACGGCAAGGATTTTGCATGGCTGGATGAATTTGACGGCAAGATCTGCACGGTCTATATTTCTCCGATCAACGCAAAATCCACGACCACGGCATGCTATTTCCGTCTGCTTCCCGTTGCGGTGAAGGACGAGGGCTTTGTATTTGATCTCGCGAACACTGCGAAATTCGCAGTCGATTATCACGGCCTTGTGCAGCTTCGCGACCGTTACGAGGGCGATCCCGCATTGGAGCTGAACACCGAGGTTTCCTCTGCGCTTCTCGGCTTTGAGGGCGCGACCCTTCATTTCTCCTCCAATAACACCGATGTGATCTATTTTGAAGAGACCGACGGCAAAACGGTCATGCATTGCAAGGGTGCGGGCAAGGTAACCGTAACGGTTACGGGTAAATTCAACGGCACGGAATATAGCGGCAGCACGGAGATCGTTGTGACCGAGCCGATCGATTACGAATATATCACGGTTGCCGATGCCATTGCGGCAGAAGAGGACGTGGACGTGATCGTGAAGGGAATTGTGGGTCCCTCCATCGTCAATAAATCGGGCTTCTATCTGATCGACGAGAGCGGTGTGATCGCCGTGATCGTGGATGCGAACGTATTTAAGGACATCGAGATCGGATACGAGGTCATTCTGAAGGGAAAACGCGAAAACTACCGCGACAACAACGGAAATACCTCTTACTTCGGTCAGACCTGCATCGTGAATGCGCAGATCCTTACCAATTACTACGGTAAGAACGAGTATTCCACCAAGACCTTCCAAAACACGCTGACGTTGAAGGAATTCTATGCGCTGGATCCTAAGGTGGATTATACGACGACCGTTTACGTGATGGAAGCGATCGTTACGGTGAATGAAACCCCGTACTATACGAATATCCAGATCACCGACGGCAAGGGAACAACCGTGACGCTGTATTGCTCTTCGGCTGCTCAATATTCCTTCCTTAAGCAATTTGATAAACAGACCGTTACGATTGAGATCGCTCCCTGCAATTGGAATGACAGTGATCATTATAAGGGCTGTGTGCTTGCGGTTTATACCGAGGACGGTAAGGTCCTCAACGAACTTAACTTTTTGAACTGAGACATTTTGATCATGGGGACTCACGGCGTGAGTCCCCTCTGTTAACAACATGAATGGAGTATCGATCATGAAAAAACGCTATCTCGCGATGCTTTTGGCGCTTGTTTTCCTGCTTTGCTCGTGCGACGTCGGAGGACTATTGCCCGTCAGCACAACGGGGGGAGCTTCGCAAGCGACCACCGTTGTTTCTCCCGAGCAAACGACCGCATCCCAAACGGAGCAAACAACAGGGAATTCAACCGAACAAACAACAGACGGTTCGACCGAACAGACAACGGCACCGTCGGGTGGGGAAACCACCGCTCCCACGGTCGAGCAGATCAAGCCCGATCCCAACTGCACGCACACGGATGCGGACGAGAACGGTATTTGTGACGGGTGCCTCTGCTCGGTCATTATCAATCTTGATTTTTATGCGGTCAACGATCTGCACGGCAAGGTCTGCGATAGCGATTCCCAGCCCGGAATTGAGGAGCTGACCACCTATTTCCGCAATGCGTACGAAAATGATGAGAACGCGATCCTGCTCTCCAGCGGAGACACATGGCAGGGAAGCTCGGAATCCAACCTGACCAAAGGTCTGCTTCTGACCGATTGGATGAATGAGATGGATTTCGTTTCCATGACGCTCGGAAACCATGAGTTTGATTGGGGAGAAGCGTACATCGAGCAAAACGCAGAGGTTGCGGAGTTCCCGTTCCTCGCCATCAATATTTTCGATCGGGAGACAGATACGCGCGTTCCGTATTGCACACCTTCCGTGATGATCGAGCGCAGCGGCGTACAGATCGGCATCATCGGCGCGATCGGAGATTGCTATTCTTCCATTTCCGCCGAGCACGTGCAGGATATCTATTTCAAGGTCGGAAAAGACTTGACGGCACTCGTGAAGGAAGAATCCGATGCGCTGCGAGGTGCGGGCGCGGATCTGATCGTTTACGTTCTGCACGACGGTTACGGCTCCAGCAAGAGCGGTACGACGACCGTCAGCAGCAGTCAGATCGCGTCTTACTATGATCTTTCTCTTTCCAACGGATACGTGGATCTTGTGTTTGAGGGGCATACCCATCAACGCTACGTTTTGCGTGATACGTACGGCGTTTATCACCTGCAGGGCGGCGGAGAAAACCGCGGTATTTCCCACGTGGATCTGAACGTCAACATTGCCACCGATGACGCGTTTGTGCTCAAAGCCGAGTATCTTGCCAATTCCACGTATTCTTCTTTGGATGAGGATGCATTGATCGGAGAATTGCTGTTGAAATATGACGAGCTGATCGCGCCTTCCCGAGAGATACTGGGAGACAATGATCGATATCGTAGCAGCACGTATTTGCGCGAGCTGGTCGCCGAGCTTTATTACCGAAAGGGCGTGGAGCTTTGGGGCGAGGAATATGACATCGTCCTTGGCGGCGGCTTTCTTTCGGTACGCAATCCGTATGAATTGGAAGCGGGGAAGGTCACCTACGCAATGCTGCAATCGATCTTTCCGTTTGACAATCAGCTGCATCTTTGTTCCGTCAAGGGGAGTGATTTGAAGAGCAAATTCTTCGAAACCTCAAATTCGAACTATTTCATCTATTATGAGGAGTACGGAGCGGCGGTATATGCCGAGTTGGATCCCGATGCGACGTATTATATTATCGTGGATTCGTATACCTCTGTTTACAAATGGAACAATCTGACCGTGGTAGAGGAATATGATGCCGAGTGCTATGCACGTGACTTATTGGCAGACTATATCAGACAAGGCGGACTTTCTCAATCCTAAACAGAAGCCCCCTCGGCAGTGTGAACTGCCCCAAATTGTGCGGACAGTACAAAAAGCCCCTTGTGGGTAGTATATTTA
>JAZNXP010000055.1:0-5818 GCA_045593965.1 Eubacteriales bacterium | reverse complement strand
ACTTGTCTTGCACAGTTCTATGAAAGAGCGGGCAAGGTGGTATGCCTTGGTGACGACGGCAGAATAGGGACGCTTTCCGCTATTGGTGCGGTCTCTCCGCAGGGCGGTGATATTTCCGAGCCCGTCACGCAGGCAACGCTGCGTATTGTAAAGGTGTTCTGGGGCTTGGACTCCTCTTTGGCGTACAAGCGTCATTTCCCCGCGATCAACTGGCTCAACTCCTATTCGCTCTACCGTGACCGCCTCTCGGGCTGGTTTGCGGAGAACGTGGCAAAGGAGTGGACGGAATATACGGGACGCTGCCTCAAGATTCTGCAGCTGGAAGCAGACCTGCAGGAGATCGTGAAGCTGGTCGGTATGGATGCTCTGTCCTCGGATGACCGTTTGACACTTGACGTGGCGCAGTCCATCCGCGAGGACTTCCTGCAGCAGAACGCGTTTCTTGACGTTGACTGCTATACGCCTTTAGAAAAGCAGTATGGTATGCTGGATCTGATCTTCTATTACGAGGAGCAGGCAAGACGCGCGCTTGACGCAGGCGTTCGCATGGACGACATCAGTATGCTTCCGCTTCATGAGAGTATCGGACGCGCAAAGACGGTTTCCAATACCGATTTCCAAGAGGAATACGATAAGATCAAGGCAGACATTCGCGCACAGTTGGAAAAGCTGATCGCGAGTGTTGAGCAGATATAAGTGAGGTACGGCTATGATCAGAGAATACAGAACCATAGAAGAGGTCGCAGGACCTTTGATGCTGGTCAAGCAGGTAGAGGGCGTCAAGTACGACGAGCTGGGAGAGATCCAGCTTCCCAATGGCGAGGTTCGCCGTTGCCGTGTACTTGAGGTCAATGGACGTGATGTATTGGTACAGCTGTTTGAATCAGCAGCAGGTATCAACATCGCGCAGAGTAAGGTTCGCTTTACGGGACACGGTGTTGAGCTTCCCGTATCTCCCAATATGCTCGGACGTGTGTTCAACGGTATGGGTGAGCCCATCGACGGCGGAGCGAAGATCATCCCCGAAAAAACGATGGATATCAACGGCACGCCCATCAATCCCGCGGCACGTTACTATCCCTCGGAATTTATTCAAACGGGTATTTCCACCATTGACGGATTGAATACGCTCGTGCGCGGACAGAAGCTCCCGATCTTCTCGGGCTCGGGTCTGCCGCACGCAAACCTTGCCGCGCAGATCGCAAGACAGGCAAAGGTAAAAAATACGGACGATAAGTTCGCGGTCGTATTCGCGGCTGTGGGTATCACCTTTGAGGAAGCGGACTTCTTCATTTCCGACTTTAAGAAAACAGGTGCGATCGACCGCACGGTGCTGTTCATCAATCTGGCATCCGACGCCGCGATCGAGCGTATTTCCACGCCCCGTATGGCACTGACCGCCGCGGAGTATCTGGCTTTTGAGTGTGACATGCACGTGCTTGTCATCATCACCGATATCACCAACTACGCAGAGGCTCTCCGTGAGGTCTCCTCCGCAAGAAAGGAAGTCCCCGGACGTCGAGGATATCCCGGTTATCTTTATACCGACTTGGCTACCATGTATGAGCGCGCGGGCAGAAAGATGGGCTCTGAGGGCCCGATCACCATGATCCCGATTCTGACCATGCCCGAGGACGATAAGACGCACCCCATTCCCGACCTGACGGGTTATATTACCGAGGGTCAGATCATTCTTTCGCGTGAGATGTACCGCAAGGGCTATATGCCCCCCGTGGACGTATTGCCGTCCCTCTCCCGTCTGAAGGACAAGGGAATTGGTGAGGGCAAGACACGTGAGGACCACGCAAGCACCATGAACCAGCTCTTCTCGGCGTATGCAAGAGGTAAGGAAGCAAAGGAATTGATGGTGGTTTTGGGCGAGGCGGCACTGACGCCGATCGACCGTCTTTACGCAAAGTTTGCCGATGCGTTTGAGGCGGAATATATCAATCAGGGCTTTTATGAAAATCGCTCGATCGAGGAAACGCTGGATCTTGGCTGGAAGCTTCTCGCGATCCTGCCCAAGAGCGAATTGAAGCGTATCAAGCCCGAGCTGATCGAGAAATATTGGAAAGAAAGAGAGTCCGAATGATGCCTGAATTGGCGGAAAGGAGGAGCAGATCATGGCAGAGCTGAGAGTCAATCCGACTCGTATGGAAATGAAAAAGATCCAGGCGCGTTTCCAAACGGCAAGAAAAGGGCATAAGCTCCTCAAGGACAAACGGGACGAGCTGATGCGTCAATTTTTGGACGTGGTGCGTGAGGATAAGGAGCTCAGACAAAGAGTGGAACGCTCCCTGTCTGAGGTTTACCGCGGATTTGCGGTCGCCAGCGCGGTCAGCTCTCCGAAAATGCTGGAGGAAGCCCTGATCTGTCCCAAAAAAGAGGGACAGCTTCACGTGGATTACCGAAACATGATGAGCGTGACCGTTCCGAAGTTTCAGCTTCAGGTGCTTTCCGAGGGTGGAAGCGACAGCTATAACTACGGTATGGCGTTTACCTCGGGCGAGCTTGATGCTTCCTTGCGTGAGTTGAGCGGACTGATGGAGGATCTGATGCGGATGGCGGAGCTGGAAAAAACGGCACAGCTGTTGGCGGAGGAGATCGAACGTACCAGACGCCGCGTCAACGCGTTGGAGTATATTCTGATGCCGCAGTATCTGGAAGCGATCAAGTCGATCAAGATGAAGCTTGACGAGAACGAGCGCGGAAACACCACGCGCTTGATGAAGGTCAAGGATATGATGCTCAAGGCGCAAAGATCCGCTCCCGAGGATGACGAAGTGGAGTATCTTGAGACGGTGGTGGCGCAATAAGATGGAAAAACGGCGTAAGATCCTGATCGACACCGATATCGGAGACGATATCGATGACGCGTTCGCGCTGTACTACGCGATGCGCCTCGGCTTTGACATCGTTGGAATGACAACGGTGTACGGAAATACCGAGGAACGCGCGAGAATGACAAAAAAGCTGCTGCGCCGATTTGGAAACGGCTACGAGAACGTTCCCGTTTATGCGGGATACGATCGGTACGGTGGTGACCGAGACGGGGAATACCCGCATCTTTGTCAGTATACTCCCGACCTTGAAGGTGCGGAATACGCCCCGAACGGGAAAACACCTGCGGATGCGGTGGAATTTATCTTGGATTGCTGCCGAAAATACGGCAAGGAGCTGACGGTGGTTGCCATCGGTCCGTTTGGAAATATCGCGAAGGCGATCGAGCGGGATCGGGACGCGATCAACGGCATTGACCGCGTGGTCATCATGGGCGGTGCGTTTTTCAAGCAGTACACCGATTGGAACGTCATGTGCGACGTGCCTGCCGCGGACGTCATGTTCAAGGATTTGCGCAATCTGGAGTGTCTGGGTGCGGACGTCACGCATCTTTTGGAAATGACAAAAGAGGAGCGGGAGACGGTGCTGTATGCGCAAAATCACTGCACGGGGGCAGAGGAAGTGCGTGCTTTGCACGACTTATGGCACAAGGCGAAGCCGACGTACCGCTTGGTGATGCACGATGCGCTGGTGATCCATTATCTTGCCGATCCCGACGTGTGCGGCATGGAGGATATTTGCATCCACCTGTTCACCGAGGGGTATGCAAAGGGGCTGACGCTCAACGTGGATGCGTACAGGCACACCTTTTTGAATGACGCTTATCGTGATTTTGATTTTACGCGCAAAACACGCGTGGCAAGAACGGTTGATCGGGAACGCTTCATGAGCGCGTTCGTAAAAAGCTTTGAAGAATAAAAAAAGAACGGACACACGCAACAAACTGCGTATGTCCGTTTTTTTTTGTTTGAAATTTATTTCTGCAATCCAAGCTTTTCAAGAATGGTTGCGGCAGCCTTGTCCATGTAGTCGTTTTCCATCAGCTCGACCATACCCCTGTCAACGAGGGCGGAGAGCTTGGGATCCATGGGGATGCGCGCGAGAAGATCGTAATTGAAATTCTTCGCGACCTCCTCAATGTGGCTTTCTCCAAAGACCTTGATCTCCTTGCCGCAATCGGGGCATTTGACGTAGCTCATGTTTTCCACAAGACCGAGGACGGGAATATTCATCATGTTCGCCATGTTTGCCGCCTTGCTGACAATCATGGAAACGAGATCCTGCGGAGAGGAAACGATGACGATGCCGTCAAGGGGCAGGGATTGGAATACGGTCAAGGGGACGTCGCCTGTGCCGGGAGGGCAGTCCACCAAGAGAACGTCCACGTCCCAGACGGTGTCCTTCCAGAATTGTTGTACGGTACCGGCGATCATCGCGCCGCGCCATACGACGGGCTTGGTCTCGTCTCCGAGCAGGAGATTGACAGACATCACGTCAATGCCCGTGGTGGTGGAAGGGGGGATCATGCCGTTGTCGTCACCGTAGACCTCGACTTTTTTCATGCCGAACGCCTTGGGGATGGAGGGACCCGTGATGTCGGCATCCAGAATACCGACCTTCAGTCCTTCTCTTTGCAGGAGTACGGCGAGCATGGAGGTGACCAGAGATTTGCCGACGCCGCCCTTGCCGCTGACAACGCCGATGATGTGCTTGACGTCACTGAGTGTGTTTGCGGGAATGAGCAGGCTTTGCGGCTGCTGTTCGCGCGAAGAGCAATTCGCGGAGCAGGTGGAGCAATTATGCGTACATTCAGACATTTTTTCTAAAACCTCGCTTTTTTGTCATACTTGATCCTTGTTATTATACACCCTTTCAAAGGGAAATGCAAGAGGAAACGGGGTTTTTATCAAAAAAACAGGGTTTTTATAAAAAAAGAGAATGGAACATGGCACAAACGCTCCCAAAAAGAGAAATTTGTGAAAAAATAAACGAAAACCACTTGCATTTTCCGAGTTTTCGGGTATAATATTAGATGTGAAAATATGGCTTTTTTGTTGGTTTCAAGGAAGCCGAGCAATTTTATGGACAGGAGAAACAAAATGAGCAAAACATTGAAAAAATTAAGCGGCTTTGAGGGCGTACAGGGCCCTGTTCTTACCATCGTTATGGACGGCGTGGGACTCGCTCCCGACACCGTTTCCAACGCGGTTGCGGGTGCATATACTCCCAATCTCGACGCACTTCTGAAGAATTATCCCACCGTCAGCCTCAAGGCACACGGCACCGCTGTCGGACTTCCTTCCGATGATGACATGGGCAACAGCGAGGTCGGACACAACGCCCTCGGCGCAGGACAGGTCTTCGCGCAGGGAGCAAAGCTGGTCTCCAATTCGATCGAAAGCGGCAAGATGTTTGCCAACGCTACGTGGAAGGAGCTGATCGCCAACGTTCGCGCGAACGGCTCGACGCTGCATTTCCTCGGACTCTTCTCCGACGGTAACGTGCATTCCCATATCGATCATCTCAAGGCGATGCTGAAGCAGGCAAAGGCTGAAGGTGTCAACCGTGTCCGCGTTCACATTCTGCTCGACGGAAGAGATGTTGGCGAGACCTCTGCTCTTGATTACATTGATCCCTTTGAAGCATATCTTGACGAGCTTCGCTCCGCCGATTACGACATCTGCATCGCTTCGGGCGGTGGACGTATGACCATTACCATGGACCGCTATGAGGCAAACTGGGCAATGGTTGAGGCAGGCTGGAAGACGCACGTATTGGGAGAGGGAAGAGCCTTCGCATCCGCTCACGAGGCAGTTCAGACCTACCGTGACGAGCTCCACGTCATCGACCAGGATCTCGATCCCTTCGTTATCGCTAAGGACGGCAAGCCTGTAGGCACCGTAAACGACGGCGACAGCGTAGTATTCTTCAACTTCCGCGGCGACCGCGCCATCGAGATCAGCCGCACCTTTGAGGC
>JAZNXP010000054.1:0-1547 GCA_045593965.1 Eubacteriales bacterium | reverse complement strand
GATCAGATCGGCGACCTTTTTGTTGACGAATTTGTAAGCGATGCCGTAGAGCTTGGAAAGCCCTTTATTGATGCCGTAAAGTCTTGTGTCCTCCATTGCGTTATAAATGATGTAGAGGAAGAAGTCGAGCAGCCCGGGAAGGACGGGCTCCGCGCCCTCGGACACCAAAAAGTCCTCCAAATGGTTGTTCCCAAGTGGGGAGAATTTGACGAAGATCTCGCCGACGATGCCCACGCGCGGCTTAACCGTACGCTCACAGGGAATCTGCTTGAAATCACGGACGATACGGCGGCAATTTTGCTTGATCTGACGGTAGGAGACCTTTTTGCTGATGCTTTCCGCAAGGCGCGCGGTCCAATCGTCGGCAAGCGCTTGCGCCTGTCCCTTCTCAAGCTCGTAAGGACGGCATTGGTTGACCAGCGACATCAACAGATCTCCATACAGGATCGAATAAAACATGCGGTGAAGCATGGGGAGTGTGAGCTGGAACCCGGGGTGCTTTTCCAAGCCCGAAAAACCGAATCCGATGACGGGGACATGCGCAAAGCCCGCGCGTGCCAAGGCTTTTCGAAGAAGGGAAACGTAATTGGAGGCGCGACAGCCGCCGCCCGTCTGGAAGTAGATCAGAGCGACCTTGTCCGTGTCGTATTTCCCACTTTGCAAGGCTTGGAGAAACTGTCCGATCACCAAAATGGCTGGATAACAGGTATCATTATGGACGTATTTGACACCCAGCTCGGCAAGCTCATGTCCGCCGTTGCGCAAAAGCTCGATGTTATAGCCATAGTGCCTCATGACGCGGATCAGAAGCTCGAAGTGCATCGGGAGCATATTGGGAGCTAAAATGGTGTATTCTTTTTTCATTTCCTTGGTGAAAGGAATATACTGTTGCTGATTTTCCATATGAATACTCCTTTCCCGTTATTGCTCGAGTGCGCCGAGCAGACTGCGCAAGCGAATGCGCACCGCTCCGAGGTTGGTGATCTCGTCGATCTTGATCTGGGTATAGTATTTTCCGCTTTCCTCCAGGATCGAACGGATCTCGTCGGTGGTGATGGCGTCCACGCCGCATCCGAAGGACACGAGCTGGACCAGCTCCGCGTTCGGGTGCTCGGTGGCGAATTTTGCCGCGCGGTAAAGACGCGCGTGGTAGGTCCATTGATTCAGAACATGAACGGGAGGCGTTTGCGCAAGATGACAGATACTGTCCTCGCTCACCACAACAAATCCAAGAGAAACCGCAAGCTTGTCAATGCCGTGCCCGATCTCAGGATCGATGTGATAGGGACGACCTGCTAAGATCATGACGCGCTTGCCGTTATCCTTGGCGAATCGCAGTGCGCGTTCTCCCTCTTGACGGATTGCGGACATATACGTTTCGTATTCCTTCCGTCCGCAAGCGATCGCTTGTTTCAGCTCTTTTTTATTCAGGTCGGGACAGTAAGGCTTGAGCGCTTCAAACAATCCGCGCAGAAGCTCCTTGTTATTGTTGATATTCAGATACGGATAGAGAAAATTAACCTGTGCGAGATTGTCCATATTTCCCT
>JAZNXP010000053.1:0-3589 GCA_045593965.1 Eubacteriales bacterium | reverse complement strand
CAAGCGCCACAAAGTACCTTCGGCACTTTTTACGCTGGCGGCGAAGCCGACTGAGAGGGCTTTGACATCATTCAAAAGGCTCTCTCAGTCGGATTTGTACGCTCGCTTATTCTTCCGTCGGCTCGCTCACGTCAACCGCTTCGGTGTCGGGAGCTTCGGCGGTAGTATCGGGATCGGCGAGCTCTTCTTCCTCGTCTGCCTTGGGGGTGACGGTGAAGTTGACCAGCTTCTGATTCTCGCCAAGTCTCATGACGATGACGCCGCCCGCGCTGCGGGAACGTGTGGGTACGCCAGATACGGGTGTACGGATGATCGTGCCCGAATCGGTGATCATCATGATGTCGGTATCCTCGTCAACTGCCGCGATACCCGTGAGCTGTCCGCTCTTTTCGGTCAGGTTATAGCAGGTAACGCCTCCGCCGCCGCGGTTCTTCATCAGTCGGAAGTCATCGAACGGACTTCTCTTTCCAAATCCGTTCTCGGTGATGCAAAGCAGATCCTTTCCTTCCTCTACGACGCAAACGCCGACAACGTAGTCGCCATCGCGCAGACGGATGCCGCGTACGCCGCGTGCGGTACGTCCCATTGCGCGGACGTTGCACTCGGAGAAGCGAGTCGCCTGTCCGTGCGCGGTCGCAAGCATGAGGTCGCATTCGCCGTGCGTTGCAACAACGAATACCAGCTCGTCGCCCTCGTCGAGGTTGAGCGCGATCTTACCGCCCTTGCGTTGATATTCATACTCGGACAGCAACGTGCGCTTAATGACGCCGTTGCGCGTTACCATCGTCAGATAGGTCTCATCGTCGAACGCATCCACGCTGATGCAAGCGGTGATCTTTTCACCCTCGGTCAATTCAAGGATGTTGACAAGGTTCTGTCCCTTTGCGGTACGGCTTGCCTCGGGAATGAGGTACGCCTTGCGCATTTGTACCTTACCCGTGTTGGTGAACATCATCAGGTACGAATGACTGTGAACCGAGATTACCTTCTCGATGAAGTCCTCTTCCTTGGTGGACATACCGATGATGCCCTTACCGCCGCGATTCTGCGCGGAATAGGAGTCGGCAGGCTGACGCTTGATGTAGCCTGCGTGTGTGAGCGTGATGATGCAGTTGTGACGCTCGATCAGATCCTCGAGAATGATCTCGTGCTCTGCCGCGACGATCTCGGTGCGTCTCTCGTCCGCAAACTTGCGGCGGATCTCGCTCATCTCATCCTTGATGATCTGCTTGACCTTGCCCATGTCGGCAAGAATGCCCTCCAGCTCCACGATCAGCGCGTGCAATCTTGCCAATTCATCCTCGATCTTGCTTCTTTCCAAGCCCGTCAGCTTACCAAGCGTCATTTCCACGATCGCCTGTGCCTGCAGGTCGGTCAATCCAAATCTCTCCATCAAGGTCACCTTGGACTCGGGAATCGAGGGAGACGTCTTCATGATCTGCACGATCTCGTCGATGTTATCCAGCGCGATCTTATAGCCCTCAAGGATGTGCGCGCGCGCCTTTGCCTTATCCAGCTCAAACTGCGTGCGGCGAAGGATGACCTGCTCCTGATGCTCGATATACAGATCCAGAATATTCGCCAGATTGAGCACCTTCGGCTCGTTGTTGACCAGTGCCAGCATATTCACCGCGAAGGTGTCCTGCAGCTGGGTGTACTTATACAGCTGATTGAGAATGATCTGCGCGTTCGCGTCGCGGCGGTATTCCACCACGATTCTCATACCCTCTCTGCCCGATTCGTCGCGTAGCTCGGTGATGCCCTCGATCTTCTTCTCCTTGACGCAGTCCGCGATCGATTCGCAAAGCTGGCTCTTGTTGACACCGTACGGGATCTCGGTGAAGATAATTCTTCTTTCCTCTTCCTCAATGTTCGCCTTTGCGCGGACCATGATGTGTCCTTTACCCGTATGGTACGCCTGACGGATGCCGTTGACACCGTAGATCGTCGCGTAGGTCGGGAAATCGGGACCCTTGATATATTCCATCAGCTCATCGATCGAGCATTCGGGGTTCTCCATGCGGTAGATCGTCGCGTCGATGACTTCACCGAGGTTGTGCGGCGGGATATTCGTCGCCATACCGACGGCAATACCCATCGAGCCGTTGACGAGCAGGTTCGGGAAGCGAGAAGGCAGAACCACGGGCTCTTGCATTCTGTTATCGAAGTTGGGCATCATGGGAACGACGTTCTTATCCAGATCGCGCATCATTTCGTCCGCGATCTTATCCAATCTCGCCTCGGTGTAACGGTAAGCAGCCGCGCTGTCTCCGTCCACGGAACCGAAGTTTCCGTGTCCCTCTACCAGCGGATAGCGGAGCGTGAAGGGCTGTGCCATGCGCACCATCGTGCCATAGACCGCCGCGTCACCGTGTGGATGATACCGTCCCAGCACGTTACCGACCGTCGTCGCCGACTTGCGGAACGGCTTGGAATGCACCAATCCGTCCTCATACATCGCGTATAAAATTCGTCTCTGTCCCGGCTTCATGCCGTCACGTACGTCGGGAAGCGCACGCGCCATGATGACGGACATGGAATACTCGATGAAGGATTTCTTCACTTCCTTCTCCATTCCCACGTCCACGATCTTCTGATTTTCAAACAGGGCAATTTCTTCTTCTCTTTGCAGCTCTTTGTCTTTTTCTTTTGCCACGGTTTTGTCCTCTCTGTTTTTATATTGTATTTGAATAATTTTTAATCAACTGTTTTACGGTTAAATCGATATACTCACATACAGCATCAAAATCATGCTCTATTTGCTGATTGGTGAAACGAATCACCGTCAATCCATAATTACGGAGCACATCTGTGCGAATATCATCATTTTCCAGTCCAATGTCCGTTCGATGCTGGGCACCGTCAATTTCGATGATCAGCTTGGCCTTGTCACAATAAAAATCTACAATAAAATCATCAATTGCTTTTTGCCTTTGGAAACGAACCTCGTATTTGGAAAGAAATTCATACCACATTTTTTTCTCTTGCGGTGTTGCGTATTTCCGCAGATTTTTAGCAAGAATGATATTTTTCTTGTTATATGCGAGCGACATTTTGATCCCTCTTCTTAATTTGGTTGCTATAAAATGTTTGCTTCACGCGCTCTCCTCCCTGCGCCTTCGGCACTTTTCACGCTGTCACCGTTAGGTAACTGAGAGGGCATGATGCGGCACATTTTTTTGCCGCAGCCCAAATCAGCCCGCCACAGAGGAACTAATTGGGAGCGGCACCTTGCCGCCCTTCGACCAAGCGGCAGAAGAGCTTCAGAGCAGGATAGAGCGCGCAGCCGCAGACGGCTGTTAAGAGTGCTTCGGGAAGCACCGATTGGAGCAGAATTTTGGGTAGGTCGATATATTGATACGTCATGCACGCGTAGCCGACTGTTGTCGCCGCACGGATGACCAGAATAATTCCAAGGTAAATGAGATAGGGCAAAAATCGCTTGACAGGTACGCCCTTGGCGTAATGTCCCGTAACGTAGCCCACGAATAAATAGACCACGGGCAGAACCGAGATCCCGAACGCGCCGAGTGCTTCGATCACAAAGCCCGCTCCGATCCCCGTGATCGCCCCCGCATACGGACCGAAA
>JAZNXP010000052.1:0-6014 GCA_045593965.1 Eubacteriales bacterium | reverse complement strand
ACGCGCTGTCCGAACGGCTCCAGCTGTTCATCGGGTTCCGTGCGCCGCGAATGGCGTTTTCCATATTCATCACCGACGTGCGTTCTGTCTTTAACATAATCTGCCCTCTTTTCTTTTTTGTAGGAAGCTTCTTCTTTTTTTGGGGGAACACTTTTGAAAAAGTTTTCCAAAAGCCCCTTTCAAAACTTTCACCCCATGGATGTTTACCACACTCGAAAACATCGCCCAAACACATATCTGCACTCGGAGTGTGGCGGGGGTGAAGGTTCGTTGGGTTGGGTATGTTTTTTCCCTTTTGTCAACGATTTTAATGCGGACGCGCAATGCGCGCCCCTACGGGTTGAACGTAATTGTATACAACAGCGCGCTGTTTTAAACGTACCTTTTCCAAGACTCTCCCTTCGGGAGAGCTGTCACGGCTCGCCGTGACTGAGAGGGTTGCGTAGTAAAAAATCCGCCCTCTCCGTCAGCCATTCGGCTGCCACCTCCCCCGAAGGGGGAGGCTTTCATTTGTGCAGTGTGCCGTTCCACAATTCTGCGGTAATCGACACCTGTCCGCAAAGCTCATTGTCTCTCTGGCGTGTCTTGTATTTCGTGGATCAACCGATAAAGCTCTTCGGGGGTATGCGCCAATCGGCACGCGCCGCTCTCGCGCAAGAATTCTTCACTGCGGAAGCCCCACGTGACGCCGATATGCTCCATTCCCGCGTTCTGCGCGGTGCGGACGTCCACGTCGCTGTCACCGACCATGATGCAGCGATCTGCCGTTTTGCCGAGCATGGCGGCAACCTTGTTTGAAAGATACGGATCGGGCTTTGTCGGATCTCCCTCGCCAACGCCCTGCGCCACTTGGTACGTCCCCTCGGTCAGTACCTGCTTGCAAAGCTGCTTGACGAACACGTCCTCCTTATTGGAAAGCACGCCCACGGCAAAGCCCTCCGCGTGCAACCGCTCGACCAATTCGCGCACGCCGTCATACGTGCGATCCGTCATCAGATAGCATTCGTTATAATGCTTTTCGTAGATCCGCAGGGCGCGGTCGATCCGCTCCGCGTCACCGTTCTTTTCTTCACCGATCGCGCGACGCATCAGCTCGCGCGCGCCGTTTCCGACGAAGCTCAATACCTCGGCGTACGTCCGCTCCTTCAGTCCCAGATCCCGCAACGCGCGATTGACTCCCTCACGGATCGCCTCCACCGTGTCCGCGAGGGTGCCGTCAAAATCGAACACCACCGCGTAGTTCTGCTGTTTCATGTTTGCCTCTTTGGTTTCTTAATTATCATTAGTATATCACATCCCGCCCGTGAAGTCAAGCGCAGGTTTTCGCACATCACTATTTTTGTGTATTTTTTCAGCGAACAAAAAGCAAAAGCCCCTCCGCCCGGGGAAGCGGAAGAGCTTTTTTTGCAAGCACGGTAGCTTTTTTATTCCTTCAGCTTCTGCTGACGGACGTCGGTGCCGTAGAACGGAAGAACGATATATTCTCCCATCAGACGGCTTGTGATGCGGTCGTTATACGCCTTGAGCAGCTCGGACGAGGTCAGATTGGTGCTGATGATCGTCGGCTTGCTCATATTCAGACGCGTGTCGATGACTCGGTAGATACAGGAGACCGTGAACTGATTGATGACCTCGGTTCCAAGGTCGTCGATGATCAGAAGATCACACCGCTCGTATCTCTCGGTGTTGTCCCCGTCCGTGGGAGCCGTTCCCGTTTTGAAGCGGTTGAACTGATAATCCGAGATCATCCCCAGCGCGGTGTTGTAGAACACGTCGTATCCGCGCTCGATGACCTCACGCGCGATCGAGGTGGAAAGATGCGTTTTGCCAAGTCCCGTACCGCCCACGAACAAAAGACTGCCCGAACGCTTTTCGGGGTCGCTGTCCATGTTGAACTGCTCGGCGTACTTGCGCGCGGTCTTATAGTTATGCTCCATGATGCGGAATTCTTTCTCGTTTTTGCGGTAGTAATCGAGAGAAAAATTATCAAACGACTGCTTTCTCATCAGCGCGGAAAGCCCCGAGGATGCCATTCCCGCCTCGGTCAGACGACGGCGCATACAAGCGCACATCTTGATCCCCACAAAGCCCGAATCGCCGCATTCCTTGCATTCGTATTTGGGCTCGGTATAGTCTGCGGGATATCCGTTTGCCTCGAGCAGAGCCGCACGCTCCTTGAGAATGCGCGCGTTCTCCGCGTGCAGAAGCGCGGTCTCTTCCTCCACGTTCTCTCCGTGAAGGGATGCCTGAAACAGGCGCAAGCCGAACTGCGCGAGCTGATCGTCCAACCGCTTGACCTGCGGAAGGATCGCGTAGATCTCGCGTCTGCGGACGTCCGCCTCCTCCTGCGCACGGAAGGGCTTGGTCGCGTATTCGGAGCGGATGCGTTGATAGTTTTCTTTATTATATCCCATCTGTATTCTCCTTGTTCATCAGTCGGACTCGGAAAGTCCGCGCTTGAGTGCCGCCTCAAAGAAGTCCTCCACGTCGAAGCTCGTACCGAGCGCGTTTTGCGCGTCGGCTTCCTTTTGCGCCTTCTTCTCGTTGATCTGCGCGTCGATCTGCTCTGCGGTGTTCAACCCCTCCGCGTGCCAGCGCTCCAGGATCGCGTTCGTATAGGGAACGGACGCCTCCCCCGTTGCGTTGACGGTCATTTCAAACGCACGGCGCACGATCTCGACGTCATAACCGAAGGATACCCACGCGCGGAGCATCTTGCTCTCCTTGCCCGTCAGCGCGCGACTCTTCATGCCAAACATCGTTCGGATCTCGCCCTCAAAGCTATGTAACGTCTCCAGAGCGCGAAGCTCCTCCTCCATCATCACGGCATCCACGATGCCCTTATCCGCCAGATTGCAGGCGTATTTCTCGATGGAGCGCATATTGGTCTTTCCGATCCGCTTGCAGTGCGCGAGCAACAGCAGCACGCACTCCTCGCTCATTTCCAGATAATCCAGCATGCCGACGAGCAGATTGATCTCGGCAGGGTGGAACATTTTTCCGAGTATTCTTTGCGCTTCATCCACCAGCGCGCGTACGCTCGCCCTCTGCTCCAAAAGATCCCCAAGCTCGGTGGACGTGTACTGCGGAAGCGTATCCGCGCGGCGAAGGATCGTCTTTTTCGTCTCCTTGCCCGTTTGCTCAACAGGCGCTTCTGCCGTCTGCGCCGTTGCCATGACAGGGAGTGCCGTCTCGGCATCGGTCAGAACGCCGACGCTTTTCCAATATTGCAGCGCCGCCTTGACGTTCTTCGGATCGGTATCCGCAAGCTTTGCCAGCTGCTTCTGCTTCTCGGCAAGAGATAAGTCGGTCGCCAGCCAGAGCAGCACGCGCACCCACGCATCCTGTGCGTCCGAAAGATGAGAAAGCACTGACGTGGGAAGAATAAATGCGTCTTGTGAATAATTCAGCTTCATGACGTTGTCTCTTTCTTTGCGCTCTTCTGCGCGGCGCGAGCGGCATCCGCTCTTTGGCGGCAGAGGCGGTAATTCATGATCATCAGGGAGTCGCCCAGGTGGACGTTCTCGATGATGACGTCGCTTGAGTCAAAGGATAATTCTTTTCCCGTGAAATTCCAGAAGGCGGGAATGCCCAGCTCCAGAAGGTGCGCGGAGACCTCCTCGGCGGACTCCTTGGGGAGTGTCAGCACGGCGATGTCGATCGGTACGGACGAGCAAAAGCGATCCAGGTCCTTCATGTCACGGACGGTCACGCCGCCAACCGTTCTGCCGATCTGGGCAGGATCGATATCGAACATGGAAAGAATGGTCACGCCTCTCTTTTCAAACATGGGGGCGCGTACCAGCGCGCGTCCCAGGTCACCCGCGCCGATGATCACGGCACCGAGTCCCGCGGAAACGCCCAACAGCTCGCAGATCTTGGAATAAAGATAATCCACGTTATAGCCGTAGCCCTGCTGTCCGAAGCCGCCGATGCAATTCAAATCCTGGCGGATCTGCGAGGCGGTGACGTTCATCATGCGCGAAAGCTCGCCCGAGCTGATGCGCGTTTTGTTCTGACGGATCAGCTCGCGCAGATAGCGAAAATAGCGCGGAAGGCGGCGGACAACGGCGTCCGAAACGACAGGCCGTTCATAAAGCGAGTCGTTTGCTCCAAGCGGAGTCTTGTTGTTTTCAAGCTTCATTTTTCTTTCCTTTTTAGTAATTTTTGTAAAAAACGACGAATGTTTTTTGCGAGATTTTTTCTTGATTTTCCCCATCCAAAAACTTTTCCACAGGGGTTTGCGGAATAAAGTTTTCCACAGTATCCACATGTTTCTCCACAAAAAGTTAGGTTTTTGAGGCGAAAACGGCACTTTTTGGACAATTTCCGACAATTTCAACGCGCTTGTTTTTCACTTTTCCACAACCTGTGGAAAAGTCTTGTGGAAAACCGTTTGGGTTCCGAAAAACCAAACGAAATGAATTCTTTTGTGCAGAATGACAGAGTGGAAAATCACGTTTTTTCGATCCGCTTCAAGCCGCGCGAAAAAGAGGTTCTTACCCCCATGTGCGGCAAGCGAGCTTACTCACACGCCGAAGCGTTGAGAGAGGTATTTGCAAGGTTTCCGATCTGATATTGGAAGTAGCCCGCGGCGGCGATCATGGCGCCGTTGTCACCGCAAAGAGAGCGGTCGGGCATGGCGAGCATGACGCGTCTTTTTTGGCACATCTGCTCCAAGGAACGCCGCAAATGCGAGTTGGCGGCAACACCACCCGCAAGGACGAGCGTGGAAAGTCCCGTTTGCGCAAGCGCCTGCTCAGCCTTTTTCGTGATCGCGGAAACAATGCGCGCCGTATACGACGCGGCAACGTCCGCACGCGGAATTTCCTGTCCCTTCTGTGTCATGCCGTTGAGGTAATTCAGCGTGGCAGTCTTGATGCCGCTGAAGGAAAAATCAAGCGTGTCACCGCCAAGCGCGGGGGACGGAAGCACGATGGAATTCGGGTCGCCCTCGTAGGCGAGCTTGTCCAGCGCCGCGCCGCCCGGATAAGGCATTCCGATCACGCGACCGATCTTGTCAAACGCTTCTCCCGCCGCATCGTCGCGCGTTGCGCCGATCTCGGTAAAGTCGGTGTAGCTGTCCACGCGGTAGATCGAGGTATGTCCGCCCGAAACAACGAGAGCCAGAAAAGGCGGCTCCAGCGTCGGATGCGTCAGATACGCCGCGGCAACGTGTCCGTGAACGTGATTGACGGGAACGAGCGGAATTTGATTGGCATACGCCAAGGATTTTGCGAAATTGACACCCACCAGAAGTGCGCCGATCAGTCCCGGGAACGCCGTGACCGCGATCGCGCCGATGTCGGAAAGCGACACGCCCGCTTCGTCAAGTGCCTGACGCGTCACGTTCGTGATCGCCTCAATGTGCGCACGGCTCGCGATCTCGGGAACAACACCACCGTAAAGACGGTGTGTTTCGATCTGTGACGCAACGATATTGGAGCGAATGGCGCGTACACCGTCGCCCATCTCCACCACTGCGGCTGACGTCTCGTCGCAGGAGCTTTCCATTCCTAAAAGATACATGTCCGTGTCCTTTCGTTTTTGTCAAGGTCTTTTTGTCAGAACCTTCTTGAAAAAAGTTTTTTTGAGGGAACTTTTTGTAAAAAGTTTTCTTTTTTTGAGGGAACTTTTTGTAAAAAGTTCCCTCAAACTCCCTCAAAAACTTTCACCGCGTTGGGTCTTGCTACGTTTGGAATGATCGTGCGAACACAGCACTTTCGTCCATTGATTGCTTGGTGAAAGTTTTGCAGTATTGGGGATGTTATAGTCCCTTTTGTCAGATATCAACCGTTTTGGGCAAGTTTTGTACGCTGTTCGTCAGGTACTACCGATAGCGGTCAGGTACCACCACCCTGCCCGCTCTATAGGAGAGGATTACGTTCGTACAGTATGCTGCTCCAAAATTCTGCGGTGGTTGAAACCCGTCCGTTTATTTCCCGTAGGGGCGACCTGCGGTCGCCCGTGTTTGTTTTTCGTAACATTTTATGGCGGGCGACCACAGGTCGCCC
>JAZNXP010000051.1:0-7664 GCA_045593965.1 Eubacteriales bacterium | reverse complement strand
TGCTTCCCTTTCCTGTCGGCGCATGGTCTCAAAAAGCGGTTCTCTCCTTCGAGGACAGCGGAAACCGCAACGCCTCGTTCGGGCAAAACCGCTCGCATTCTCTTGACGCGCGTCCCACAAAGGTCAAGGAGATCGCGGCAGATGCACCCGATCACATTCTGAAGGACGTTAAAGTCGATTATCTGAAATACGACGTCGAGGGATCGGAAAAAGAAGCGCTTCTCGGTTCTGTTCAAACCATCCTTACCTGCTCCCCCACGCTTCTCGTCTCGCTCTATCACAGAAATGAAGACATTTTTTCTCTGCTGCTTTTGATCCATGAGCGTTTTCCGCATTACAAAAATTACTATCTGCGCCGCTTCCGCGGAGTCCCCGCGTGGGATCTGAATTTGTACGTCAAATGATCGCTCACAATTGAACAAATCAAAAAGGCGCTTGCGTTCTGCACAAAAGCGCCTATCTTTTTTTGTGTGCCTTTATTGAAATTGTGCAGTATATACATATTTATATTGACATATGATAGAAAATGTGCTATAATAAAAACACCAAATTGGATACCAAGATTTGGAAGTCAACCGCATTCATGCAATGAAAGGAGAACGTTATGAAAAAGACGTCTTTGTTGTTGTGCATCGCGCTGCTATTCTCGTGCCTTGCATTCACCTCTTGCGCCAAAATCGAAACTGCCGAACAACTGATGAAGAAGATCGACAGCACGATGAACAAGCTCGATTTTTATGAAGTAAAAATGGATATGGATATGACCTTCTATCTTCAAAAGAAAGAGTTCAAGAGTACTGCCGAAGGAAGAATCCTGCTATCGAACGAAAAGAGCAAGGATTTCATTTATTACTATGAAACCAAGGTCAAAACGTCCTCCAAATATCCGGACGTGAGCACAGAAGTGGAGAACATACTCGCTTTCCAAGACGGAAATATGTTTATGGCGAACAAAACCGATGACGTTGATCAAAAGGTGCGTTCTGCGATCAGTCAAAAGGACTTCATCACGTTTTTAGAGGAACAAAACGATAGCCAATTCGACGTTTTGGATTGCGAAAACAAAGAGATCCTGCAAAACGAGGATAAGTCTTGGAAGCTGACCTGCTCGGGTTATTCGTCCGAAAATGCGATCAAGCTTCTGGGAGAATCCTTCGATTCGGAAACACTCGGAGTGCCGATCAAAGACATGGAGCTTACCATGAATGTTGACAAGAAATTCCGCATGGACGACATGAGCATCCGCTTTGTGTTTGAAACGGAAAACCAAAAAAATGTTCCTGCGATCCAAGTCACCTTCGAATGTGTCAATTATGACGATTCCGAATTAGAGGACGATCTGATCGACAAAACGAAATATACCGAGGTTCCCGATGTCAGGGATTATTATAAAATCGAGAAGCTTCTCGAGGATGCGAACAACAAAGCCGAAGGCTCCTTCATATTGGAATTGGAGCAGAACGCATCCATTGGCACCTCAAAAAACAGAGCCTACGAGCGTGACACCGTTTCTTACGGAACAAAGGACGAAAAATTTTATTACTCGATCCTCGCTCGGGCGAATGACACCGAGTATGAGATCAAATATGAGAACGGTGTTCAAACGCTTCAAAATATTAAGAATGCCGAAATGACCGACTTGGAAGCCAAGGCGCTCATTCGGTCGCTGATCAATTCCGCGGGCTTTGACAAAACGATGGTTTCCAACATTGAAAAGACAGATAACGGATACGTCGTCACGATCAATGATCCCGATATTTCCGAATTTGGACTTTCCAATTATAAGATCGTCTCTCAAACGCAAACACTGACCATCACTTATACGTTGACCGAGGACGGAGAGTTGAAATCGATCACGAGTAAGCTTGAGGTAAAAGGCGAGCTTCAATGGCAATACGGTACCAGAAGCGATATGGAAATCACAAAAACAACCACAGTTATCTTTTTCGAAAAATAAATCCCTTCCCTCTTTCAGAAGATAACCCAAACCTTTAAAAAAACAAGGGAAACAGCTTTTGCTGTTTCCCTTGTTTTTTATATTTGATGATCCTTACTGTGCCGCGTCAACGATCGCCTTGAACTTTTCGGCAACCAACGATGCGCCGCCGATCAAGCCGCCGTCCACGTTGGGCTTCGCCAGCAATTCAGCCGCGTTCTTTTCGTTCATGGAGCCACCGTACTGAATGGTCACGGACTCCGCAACGTCCTCACCGTACATTGCAGCCAAGGTCTTGCGGATCACGCCGCAGGTCTCCTCTGCTTGCTCGGGAGTTGCGGTAAGACCCGTACCGATCGCCCAAACAGGCTCGTAAGCGATGATGACATTCTTCATCTGCTCTGCGCTGACGTCCTTCAGATCGAGCTTGGTCTGCATTGCAACGACCTCGTCGGTGATGCCCGAAAGTCTCTGCTCCTTCACTTCGCCAAGGCAAAGAATGACCTTCATGCCTGCTTCCAGGGCTGCCTTGGTACGCAGGTTGACCGTCTCGTCGGTCTCGCCAAAGTACTGACGTCTCTCGGAGTGACCGATGATGACGTACTCAACGCCGCAAGCGGTCAGCATCTTTGCGGAAACCTCGCCAGTGTATGCACCCTTCTCGGCAAAATGTACATTCTCCGCGCCGATCTTGATGTTGGAGCCCTCTGCCGCTGCCTGAGCTGCCGCAATGGTCACGTAGGGAGCGCAGAAAATCACGTCACAGTTGTCCTTTCCTGCAACGAGGGGCTTTACTTCATTGATGAATGCCGTTGCTTCCGCGGGAGTGAAGTTCATCTTCCAGTTGCCCGCGATCACGGTTCTTCTCTTCATAGGATTCATAATTCTATTTCCTTTCCGATTTTTTGAATAAGGGGAACGGCGAACCGCCGTTCCCCTTGATTTGTTCAGATCAATTATTTGTCCAGCAAACAAGCGATGCCGGGAAGCTCAAGTCCCTCAAGGAACTCAAGGGATGCGCCGCCACCCGTGGAGATGTGCGTCATCTTCGGGCCGTATCCAAGTCTTTCAACAGCCTCTGCGGAGTCACCGCCGCCGATGATGGAGACTGCACCCGATTCAGCAACAGCCTTTGCAACCTCTTCCGTACCTGCGGCAAAGTTCTTCCACTCGGAAACACCCATCGGTCCGTTCCAAACGATCGTGCCTGCGCCCTCGATGGACTTTGCGTAAAGCTCACGGGTCTTGTGACCGATGTCAAGTCCCATCCAGCCTGCGGGGATCGCGTCGGAATAAATGGTCATATAGGTGGTATTCTCGTCGTACTCTCTGCCGATGACATTGTCAACGGGAATGAGGAAGTTAACGCCCTTTGCCTTTGCCTTTGCCATCATTTCGCGAGCCATTTCGATCTTATCGGTTTCGCAGATAGAGGTTCCGACCTCGTTGCCGAGCGCAGCGAAGAAGGTATATGCCATACCGCCACCGATGATGAGCGTATCGCACTTCTCAATGAGGTTGTTGATAACGCCGATCTTATCCGAAACCTTAGCACCGCCGAGGATCGCAACAAAGGGACGTGCGGGATCAGCCAGAGCCTTACCCATTACACCGATCTCCTTCTGGATCAGGTAGCCGCAAACTGCGGGCAGATAATCCGCAACACCTGCGGTGGAAGCGTGTGCGCGGTGAGCGGTACCGAACGCATCGTTTACAAACAGACCGCCCTCACCTGCAAGATCAGCCAGAGCCTTTGCAAAGGTGGGATCGTTCTTGGTCTCGCGCGCGTCGAAGCGAACGTTTTCGATGAGCACGCAGGTGCCGTTTTCCATAGCGGCGATCTTTGCCTTCGCATCGTCACCGATGATGTCGGTTGCGAATACAACCTTGCCGCCGAGCTCCTCGTTCAGACGAGCCGCAACGGGTGCCAGGGAGAATTTCTTCACGTCACCCTTAAGAGCCTTCTCCTTCAGCTCAGCCGCAGCAGCTTCTCTTTCTGCCTCGGGAAGCTCCTCGAGCTTTGCAAGCTCCTTCTTGGTGAGCTTGAAGTTGGGGGTGAAGATCGCGTGAGGCTTGCCCATGTGAGAGGACAGAATTACCTTTGCGCCCTTCTCCATCAGATACTTGATGGTGGGGAGAGCACCGATAATTCTCTTATCGGAGGTGATCACACCGTCTTTCATAGGAACATTGAAGTCGCAACGTACAAACACCTTTTGACCTGCGAGAATTTCAATGTCTTCAATCGATTTCTTGTTGTAAGTCATGTTTTTGATATCCTTTCGTATTTATTACACTTAATGAAATCCCAGATATAGATATCATACCACAAAACTGTGCATTTATCAATAGGTTTCGTGAAAAAATTCACATATTTTCCTCAAAAAACTGTTTTTGGAAAGCACTGCCGAAAACAGACGTCCCGTAACGCATAAAAACATCCCTTCGGCTCAAACTAATCAAAAAACGGTTGGAGGAACGCATGAAGGTTTTACTTTTGACCGATCAAATGGATATGGGCGGTGCGGAAACGCATCTCTACCACCTCTGTCTCGGCTTGCGACGTATGGGAGTGGACGTAACGCTCTTATCCGAGGGCGGACGGCTTGCCGATGCCCTGGAACGCATGGGAATTGCGCAGATTCGCCTTTCTCTTCGCACCAAAAATCCCTTCCGTCTGCTCCGTCTTCGACAAAAGCTGCGCAGGATCCTGCAAAACGGAGGCTTTTCCATCGCGCACGCTCACGCGCGTATTCCCGCTTTTTTATTGCGCGGACTGTCAAGCAAAGCCTGTGCCGTCACGGTAACGGCACACGCAAAATTCAAGGCGACCTTTCCCTACCGTCACCTTTCCCATTGGGGGGATCGCACGGTCGCGGTAAGCGAGGATCTGCGGCTTTATCTTGCCCATACTTACCGCCTTCCTCCCGAACGCATCACCGTGATCCCAAACGGAATCGATTGCGATCATTTCTCCCCACCGCGCGCGGACAGTCGCCATTCTCACGCCCAAACCGCTCCGCACGTTCTTTTTGCCAGCCGCATGGATGCGGATTGCTCGCTCGGAGCCGAGCTGCTCTGTCGGATCGCCCCCTCGCTCCTTGCCTCGTTTCCGCAGATCAGGATCACCTTAACGGGTGGAGGCAGTGAATACGAACGCATCCGTGCTCTGTCCGCTCACGTCAACCGCGTGCTTGGCAAAGACGTGATCCGTGCCTGCGGCAGAGTGGACGACATGGCAGCACTGATGCGGGAAAGCACCGTATTTGTGGGCGTTTCCCGCGCGGCAATGGAAGCGGCGGCTTGCGGCTGTGCGGTGCTCCTCTGCGGGAACGAGGGGTATCTCGGCATTCTGAATGCTTCTTCTTTTCCCCGTGCCATGCGTTCCAATTTTTGCGCGCGAGAGGAGGATCCCCCCACGGCGATCGGACTGCTTGCCGACATCAAGGAGCTTTTGCGACATCCCGAAAAAAGATTGGAATACGCAACCGTGGTACGTGCGCTGCTCCTTTCTCATTGCAGTGCGGAGCAAATGTGCCGCGCGACGCTTCGCCTCTATCAACGGATCTGCCCCGTTCCCGCGCGTGTTACGCTTACCGTCGGCGGATATTTCGGTTGCGGCAATCTGGGGGACGATGCCATTCTTTTGGGGTTGCTTGAAGAGCTTCGCCTTCTCGCGCCCGACGTGCGCGTGCGAGCATTGACAGGAAATCCAACGCTTGATCGAAAACGCTTTGGAATTCTCTGCTTCAGTCGCACTTCCCTTTTCTCTGTTCGCCGCGCCTTGAAGCAATGCGACGGCTTCCTGTGCGGTGGCGGTTCTCTGCTCCAAAACATTACCAGTCACCGCTCTCTGCTATATTACCTGTCCCTTTTGCGTTTTTCTCAAAGCTGTTGTCCGACAGTTCTTTACGCCTGTGGGATCGGACCGTTGCTTGGAGAGACGGCAGGCAGACAGTGCAAGCATACGCTCAACCGTTGCAGCTATATCAGCTTGCGGGATGAAAGCTCCCTGCTGTTGCTTCAGCGTCTCGGCGTTCGTGCCGAGCTTTTGCATCTTGGCGCGGATGCGGCACTGTTTCTTCCCCCTCCCCCAAAGGGACGGGAATTTGCGATCCTGCATCGATATCGACAAGCAATGGGGCAAAAATATCTGGCAGTCATTTTGCGCGATATGAAAGCGGACAGCTTTCTCTTCCGCATTCTTTCGGGGAGCATCCGAACCGTTTGTCAGCAGTTTGGTTGGACGCCGCTCTTCCTTTGCATGGATCAAAAGCATGATCGCGCCATTACTCGCCTTGCCGCGCAAAGACTCGGCGGCATCGCGATCGAAGCGGAAGAAGCATCAGACGTCACCGCGCTCCTGCGCGCAAGCGAAGTTGCGATCAGCCTACGTCTGCATGGCATGATCCTTGCAAGCACCGTCGGGACACCGACACTCGGCATTTCCGTAGACGAACGGGAGCAGAAGCTCTCTTCCTTCGCAAAGCGGACCTGCCTGCCGATCTTATCCCAAAATGAGCTGACCGTCGCGGCGACCGTTGAAGCATTGGAGACGCTTGTCACCTCCGCTCCGCAAATGCGGGTGTTGATCCGCGAATCTCTTGCGGAACAGCGAAAAAATGCGCGAAAAGACCTTGAAAATATCCTGCAAATGCTATATAATAAGGATAGAACAGTATCAAGCGGAGAAATGGAAGCTCCGTGATCGAAATTGAGAGGTTTTTTCATGAAAAACGCACAGCTTGCCGACCTTCTGCGCCCCGACTCCTTTGACGGCATCGTCGGACAGGAGCATCTTTTCGGAGAGCGCGGTGTCATTCGCCGTATGCTCGCGGGCGGAAGAGTGACCAACATGATCTTTTACGGTCCTCCCGGTACGGGAAAGACCACCGCGGCATCGATCGTTGCCAAAGCGTCGGGAATGACCTTCCGACGTCTCAACGCGACCTCCGCCTCCCTTTCGGACGTGAAGGCGATCATCAGCGAGACCGACAACGTATTCGGCTCGGGCGGAATTCTTCTGTACCTTGACGAGATCCAGTATTTTAACCGCAAGCAGCAGCAGTCTCTGTTGGAATATATGGAGGACGGACGCATCACGTTGATCGCCTCCACCACCGAGAATCCGCACTTCTTTATCTATAACGCCATTCTCTCCCGTGCGTCGCTCTTCGAATTCAAGCCCGTTCCTCCCGCTTCGCTCCGTCCCGTATTGCACCGCGCGTTGGACTACCTCAACCGTGAGCAAGGAATGGAGAAAACAGTCGCGGACGAGCTTTGCGATTACATCGGCAAATGCGCGTGCGGCGATGTGAGACATTCCATCGTGCTGTTTGAAAACGCATATCACGCGGCAGACAATGAGATCTTAAAGGAGCACGTGGACAGCTTTGATACCTCCATCGGAAACTTGAGCGACGACGTTCATTTCGACCTGCTTTCCTGCTTGCAAAAGTCCATTCGCGGATCGGACGCGGACGCGGCGATCTTCTATCTCGCTCGTCTTTTGCAAGCGGGAGAGCTACTCTCGGTATGTCGCAGATTGCAGGTCATCGCCTCCGAGGACATCGGCCCCGCCTACCCCGTCGCGGCGGCGGTTACCCGTGCGTGCTGTGAGTCTGCCAAGGAGCTGGGAATGCCCGAGGCACAGATCCCACTCGCAAACGCGGTGATCCAGCTTGCAACCGCCCCAAAATCCAATGCGGCGGAAACGGCGATCCTTGTG
>JAZNXP010000050.1:0-4484 GCA_045593965.1 Eubacteriales bacterium | reverse complement strand
AGAAAAAGTGGCTAAGGAGGTTGTGCGAGTATCCAAATAGCGCACCAATAGGCGATTTACGGCGTGCTTGCGAGCCTCGTTTCATTTTGCGCCTACATCGCCAAAGAGAAAAGCGGCTAAGGAGTCTGCGCAAGCATCCCGTCCGTAGCAAATGCAAAAAAACACATTCCAATTTCCACCCCCTCAGTCGCTTCGCGACAGCTCCCCCTACAAGTAGGTGGCGCCTTTCACGGAGCACCGATACGGCGATATAAAAATCGCACTTTTATAAAACCGTTTTAAAAATATTTTTCAAAACAAAAACCAAAAAAGGAGTGTAAACGTCATATGACACCCATGATGGAACAGTATCTTGAGGTCAAAAGTCAATATCAGGATCATCTGTTGTTCTACCGCTTGGGGGACTTTTACGAGATGTTTTTTGACGACGCGATTTTAGCGTCACGCGTGCTGGAATTGACGCTGACAGGCAGAGATTGCGGCGAGGCGGAGAGAGCACCGATGTGCGGTGTCCCGTTCCATTCCGCCGAAGGCTACATCGGAACCCTGATCGAAAAGGGCTATAAGGTCGCCATTTGCGAGCAGGTAGAGGACCCGAGTCTTGCCAAGGGCTTGGTGCGCCGTGAGGTCGTGCGCGTTGTCACTCCGGGAACGTTGATCGAATCGAAATTTCTGACCGAGCAGGAGAATAACTATCTTTGCGCGGTCTATTTGAGTGAATATGAATACGGCGTCTGCTTTGCGGATTTCTCCACCGCGCAGGTCTATGCCACGACCTTTGACGGCGGCGATGTTGACGCACGCTTGCGGAACGAGCTGGGAACGTACGCGCCGCGCGAGGTGATCTGCAACGTCACGCGCTCCAATATGGGGCAGATCGGACAGTTTCTCACGGCACACCCCGAAATTATGCTCACCGACGGGCAGGGCGCACGCTTTGAGTACGGCGCCGCGCGGGAGCGTGTCAGCGCGCAGTTTCCTGACCGATTGAGGGAGGAGCAGCTGCAAAGCAAGGCGTTGATCTGTGCCATCGGCGCGATCCTTGACTATCTTGCGGACATGGGCAAGAGCGATCTTTCCTTCATCCGCGAATTGAACGTCTATTCGGACGGACAGTATCTTCTGATGGACCTCAACACGCGCCGCAATCTGGAGCTGACCGAGTCCATGAGAAACAAGGAAAAAAGGGGCTCGCTCCTCTGGGTATTGGATAAGACCAAGACGGCGGCAGGCGCGCGTATGCTGCGCGGCTGGGTAGAGCATCCGCTCGTTTCGGTTTCCGCGATCCGAGAAAGACAGGGCGCGGTCGAGGAACTGTGCAAGGGATATATGCTTCGCGAGGAGATCGTGGAGGAGCTTTCTCACGTATTGGATCTGGAAAGACTGGTCACGCGCATCGTTTACGGCAGCGCGAACGGAAAGGATCTGCGCGCGGTCAGCAACACCGCGTCGGTGCTTCCCGAGATCAAAAGGCTCCTTTCGGATTGCAAGAGCGCGAAGCTTCGTTCGCTTTGCGCGGAGCTGGATACGCTGGATGATATCTGCGAGCGCATCACAAAGGCGATCTGCGAGGATCCGCCGTTCTCGGTACGCGAGGGCGGGATCATTGCCGAGGGCTTTGATGCCGAGCTTGACCGTTTGCGCTCGATTCGAGACAACGGCAAGGAATGGATGGACCGCATCGAGGCGTCCGAACGCGAAAAAACGGGCATCAAGAACCTGCGCGTGTCCTATAATAAGGTATTCGGTTATTACATCGAGGTCACGAAATCCTTTGTGGATCAAGTGCCCGATCATTACGTTCGCAAGCAGACCCTGACCAACTGCGAGCGTTACATCACGCAAGAGATCAAGGATCTGGAAAGCACCATTCTCGGCGCGGCGGACAAGATCTGCGCGCTGGAATACGAGCTGTTTTCCACCGTCCGCAATTATGCTTCCGAGCAGAGCGCGCGCATTCAGCGCACCGCTGCCCTGCTTGCCGAGCTGGACGCGTATTTCTCGCTTGCCACGGTCGCGGCGAAGAACAAGTACGTCTGTCCCGAGGTGGAGGAGGGCTCCGTGATCGAGATCAAGGACGGCAGACATCCCGTTGTTGAGCAGTTTGTCAAGGATTCGTATTTCGTTCCCAACGACGTTTTGCTTGACACCGACCGCAACCGTCTGATGCTGATCACAGGCCCGAATATGGCGGGTAAATCGACATATATGCGCCAGGTCGCGCTGATCACCGTCATGGCGCAGATCGGCTCGTTTGTCCCCGCAAACGAGGCACGCATCGGCATCGTGGACCGTGTATTCACCCGTGTGGGCGCGTCGGATGACCTCGCGTCGGGACAGTCCACCTTCATGCTGGAGATGAACGAGGTCTCCTATATTCTCAAAAACGCCACTCGCAAGAGTCTGATCATTTACGACGAGGTCGGCAGAGGTACGTCCACCTTTGACGGCATGAGCATCGCGCGCGCCATCATCGAATATACGAACAGCCGCAAGATCGGCGCAAAGACGCTCTTCGCAACGCACTACCATGAGCTGACGTCCATGGAAGAGGAATTCGAGGGGATCGTCAATTATCATATCGCCGCAAAGAAGCGCGGAGACAATATTACCTTCCTGCGCAAGATCGTGCGCGGCTCGACCGACGATAGCTACGGCATTGAGGTCGCAAAGCTCGCGGGGCTTCCCAACGAGGTCATCAAGCGCGCAAGAGAGGTGCTTGCCTCGGTTGAGGCGACGTCACGCGCGGTTTCGGACAGCACCGTCGGAAACGCGCCCCAAAAGACAGCTTCCGCCGACGATTCTCTGATCACCCTTGACGATTGCATCAACGATCAGGTCATCGCCGCCCTCAAGGCTGCCGACCTCAATACGCTCTCGCCGTTTGAGTGTATGTCCTTCCTTTTTGACCTGAAAAAGCAGCTGCAATAAAGAGCGCGGGGAAGAGAACGCACAAAAAAGAGGGCAACGCCCGAGACCTCGGGTGCGAAAAAGAAAGGAAAAAAGCACATGTTTGAAATTTTGAATACAGACGGACGCGCGCGGCGCGGAATATTACATACCGTACACGGGGACATCCAAACCCCCGTGTTTATGAACGTGGGTACGTGCGCGGCGATCAAGGGCGGCGTGAACACGATGGAATTGAGAGAGATCGACTGTCAGGTCGAGCTTTCCAACACCTATCACCTGCACCTTCGCCCGGGCGACGGACTGATCTACGAAATGGGCGGACTGCATAAGTTCATGAACTGGGACAGACCGATCCTGACCGACAGCGGCGGATTTCAGGTGTTTTCTCTTTCGGGACTGCGTAAGATCACCGAGGAGGGCGTAAGGTTTGCGTCTCACATTGACGGCAAGCGTATTTTCATGGGACCCGAGGAGAGCATGCAGATCCAGTCGCATCTGGCTTCCACCATTGCCATGGCGTTTGACGAATGCGTGGAAAATCCCGCGACGTACGCGTATTGCAAGCAGAGCATGGAGCGGACGCACCGCTGGCTGTTGCGTTGCCGCGCGGAGATGGACAGGCTGAATTCTCTGCCCGAGACGATCAACCGCCACCAGATGCTCTTCGGCATCAACCAAGGGGGAACGTACGAGGATTTGAGAATTGCGCATATGCAGATGATCCGCGAGGTGCCGTGCGAGGGCTACGCGATCGGCGGACTTGCCGTGGGAGAACCGACCGAGGAGATGTACCGCATCATTGACGCGGTCGAGCCGCACATGCCAAAGGACAAGCCGAGATACCTGATGGGTGTCGGCACGCCGTGCAACATTCTTGAGGCGGTGCATCTGGGTGTGGACTTCTTCGACTGTGTGATGCCCTCACGAAACGCGCGTCACGGAAACCTGTTCACGTGGCACGGAAAGATCAACATCATGAATGAGAAATACGCCAAGGATCCGCGCCCGTTTGACGAGGGCTGCGACTGTCCCGCGTGTCGGAATTACAGCCGTTCGTACGTTCGCCACCTGCTCAAGGCAAAGGAAGCGGTGGGAATGCATTTGGCGGTCACGCACAATCTGTATTTCTATAACAACCTCACGCGCAAGATCCGAGAGGCACTTGACGGAGGCTATTTCGAAAGCTTTTATCAAAAATACCGCAACATTCTTGGCGAAAGAGTCCGGGATTGATCCAATGACGCCGCTCGGGGCAACGTCCCCGAGCGGCGTCATCTGCGGTGGGGCTCTTTAGCTCCCGGGGCGGCAAGGTGCCGCTCCCACATAGCTCCTGTGCGGCGGACGGTTTTGGACTTTTCGCAAGAGTTCAAACCAGCGCACCGCAGTTGAACTAAACGAAGTTTTGATCAAACTTTTTTAAAAGTTTGCGCGGATCCAACGAGCGAAGCGTTGGTCGCCCTCCGCAGAGGGCGAAATCCTCTTATTGCGTTTCTCTTTTGTTAACTTTTCTCTTTGCGCCTACATCGCCAAAGAGAAAAGTGGCTAAGGAATTTTCGCAAGCATTCCGTCCG
>JAZNXP010000049.1:0-29289 GCA_045593965.1 Eubacteriales bacterium | reverse complement strand
AATATCCTGTAAAACTATGAAAAGGGATCGCAACGCGATCCCTTTTTCATTGGTCGAGGTGACCACTATGAGAAATTGGTTTGCGAAGCAAACGCAGGTTCGCATTCACCGCCCGAAGATCGGGGAGCTTGCTCACCAGACGTAGGGCGTGTGAATCTTCGCCGACAGGCGAATATCCTGTAAAACTATGAAAAGGGATCGCAACGCGATCCCTTTTTCATTGGTCGAGGTGACCACTATGAGAAATTGGTTTGCGAAGCAAACGCAGGTTCGCATTTGTTGTCATAGATGATCGAAGTATACTATTGATTTCTGATTGGAATGTGTACACAACTTATATCGACAAAAATATACTGGATATAGGAGGTGTAACATGGATACTATTGTGTTGATGGCTCTGATTGCAACCCTTGGAACGTGGTTCGTAACAGCCTTGGGCGCTGCAACAGTCATCTTTTTTAGATCTCCCAATCAAAAGGCACTCAACCTGATGCTTGGATTTGCTTCGGGCGTCATGATAGCAGCAAGCTTTTGGTCGCTCTTACAACCTGCAATTGAACGCGCAGAGCTCGTTTCCTCAATTCCCGCATATCTTGTGGTAACGGTAGGCTTTCTGCTTGGTGCGTTGTTCATGTGGGCAAGTGACAAAACGGTAACGCTCATTCAGAACAAAATCAGAGATCCGCAGGGAACACCCGATAAACGCTTTCATCGGATTATTATGCTGATCCTCTCCATCACGCTGCATAATATTCCTGAGGGGATGGCGGTTGGAGTGGCGTTTGGTGTTTTGCAAAACGGAATGAACGATGCCGAAGGACTGATGGGGGCAATCACGCTGGCGATCGGCATCGGCTTACAGAATTTTCCAGAGGGAGCCGCAGTTTCTCTTCCGCTCCGAAGAGAGGGCTTTTCCAGAAGAAAGTGTTTTTTGTTGGGGCAGGCATCGGGTATGGTAGAACCGATTGCCGGTCTGGCAGGGGCATTGTTGGTGGTTTACGTAGAAGCCGTTTTGCCGTATGCGCTTGCTTTTGCGGCAGGCGCGATGATTCTGGTGGCGGTTCACGAGCTGATCCCCGAATGTCAGAAAAACAAAGAAACGCAACCTTATTTTGCCACAATGGGAATTGTCCTCGGCTTTGCTGCGATGATGCTCTTGGACGTTATGCTTGGATAAAAAACAAAGGACTTTGGCTTTTTTGAAAACCAAGGTCCTTTGTTTTGTTGCAATATTGGTTTAAACATCGTCCTCACGCTTGGGCTTGACATTATAGAAATCGAGAATGGGAATGAGAACGAGAGCAGTTAGCCCTGCGGTGAGTCCGCCGTTATAGAGGACGAAGCCGCCGTGCATGTTCGCAGTGGACGTGCAGATGATCGCGCTGAGAAAGCCTGCCAGAATTCCGTATTTGAAGCCGTATTTTCCCGCGATAGGACAAAGTCCCGTGGCAAAGGCAAGTCCGTTGATATAAGCTTGCGTGGAAAGAGTCCAAGGAATATCAAATCCGCACAGTGCGCAAATGCCGCAAACGAGCAGGAAAAGCAGGAAGTAACCGATCACAATGGGAAAGACGTTCCTCGGATGCTGTCCGTCGGCTGCAAAGGTCAACGCGGCGAAGGTCACGCCCGCAGTCGCTCCCGTAAAGCCGACTCCTTGCGGAAGGAAGGGGAAAACGTCGGGAAGAATAAAGATCAGGTTGAGATATGCAAGGATACAAAATCCGTAGATCGCGATATTGATCATGCAAAGCGGCATTCCGAACTTTTCCGTAAAATCCGTTCCGTAGCCCGTGGATCTGAGCAGGGAACGGTAGCCCGAAAAGCGTTTGCCGTTGAGCAGAAAGCCTATGATCAGTGTCATTCCGAACAGGACCGAGAAAAAGACGTTCATAAATCCGCGATAGGCGTAAGGAAGCGCGTAATACTGCGGATTGTCGATCAATATGTGTGTCGGTTGCTCCACGCCAAGGGTGGGATACATGAAAGCATGGATAAAGATACCCAAGATCCCGATCGCGAGCCCTGCCTTGTAAAGGTTATAGCCACGGTGCATTTTCGTCGTTCCCGGTAGCAGCGCGGGGATCACAAAGCCGATCGCGAGTCCGCAGATCAGGGAAAGAAGGATGCCGACGACGCTGATCTGCGTTTTGGAAGCACCAAAGGAGCCGATGGAATATCGGAACAGCACTTCACTCACAAACGGTGCGAGTGCTGTTGAGAAGAACGCTACGTGAACGTTCTCGCGAAGGGGCTGCTTCCGAACGACGCAAAAGATCAGCACACCGATCAGAGGGGGCCACATGTTCAAAAAATTCAAGCCGTAAAAGCAATGCGCGACGATGAGCATATATCCCGCAAGGACGGTCGCGTGCGCTTCCGCGTGGCAACCGTAAATGATCAAATTGCAGATCAAGCCGCAGATCGCCGCGTTGAGGAGCGTGCTCGCCAATCCGCCGAGCGCGAAGTAGTCTGTCACAAGCTCGCAAGGCGACGTCAGGATCCGCCAAAGATTGCCGATAAAATCCCAATCCTTTGTGTACCATGCCGCGATCGGTGCGGTGATGAGAAAGGAAAGGCTGACCAGCAAGGGATAAAGGCGGATCAAGCGAGCGGTCAGCGCGTGGTCAACCGTTCGTTCGACGGGAGCGGAGGATTCGGTCAAATGATTTGTTTGATTCATGATGAAAAACGTGGGGGATCAGTTTTTTTCGGAGAGCTTCCATGTGGAATAGAGCAGGGAGCAGAAGGTGTCATTTTCCGCCTTCTGATAGTAGGCGGAGAAGAGAGAACCGTCCTCCAGCTCTGTTGTGGAAACGTAACCAAGGTCGCCCGATGCGGGGTTTGCGCACATACTGATGGAAATTTCCTCACCGAAGGTCTTTCCGCCGTCATAGCTGAGTCTTGCGCGTGCGCCCGTCGGATTGAGGCGGTAGCCGTAAGAGAGGATAACAACTCCGTTGGAATGCTGATAGAGATGAGGAGGCGTACCGACGGTGCCTTCCAGCATTTTGGGCTCGGTCCATTCATAGCCGTCCTTGGAATAGGTCAGGAAAATGCGGAGTCCTTCGTTTCCTGGAGCTACGCCCGAACGAAGCGCACCTAAAAAAGAGCCGTCGTCCAGCTGAATGATATGCGGCTCGTCAAAGTAAGCTCCTTCAATGACGGGAAGCTTGACGGAGGAGCGGTATTTCCAAGTTCTTCCGCCGTCCTCACTTTGAATGACGTGAAAATGTCCCTTGGGGAACTGCTCTGCCGTGAAGCCCTCGCACTCGTCGGGATCGCAGTGTATGTCACCGAGATAAATGATCGTTTTGCCGTCATTCATCAGCGTAGGTCCGTGCGGACAGGAAACGGGAACCTTGATGGGATCGGACCAGGTGTTACCGTAGTCCTCGGAAAGGAGAACGTAAGAAGCGCGTTTCTTTTCGTCCTCGGGAAGTGCGTCCCACGCAGCATCGCTTGCAAGCTTTGCCTCTTCGGGTACGGTATTTCGCCAGCTTTGCCAACGGGCGCCTTCCAAATAGTTGACGGTATTATGACGGAAGGTGGTGACCAGCAGGCGTCCGTTGCCGAGATACAGCAAACCTGCATCGCGGTCATCCAAAGGGGAATCAAAAATGACCTTTGCATCTGACCAGGTCTTTCCCGCGTCCTCACTCTTATAGAATGCAACGCATCCGAAGGGATCGATGTGAACGCGACGGAGAGAGGATACCGCGTACAGCGTGTCTCCATCACCCTTGCAAACGGTGGGCCAACCCTGATAGTGCAGATCGATCGAGCCCTTGTCCGAAATGGGTCTTACGATGCCCTCGGTCTGACGTCCGATGATCTGATTGTCCACGATACAATCGGCATAAAGAGAATCGGGAAGAGCCATCTCTTTTGTTTCTTCTTTCAACCAACGTTTCATAGCTGTATATCTCCTTGAAAAAATATATTAAAGTGCTGATATCGTTATTTTATCATAACATTTCGAATATTGCAAGTCATTTCGATTTTTTTACTGTTCTTTTATTTTTTTCTTTCGAGAGACTTTACATTTGTTCTTTTTTGTGATAAAATAAAATGTAATCTGTATTTCGTTCGGAAGGGAGGAGATCAAATGACGCAAAGTGAGTACTATTATCGCAAAATGATGGGCGCGATCGGAACAACGATGCTGCTGTTTTTGCTGTTTATGAATATTTTCGGAAGCATCATTCCTTTCTTTCTGATCTTTCTTCCTCTCGGAGTTGCGGGAACGGTCGTTTATCAGATCGTTTATGCGGCGGGCTATCTGGCAGTATTCCTGTTGCCGATCCCGTGCTTCCGCGCGATGACAAGAAAATTCGGACATCTTTACCGTCCCGCGTATGCAGAGCCTCGTATGACGCCGTATTTTCCGCTGATCCTTTTTGCGGGAGTTGCGTTGATTTTCGCGGCATCCACCGTCAACGCCGCGTTCGTCAGCATCTTTGACTATTCCGCGTTTTCCTCCGAGCTCTTGTGGGAGGATCCCGCGGCAATGGCACCGTATGAGCTGGTGCTCCATATTCTTGCCGTTTGTGTTGTACCGGGCATTTGTGAGGAATTCCTGTTCCGCGGTGCGATCCTGACGAACTGTCTGCCATTCGGACGCTCCAAGGCGATCCTCATCAGTGCGTTGCTGTTTGGCTTGATGCATCAGAATGTTGAGCAGATCCTTTATGCGTTCGTCGCGGGAATTTTCCTTGGTATCGTCTATGAATATACGGGAAGCATCTGGAATTGCGTTCTTTTGCATACGTTGAACAATTTCACCTCGGTGTTTTTGAGCGTTCTGGCTACAAAATTCGAAAACAGCGCGCAAGGGTATTTTGTAACTCTGCTGATCGAGATCGTCATCTTCATTCTTGGCGCGATCTCGCTTGCGATCCTGACCGTACGCTTTTTCTCCAAGCGAAAGGATTTTAAGGAAGGCGTTTTCGGAGCGGTTCATCCCGCATCCGATCACCATGCGATCGCTCCCGTATCGGCAAAACGGGCGGTAAAGCTGTTCCTCACTCCTACGATGATCGTTTTTTTGGCGGCGGCTCTTTTGCAGATGCTGACGCTCGTTCTGATGGCGGTGCTTTATGGAATCTTCACAGCTTGACAGAAAATGGATGGAGCTTGCGCTGAAGGAAGCGGAGACTGCCGCGCGTGAGGGAGAAATCCCCGTTGGCGCGGTCATCGTTCGGAACGGAGAATGTATCGCTGCGGCGCATAACCGTTGCGAGCAGGATCACGATGCCACAGCGCACGCGGAGCGTCTTGCCGTTGAAGCGGCGTGCAAGAGGATCGGCTCGTGGAGGCTGTCGGAATGTACGCTCTACGTCACGCTCGAGCCATGCCCCATGTGCGCGGGCGCGGCGATCAACGCAAGGATCTCGCGCATCGTTTACGGGACCAAGGACGCAAGAGCGGGGGCTTTGGGAAGTGTTACCAATCTTGCATGCCTGCCTCTGGAAGCATGCCCGAGTGTGGAAAGCGGACTGCTTGAAGCCGAGTCGCGAACGCTTTTGAAGGACTTTTTTGCCCGAATGAGAAGAAAAAACGGAGAAGCGTCGGTTTGATGTAAGAAATTTCCCGTTTGCTATTTACAAATCGAGCGATATCATTTATAATTTATTATAGTCGAAAATAAGAAAGGCTTGGTGTGATCATGCCCACAGTTACCATTCCGAAAGGCTACAGCTCCTTTCTGACGTTACGTCAGACCGAGTATGCCATTAAAAAAGTAAAGGACTTTTTTGAAAAGGACTTGTCGATACAGTTGAATCTGATCCGTGTTTCCGCACCGCTGTTCGTTGACTCCAAAAGCGGCTTGAACGATGATCTGAACGGTGTTGAGAGAGCGGTTCGCTTTGATCTCCATTCAGGTGAGGATCTGGAGATCGTTCATTCCTTGGCGAAGTGGAAGCGCTTTGCGTTGAAGAAATACGGCTTTGCGGCAGGAGAAGGACTTTATACCGATATGAACGCCATTCGCCGCGATGAGGACACGGACAACATCCATTCGATGCTCGTTGTCCAGTGGGACTGGGAAAAGATCATCACCAAGGAGCAAAGGACCGTGGAAACGCTGAAGGAAGCGGTGGGATGCATTTATCAAAGCCTACATCACACGGAAAATTACATCGTCAACGAGTATTCCTTCATCGGTAAGCTTCTTCCCGAGAAGATCACCTTCATCACCACGCAGGAGCTGGAGGATCGCTGGCCCGATATGACCGCAAAGGAGCGTGAATACGCGGCGGCAAAGGAATACGGCGCGATCTTTTTGATGCAGATCGGCGGAAAGCTGAAAAGCGGAAAGCAGCATGACGGAAGAGCGCCCGACTATGACGATTGGACACTCAACGGTGATATTATCGTATATTATCCCATTCTGGATATTGCTTTGGAGCTGTCCTCTATGGGTATTCGCGTGGACGAGGACGCAATGCGCCGCCAGCTTGCGGAGCGAGGATGCCCCGAGCGCGCCGAGCTGCCGTTCCATAAGGCGCTCCTTGGCGGTGAGCTTCCGTACACCATCGGCGGCGGTATCGGACAGTCCAGAATGTGTATGTTCTTTTTGAGGAAGGCACACATCGGTGAGGTGCAATCATCTCATTGGTCTGAGGAAGAATGCCGCGTTTGCGAAGCGAACGGAGTGCATTTGCTTTGATCCAAAACAGAATGCAGAGTCGGATGACCGAGTCTGCGTTCTTTTTTCCAAACTACTGAAAAAGGGTGAAAAAACATGATAAAACGAACAATGGGAGCTTTGTTGCTCCTCTTGCTTTGCGTGTTTATGATGATCGCGTGCGGAGGAGAGAGCGTCCTTGAAACGATCGAATGGCAATCGCTGACGTGGGGCGTCGGCGCTCCGTTGCCGCAGGCGGCCGATTTTGCCGTAAGCCTTCCGCAGGGGGTTAATGTAAAGTACGCGCAGGACTATTCCTTCGTCAAAACGGGAATGTATCAGCTGGAGCTGATCGTTACCGATCAGAACGGAAACGAGCTGCGCAAAAGCGTCAGCTTCAATCTGGTTATCGATCACGAGGCACCGACGCTTACGGGTGTGAAGGATCTGGTGACGTACGTGGGCGAGGGCTTGGCATATAAAAGCGGCGTTACCGTCCGTGACAATTGCGGCGGAAGGGTAACGCTGGAGGTGGATTCCTCTGCGGTGAACATTCACGCGGCGGGAGAATACCCCGTGATCTACCGCGCGACGGATGCGGCAGGAAACGTCAATATGCTGACCGTAACCGCATACGTCTATGAGGCGAGGGTCACGGAAGCCGATCTTTATACGCTTCTTGATCCCATTATCGCAAGAGTTGTTCCCGCGGGAGCTTCCAAGGAAGCGCAAGTACGGGCGATCTATAATTACGTCCACGAATTTCAATACGTCGCAAGCTCGGATAAAAGCGATTGGGTCCGCGCGGCATACGACGGACTGCGCACGCAAAAGGGAGATTGCTATACGTATTTTGCGGTCTCAAAGGCGTTTTTCGTACGTCTTGGTATCGAAAACATGGACGTCAAGCGAACGGAAGGGATCGTTGATGAACGGCACTACTGGAACTACGTCAACGTCGGCTCGCCCGAAGCACCCAGATGGTATCATTACGACGCGACCAGAATCAGAGAGGCACAGCACAGCGGTTGCCTTCTGACCGATCAGCAGATCAATGCGTTCCATAAAATGCGTGTGGATGAAAACGGTGTGGGGAATTATTTCTACGCCTACGACCGTTCCCTCTATCCCGCATCGGACACAACGATCATTACGTCGACAAAGGTTCTTGAACCGTATTACGGATAAGGAGAGAGACGATGCAGACCAATCTTTTGGAGTATCTTGAGCATACGGCACCGAGACTGCCGCAAAAGATCGCGTATTCGGACGGTACGGACGGCATGTGCTTTTCAGAGCTGTATCGCGTCAGCCGCGCCATCGGAAGCGCGCTTTGCCGCAGAGGATATGCCAAGGAGCCGATCGCCATTCTGATGGCAAAGCACCCAAGGCAGATCGCGTCGTTCTTCGGGACGATCTATGCGGGATGCTTTTACGTTTCTCTGGATGCGGATATGCCCGCCGAGCGCATGAAGCTGATCCTTGAAACGGTCGGCGCACGCGTGCTTTTGACGGACGGTACTTGTAAAAAAGCACTTTCCAAATTGGATTTTGAGGGCGAGATCCTTACCTACGAAGTGCTTTCGGGCGAAGAGGAGGATGCCGCTCTGCTCGACCGCATCAGAGAAAGGCAGATCGATACCGACCCGATCTATATCGTTTTCACCTCGGGCTCTACGGGTGTTCCCAAGGGGGTCGTCGCATGCCACCGCTCGGTGATCGACTACGTTGAAACGCTCAGCGAGGCACTCGGATTTTCGGAGGAAACGGTATTTGCAAATCAGACGCCGCTGTATTTCGATGCGCCGCTCAAGGAGCTGATCCCCGTGATCAAATTCGGCGCGACCGCGTATCTCGTGCCAAAAAAATATTTCCTTTTTCCCACCAAGCTGTGCGATTTTCTCAACGAGCATCGCATCAATACGATCTGCTGGGTCGTGTCCGCGTTGACGATGATCTCGTCACTGGGCGCTCTGGAAAGCAATCCGCCCAAATATCTGACCACGGTCGCGTTTGGCAGCGAGGTATTCCCGAAGCGGCAGTATGCGCTCTGGCGGGAAGCCTTGCCGAACGCAAGATTTTTTAACCTCTACGGTCCGACCGAAGCCACGGGAATGTCATGCTACTGGAAGGCGGATCGCGCGCTTGCGGAGGAGGAGCCCATTCCGATCGGACGTCCGTTCAAAAACACGGATCTGATGCTGATCGGTGAGGACGGAAAAGAGGTTTCGGACGGAGAGAAGGGTGAGATCTATCTTCGCGGCACCTGCGTGACGCTCGGATATTTCAACAACGAAGAAAAAACAAGAGAAGCCTTTGTGCAAAACCCATTGCAATCCGCATATCCCGAGACGGTATACCGAACAGGCGATATTGCTTACCGAAATGCGTACGGCGAGTTGGTATTTGTGTGTCGGAAGGACGCGCAGATCAAGCATATGGGCAACCGTATTGAGCTTGGTGAGATCGAAAGCGCCGCGATGAAAGGTGCAGGTGTTGACCGCGCTTGTTGCCTGTATGACAACGAAAACAAGCGGATATTGCTGTTTTACGTGGGAAGCGTGACGGAGCAGGAGCTGCTTGTCTCACTTCGGGAGCGGTTACCGCGCTATATGCTCCCCGCAATTTGCAAGCAATTTCAGCGGATGCCCCTGACACCGAACGGAAAGGTAGACAGACGCGCGCTGCTGGCATCGGTTACCGAATGATCCAAAACGGGGCGATCGTTTAAAAGGCGATCGCTCCGTTTTTTTGTCCTTTTCTAAAATGCACAAAACATCAAAAAAACTGCTTTTTTGAAGAAAAAATGAAAGTTTTTCCAAGTTTTTTCAAAATGCTTCGGATATTTATTGACAAGACGAAAAAAATGTGGTAGAATAATATGCTAAAGAAACATTTTACGAACCATGAGGAATGGGAGAACAACATGAAAAGAGAATTGATCAAACACATTTACGCGGATCAGGATGCCTTCGGTGGCAAGGAGATCACCCTTGGCGGTTGGGCAAGAAGCATCCGCGATAGCAAGGCGTTCGGATTCATCGATCTTTACGACGGAAGCTGCTTTAAAACCATGCAGGTCGTTTTCGAGCGCGAAAAGATTGCAAATTACGACGAGATCGCAAAGCTGAACGTGGGCTCCGCGGTCGTTGTGCGCGGTGTTGTTGAGCTGACACCCGATATGAAGCAGCCCTTTGAATTGAAGGCGATCGAGATCACCGTGGAGGGAGCTTCCACGCCCGATTATCCGCTGCAGAAGAAGCGTCACACCGTGGAATACCTGCGCGAGCAGGCATATCTGCGCCCCAGAACCAACCTGTTCTCGGCGGTTTTTCGTGTGCGCAGTGAGGTGGCGTATGCCATTCATTCCTTCTTCCACAGCCGCAACTTTGTATACGTTCACACGCCGCTGATCACTGGCTCCGACTGCGAGGGTGCGGGTGAAATGTTCCGCGTAACGACCATTGATCCCGAAAATCCGCCTCGCCGTGAGGACGGAAGCATTGATTGGTCGCAGGATTTCTTCGGAAAGAGCACCAACCTGACCGTGTCGGGACAGCTTGAGGGCGAGACCTATGCAATGGCGTTCGGTAACATCTATACCTTCGGTCCGACCTTCCGCGCCGAGAATTCGAACACGGCTCGCCACGCGGCAGAGTTCTGGATGATCGAGCCTGAGATCGCGTTCGCGGATCTGAACGATAATATGCAGCTTGCGTGGGACATGATCCAGTATATCATTCACCACGTTTTGGAGAACTGCGCGCAGGAGCTGGAGTTCTTCAACAAATTCGTGGATACCACTCTGCTTGACCGTTTGCACACGCTTGCAAACAGCGACTATGAAAAGGTGACCTACACCGAGGCGGTCGAGCTGCTCAAGAAGAGCGGCGCGGATTTCAAGTATCCCGTTGAATGGGGATGCGATCTGCAGACCGAGCATGAGAGATATCTGACGGAAAAGATTTTCGGCAAGCCTATTTTTGTAATTGATTACCCGAAGGAGATCAAGTCCTTCTATATGCGTCTGAACGATGACGGAAAGACTGTTGCGGCAATGGATATGCTCGTTCCAGGTGTTGGTGAGATCATCGGCGGAAGCCAGAGAGAGGAAAGACTTGACATTCTGCTCTCCAGAATGGAAGAGTGCAATCTGAAGGAAGAGGATTACTGGTGGTACGTCAACCTGCGTAAATACGGAGGCACCAAGCATGCAGGCTACGGTCTGGGCTTTGAGCGTATCATCATGTACTTGACGGGAGTTTCGAACATCAGAGACGTCATTCCGTATCCCCGTACCGTCGGAAACGCGGAGTATTGATGCAAAAAGCAGAGAAAACACATCAGTGTTGCGTAAGAAGCCGGAGACTCATATCTCCGGTTTTTTGCGCCGAGAAAGGATAGAATTTATGAAAACGAATGTTGTGATCGTCGGAGCAGGACCTGCGGGTATTTTTACCGCTCTTGAAATGCTTCGCAAGGGAAGCCGACAGAAGATCGTGATTGTGGAAAAGGGAAGAGCGATCGAACAGAGAAGCTGTCCCAAGGCCAAGACGGGATACTGCGTCAACTGCAAGCCCTATTGTCATATCACCACGGGCTTTTCGGGAGCGGGCGCATTCTCGGACGGCAAGCTTTCGCTCAGCTGCGAGGTCGGTGGAGATCTTCCCAATCTTCTCGGAGCGGATTACGTGCAGAGCATGATCGATTATACCGATAGCATCTATCTGGAATTCGGAGCAGATCCGCACGTTGAGGGGGCGGAGGTTACGGATGAGATCCGAGAGATCAGAAAAAGAGCGATCTCGGCAGGACTGAAGCTGGTGGACTGTCCAATCCGTCATCTCGGAACCGAAATGGCGCACAAGCTCTACCATGACATCGAAAAGCACCTGCAGGCGAACGGCGTGGAGCTGTATTTCGGTTGGGAATGCAACAATATTTTGCTGGAGAACGGACGTTGCCTCGGCATCCGCGTCACGCATAACGGCGTTACCGAGGAGATCTACGCAGATCATACCGTCATCGCAACGGGACGCAGAGGAGCGGATTGGCTCGAAAAGCTTTGCGCCGAGCATAATATCGCGCATCTTCCGGGAACGGTTGATATCGGCGTCAGGGTTGAGGTCCGCAACGAGATCATGGAGCAGGTCAACCGTGTGCTTTATGAATCCAAGCTTATCGGCTATCCCGCGCCCTTCAAGAATAAGGTACGCACGTTCTGCCAGAACCCCGGCGGCTTTGTCAGCCAGGAGAACTATGACAACGATCTCGCGGTCGTGAACGGACATTCCTACAAAGAGAAAAAGTCCGACAACACCAATCTTGCGATTCTTTGTTCTCACAATTTTTCCGTACCGTTCAATCAACCGATCGAGTACGCGCAGAAGGTGGGAGAGCTGACGAATATGCTGGGCGCGGGACATATCCTTGTGCAACGCTTCGGCGATATTCTGGATGGCAAGCGTACGTGGGAGAAGGAGCTGGTGCAATCCAACGTCAAGCCCACGTTGCCCGATGCCGTGGCAGGTGATATCACAGCGGCAATGCCGTATCGCGCAATGACGAATATCATTCACTTCATTCAGGCGATGGATCAGGTCGTTCCGGGCTTTGCTTCCTACGAAACCCTGCTGTATTCTCCCGAGCTGAAGTTCTATAGCAACCGTGTCAAAATGGATGAAAAGCTGGATACCAATATCGAAGGACTCCATTGCTTGGGCGATTCGAGCGGATGGACGCGCGGACTGATGATGGCATCGGTCATGGGCGTCGTGATGGGGCGCTTGCTCTCTCAAAAAGAGGCGAAGGATCAATAATTTTTCAATCTCTCTCCTTGTGCTGTGCATGAGGAGAGATTTTTTTGTTTTTTTTTCAATAAAAAACATAAAAAATGTTGCTTTTTTACTCTCTTTTTTTTAAAAAACTATTGGAATTTTGAAATGGTTATGATATAATAAATATGATTAATATAGGGAAGTCTCACTTTTAAAGAAAAAACACCTTGCGCGAGCTTGACTCGCCTCGATCGTTTTGGAGGCAGAAGATATGATGCAGTTTTTAACAGATGTCTGGAACCGTATTTCCACGCTTGTAATTCAATATATCGCCCAGCCTTTGAAAGCCATTACATTCATTGATGTTTTGGACATTCTGATCCTGGCAATCATTCTGTATCGCTTGCTGATGTTTGCTCGCGAAAGACGCGCAGGACGCGTCCTTTTGGGCTTGGTGGCAGTGATCGGATTTTGTCTGATCGTGAGCCTGATCGGATTTCCCACGTTGGACTATATCGCGGGGATCCTTGCATCCTCTGCGTTTTTCTGCATCGTCGTGCTGTTCCAGCCCGAGATCCGCGACGCGCTTGAGCACATCGGAAACGGTCGCTTGTTCGCGCCGATGGGACATACGATTTCCCGCAAGCGTTACTCAATGGCAGAAAAGCTCACGGATGAGACCGTGGATGCCGTTTTCAGAATGTCCAGAAGCAAAAGGGGCGCGCTGATCGTTTTTGAGGGATTGACGAAGCTTGGAGATTACATTTCAACAGGTAAGAAATTGGATTGCGAGGTCGTTTCTCCGCTGTTGCAGAATATTTTCTATGATAAAGCCCCCCTGCACGACGGCGCACTCATCATTCGCGATATGCGGATCTGCGCCGCAAGCTGCGTTTTGCCCCCCTCGCGCAAAAATCTGGATGAGGATCATCTCGGAACGAGACATCGCGCGGCGGTTGGCGTGACCGAGGTCAGCGATGCGCTGGTCGTTGTTGTTTCGGAACAGACGGGAACGGTTTCCGTGGCGCAGGACGGCAAGCTCCTGCGTGGTGTGGACGCCAAGACGCTGAAGGATATTTTAATGACTTATATCGCAGGAAGCGCGTATTTGAATAAGAAACGCGCGAATATGCGTTCGGAATACTTGCAGATGCTTGACCGCATCGGACAGATCCGTACTCCGAAGAAGGATGACGAGAAGGGACGTGAGGATCTGAACCGCAGCATTCAGGAATTCATTTCCGAGGATGCGACGGAGGAGCAGGGCGCATCTGATCAAAAGACTGCAAAGCCGACCGAGCAGTCGGATGCGAGTGTCGAGGAATCGGCAGATCAAAATCTTTGACGGGAGGAATCGCGAATATGAAAAAGAATGCCATAGGGCATATGGCCGCGCCTAAAGAAACAGCGGGCAGCCGTATTCGCCGCTGGAATATCATACCTCGCTTACTGTGCCTGCTTCTGGCAGTGCTTCTTTGGCTTGTGATCGTGAACGTCAAGAACTCGCGTGACGTTGAAACGGATATGGACCTTCCGTTGACCGAAACAAACGCGGTTCAAGAGGAATAAGAGTCTTTCGGAATGACAAGGGTATTGATCAACGGCATCAGGGTGTCTCCCGATGCCACAGAAGAGGAAATTCTGAAAAAAGCAAAAGAAAAAATGAAGCGGGCGGGACTTTTGACCTCAACGCTTCATTTTCGGCTTTATAAAAAGTCTGTTGACGCGAGAAAACGCGAGGACGTGCGTCTGGTATGCACGGTCTTGGCGGAGTGTGAAAACGAAAAAAAGCGTTTCACCGCACAATCACTGCAAAAGGCAAATGCGCGCGTTCTGGAGGAAACGGAGCTGACTCCGAGCTATGGCTCCGAGCGTATGGGTGCTCGTCCGTTGGTCGTCGGCATGGGACCTGCGGGCTTATTTGCCGCACTCCTGTTGGCGCGGAACGGATATGCTCCGATCGTGATCGACAGAGGTGCTTCCGTGGAAGAACGCACGCAGGACGTCAAACGCTTTCGTGAGAGCGGAGAGCTGAACGTGAATTCCAATATTCAGTTCGGCGCAGGCGGTGCGGGTACCTTTTCGGACGGAAAGCTGATCACCCGTATTCATGACGAGCGATGCTCGTTTGTGCTTCAAACCCTAAAGGACTTCGGTGCTCCCGAGGATATTCTGGTCAAGGCGAAGCCGCATGTCGGAACGGATCTGCTCCGTAAGGTCGTGGGAGCGATGTTGGATGAGATCGCGCGTCTTGGCGGAGACGTGATGTACCATTGTTGCATGGAGGATTTCTCGGAATGCGCGGATGGAACCCTTACTGTCAAGACCTCGCGCGGCACGCTTTCCTGCGGAGCGATGATCATGGCACCGGGACATAGCGCAAGAGACACTTACGTACGTCTTTTGGAAAAGCAATTTGCAATCGAGCCCAAGCCGATCTCGGTAGGCGTTCGTGCTGAGCATTTGCAAGCGGATATCGACGAAGCGCTTTACGGCAAATTTGCGGGACATCCGAATCTGGGACCTGCTGAGTATGCGCTTTCGGATACGACGACAGGCAGGGGCGTTTATACGTTCTGTATGTGCCCGGGAGGAGAAGTGGTCGCCGCATCCTCGGAAGAGGGCGGACTGGTCGTGAACGGCATGAGCTATCACGCACGCAACGGAAAAAACGCAAATGCGGCAGTTGTGGTCTCCGTTGGATGCTCCGATATGGAGCCGCAGAACGGAAGCGCGGCACTTGGCGCGATCGCGTTTCAAAGACGGATCGAGCAAGCGGCGTTTGCGGCAGGCGGAAAGGATTATTATGCTCCGATCATGACGGTCGGTGATTTTCTTGGCGGAACGCAGGGACAAACCCCAACAAGGATCATGCCTTCCTTCAGAGACGGCAAGGTCCGTGTTTCGAATTTTGAAACGGTATTTCCAAGCTTCGTGACGGAGGGACTGCGTTTGGGCTTGCGCTCCTTTGACAGAAAGATCAAGGGCTATGCCGCACCCGATGCGGTTTTGACAGCGGCGGAAACAAGAACGTCCGCACCGTTGCGGATTTTGAGAGATCAGGAAACAATGACCGCGCTCGGTCATTCCCGTATCTATCCTTGCGGCGAAGGCGCGGGATATGCGGGAGGCATTACAAGCGCGGCGGTTGACGGTGTACGGTGCGCAATGGCATTGATGGCTCGCTTTGCTCCCGTATGCGGCAAAGAGATCGGAGGCGGATGATGAAAACGAAGGCGACGGTGGTCGAGGTATATGGTAACCGTGCCAAGGTGGAGAGCGAACGGCTTTCCGCCTGCGAAGGATGTCATAAGGCAACGGAGGGAGAAGGGTGCTCGGTGTGCTCTCTGATGGGGGCGAACAGAACGATCAGTACCGAGGCGTATAATCCCCTTGGCGCAAAGGTTGGAGACATTGTGATGATCGAGAGCGCCACGGGACGGATCCTCGGATACGCGGCTTTGGTGTTCTTGCTTCCTTTGCTCATGGCGGCGACCTGTTACGGCATTTCCGCGATCTTTCTTGATTCCGACGCATGGCAGATTGGATGCGCGGGAATTGGATTTGCGGTAAGCTTTATCGGGATTTTCTTTTATTCACGGTCGTTGCAGAAAAAGCGTTGTGACGCAGAAATTACAGAGATTATTAAAGCCAAAGATAACGGTTGATAAAATAAAAGCATAATGAGAACGGGGTCACGGTTGCCGACGGAGCCGTGATTTTGGAGATAAATTAAAAAAATGAAACAAACAAAACGAGAGAAGAGATGGAACCTGCTTTACCGCCCAACCGATGCGGCGGCTGAAGCGGCGGTTGAACGTTTGGCACGGGATGCAAGTGTTTCCAAAACGATGGCGAAGCTGTTGTATTCCCGCGGATATGAGACGTATGAAAAAGTAAAATCCTTTTTGCATCAGGAGGAGGTCGCTCTGCACGATCCTTATCTGATGCGTGATATGGAGCTTGCCGTGGAGCGGATTTCCTTGGCGCTTGAGCGCAAGGAGAAAATCGCGATCTACGGAGATTATGACGTGGACGGTGTTACCTCGGTCAGCCTTTTGTATCTGTATCTGAAAAGCAAGGGCGCGGACATCGGATATTATATTCCAAGCCGTGCGCATGAGGGATACGGACTTTCGAAGCCCGCGATCGAGCGCCTTGTCGAAAAGGGCGTTCAATTCATGATCACGGTCGATACGGGAATTACCGCGATCGAGGAAACAGCGTATGCGTTGGAGCTTGGGATCGAAACGGTCGTGACCGATCACCACGAATGCAGAGAAGAGCTTCCAAAGGTTTGCGCGGTCGTCAATCCCCATAGGGCAGATGATGCGTATCCGTTCAAGGAGCTGGCAGGTGTCGGCGTCGTATTCAAGCTGATCTGCGCGTACGAAATGGCGGAATGCCGCAAGAACGGAATTCCCGAGATCGACGGTGTGCGGCACGTTTGCCGCGAATATGCGGATCTGGTTTCGATCGGAACCATTGCGGACGTCATGCCGATCGTTGACGAGAACCGATTGATCGTCAGCCTCGGTCTGAAGCTTCTGGAGCGAACGGACCGTTTGGGACTCCGCGCGCTGATCGAAGCGATCAACGCAGGAAAGACGAGTTCCGCAAAGGGTTCAAAACCGCGGAAGATCAATTCGGGATTTATCGGTTTTGCGATCGCACCGAGAATGAATGCGGCAGGTCGCGTAAGCAATGCTTCCATTGCCGTGGAGCTTTTGCTGGCAGAGGACGAGCTTCGCGCGCAAGAGCTTGCGGATGAGCTGTGCGAGCTGAATGCCACGCGCCAGCTGGAGGAAAACCGAATTGCGGAGCAGGCATACGAAAAAATTGAAAAGACGTTTGATGCGGAGCATGACCGCGTGATCGTGATTGAGGATGACGGATGGCAGCAGGGAATTATCGGGATTGTGTCCTCGCGTATTACCGAACGCTACGGCGTTCCTTCCATTCTGATCTCTTTTGATGGCGCAACCAGAGGCTTTCCCGCTCTTGACGATGTTGGAAAGGGCTCGGGACGGAGCATCAAGGGGATGAACCTTGTCAACGCCCTGATCGAATGCGAGGACCTTTTGGTTCGCTTTGGAGGACATGAGCTGGCGGCGGGACTTTCGGTGCGCCGCTGTAACATCGATGCGTTTCGAAAGCGCATCAATCAGTACGCCGCGGAGTGTCTGAGCGAGGACGAGATGTGTGTCAGCATAGATGCGGATTGCGAGGTCGAGATGAAGGATCTCAACATGACGCTTGCGCAGGAAATTTCCATGCTGGAGCCGTTTGGCGTTGCAAACACGGTTCCCAATCTGCTTCTGCAAGGTGCGCGCGTTCTTCGCGTGATCCCCATGGGCGGAGGAAAGCACACCAAGCTGATCATCGAAAAGGACGGACGCCAGATGAGCGCGGTTTGGTTCAACCGAAAAGCACCTGATCTGGAGTTTGACGTAGGAGATATCGTTGACGTTTTGTTCCAATTGAACGTCAATGAATTCCAGAACGAAGTAACGCTTCAGATGCTGCTGCAGGACATTCGCTTCAACGCGGCTGCAAACGTGGCGTATGAAGAAGAGCGCGCAAGATATGAAGAAATTCGCGCGGGGAGCGATTATGCGGAAAGCGAAAACATTCTCCCGACAAGGGACGATATGGCACTCTTCTATACCGTTTTGCGCAGGGAATTCCGCGCGGGGCATTCCGTGTTCCCCATGCGACGGATCTTGGGACTGATGAAAGAAAACGGCGCGCGGACGCTGACGTACGCGAAGGCAAAATTCATTCTGCGGATCATGCAGGAGCTGCAGATCTGTGGGATCACGGAGGTCTGCGATGACCGTTATCTGTTTGAATTCTATTTTCACACAACCAAGACCAATATCGAAAAATCATCCATTCTGCATCGTTTGAAATCGCAAATGCGAAGGAATGACGAGCATACCGAGGAGAGAGAGGGTTGACCCTTCCTCGGTGGAAAGGCAACCTCATGAAAGAGTCTGATATGAATGCCAATGTGGATATCCGACGTTTGTTGGACATCTTAAAGGCAACAGGTAAAAAATACAATATCGAAAAGATCGTGGCGGCGTATGAATACGCAAGAGATCTGCACGAGGGACAGTTCCGCGTGAGCGGAGATGCGTACATCTCGCATCCCGTCGCCGTTGCGGAGATCGTGGCGGGCTTGGAGCTGGACACGGATTCGATCTGTGCGGCATTGCTGCACGATACGGTCGAGGATTGCTCGGACCGTACGGATCTGAAGGAGCTTGAAAAACGCTTTGGAAGAGACGTGGCGATGCTTGTTGACGGATTGACGAAGATCGTGGTCAAGCTCTCGGTCGAGGATAAGGAAGAGGTACAGATCGAAAATCTGCGAAAGATGCTTCTTGCGATGTCCAAGGATATCCGTGTGATCTTCATCAAGCTTTGCGATCGACTGCACAATATGCGCACGCTGTCGGTAAAGCCCGATCAAAAGAGACGCATCACCGCGCTTGAAACGATGCACGTTTACGCGCCGCTGGCGCACCGCCTCGGTATGCAGAGGATCAAGCAGGAGCTTGAAAATCTCGGAATGCAGTTCCTTGATCCCATCGGATACGCCGAGGTTCAGGAATACATTGAAAACAAGTACGGCGAAACGGTCGGATTTATCGAGCAGATCCGATCCGAGATCGATAAAAAGCTACGCGAGAATCACATTCATTTTTCGCTCGAGGGACGTATCAAATCTGTTTATTCGATCTACAAGAAGATGTATAATCAGAATAAGTCCTTCGATCAGATCTATGACTTTTACGCACTGCGCATCATCGTGGATAACGAGCTGGAATGTTATACCGCTCTCGGTCTGATCCACGAGATGTTCAATTCGATCCCGGGACGCTTCAAGGACTATATCTCCACGCCAAAGCCGAATATGTACCGTTCGTTGCATACAACTGTCATCGGTCGCGCGGGAATTCCGTTTGAGGTACAGATCCGTACCTGGGATATGCACCACGTTGCGGAATACGGTATCGCCGCGCACTGGAAGTATAAATCGGGCGCATCCTCGAAGGAGGAAATGGATAAGCGTCTGGAATGGGTTGCCCGTCTGATTGAAACAGAGGACGAGCAGCGCGATCCCGACGAATTCATGAACGCGCTCAAGACCGACATTTTCCATGATGAGGTATTCGTGTTTACGCCAAAGGGAGACGTGATCGCTTTGCCGAGCGGTGCAAACGTGATCGACTTTGCGTACGCGATCCACTCGGGGGTGGGAGACCGCATGATCGGCGGTAAGATCAACGGAATGATCGTTCCGATCGACAGGACTCTGGAGAACGGCGAGATCGTGGAGATCCTGACGTCGTCATCCTCAAAGGGACCGAGCCGAGATTGGTTAAATATCGTCAAAACAAGCTCCGCGCGCTCCAAGATCAGAGCGTGGTTCAAAAAGGAGAAGCGAGCGGATAATATTGTTCTCGGTCGCTCCATGATCGATGCGGAGCTGAAGAAATACGCAAAAAACGCGACCGACGCGCAAAAGGACAGCGTGATTCAGAACGTCAGTGCGCGCCTTGGATTCAGCTCGAGCGAGGATTTCTACTGCGCGATCGGCTATGGTGGACTGTCAATGGCAAAGGTGCTCAAGCGCTTGCAGGACGAGTGTGACCGCACGATCAAGCCCGAGGTAACGGCTGTTCCCGATAAGGAAGAGCTGCCGACGCAAACGATCACGGCAGCAACATCAAAGCGCATCAAATCCAACGGCGGCATCGTCGTGGACGGAGAAGCTGGCTGCATGGTCAAATTCGCAAAGTGCTGCAATCCGCTCCCCGGGGATCCCGTGATCGGATTCGTTACCAAGGGATTTGGCATCTCCATTCATAAGATGGACTGTCCCAACGTTCTGCAAGGGCGTCACATTCCCGAGAATGCGGACAGATGGAAGGAAGCGCATTGGGAGCTTGCCGAGGAAAACGGAAGCGGACACAGCATCTACGAAGCGCTTTTGCAGATCCACGCGGACGACCGTATCGGAATGCTTGCCGATATTACGGTGGCACTTGCAGACATGAAGGTCTCGATCATTCAGGTCAGCGTGGCAGAAAGAAACGACGGCAGACGCATCATCAGCATGAAGATCGGTTGCCGTAACATTGATCATTATAATTCCATCGTGTCGCGCCTGCGTTCGCTCAACGGTGTGAATAACATTTCCAGAGGATTTTCATAAAATAACAAAGAGATCCGCAAGGGTCTTACGGGAAGGATAAAGACATGAAAGCAGTGATCCAACGCGTCGCGCACGCATCCGTCACGGTGGACGGAGAGGTGACGGGCAGCTGTCAGAAGGGCTATATGATCCTGCTCGGTGTTGCCAAGGGGGATACCGAGCTGGACGCGGAGTTGCTCTGCCAAAAGATTGTGAATTTGCGTATTTTTACCGATGAAAACGGCAAGATGAACCGTTCGATCAAGGATGTTGACGGTGAGATGCTCGTGATCTCTCAATTTACGCTGATGGCAAATTACAGACACGGCAACCGTCCCGATTTTTTGGAATCCGCTCCTGTTGAAGAAGCAACACGCCTATACGAATATTTCAAAGAACTGGCTCGTGGACAGGTAAAACGCGTCGAAAGCGGTGTTTTCGGTGCGCATATGGAGGTTTCGCTCCTCAACGACGGACCTGTGACCATCGTGATGGACAGTGAAGTCTTGAAAAAGAAAAAGTAAGGATTTTGAGTATGAAGCTGATATTGAACGGTAACATCAACGTATATTATGTGCAAACGCTTTGCATGATCTTTTTCCCGGGAGCAAAATTCGGTGCCGACGCGCAGAGTGATCCCGAGGCACCCGAGCTGTCCTTGACGCTGAAGGAGGATGCCGACGGACTTTGGGCGGCGGTGACGGTCAGCTTTGAAGGCAATACCGCAAGTGCCGAGAAATTCCACGCGTTTTCCGAGGATGAGAGCGCGGAGAAGATCTCCAAGCTCGTTTGCGGAGAGGCGATCGTCGCCGCTTGCGGAGAGCTTTTGGGATATCGCCCGTCTTGGGGAATGCTGACAGGTGTGCGCCCCTCAAAGGTGGCGACCGAGCTTTTGCAGAAGGGCATGAGCAAGACCCGTGTCAAGCGCATTCTGACGTCGGATTATTTCGTCATTCCCAAAAAGGCGACCCTGGCGACCGAGGTGGCACTCAATGAGCAAAAGATCATCGGAACGCCAGAGGGAAGGGATTGCAGTCTTTATATAGCCATTCCGTTCTGCCCCTCAAAATGCTCATATTGTTCGTTTGTTTCATATACAACCCCGAAGCTTCTGGATCTGATCCCGACGTATCTGTTGCATCTGGCAGACGATCTGGAAAAAACTTGCCGCAAGATCAGTGAGCTGGGACTCAAGCTTCGCACGATCTACATCGGAGGCGGCACTCCCACGATCCTGACTGCCGATCAACTGCGTTTTTTGCTTGGCAAGATCGCGGAATGCGTGGATGTTTCCTCTTTGGAGGAATACACTCTGGAATCGGGACGTCCCGATACCATTACCGCCGAAAAATTCGCGGTTGCCAAGGAATACGGCGTGACGCGCGTTTGTGTGAACGCACAGTCACTGTGTGACTCGGTTTTGCAGGGGATCGGCAGAAATCACAACGTAGAGGACTTTTACCGCGCGTTTGAGATCGCGCGCGGATCGGGTATCCCATATATCAATACCGACCTGATCGTCGGTCTGCCCGGGGATACCTTCAAAACCTTCTCGGCAAGCTTTGATAAGGTTCTGGCATTGCGTCCCGAGAATATTACTGTACATACCTTCTGTGTCAAAAAAGCGGCGGATATTTTACGTCAAGGCACGCCTGTTTATTCACTCCGCGGAGGGGATGCGGGCAAATGCGTGGATTATTCGCAACTCAAGGCGCAGGAAGAAGGGTACTTGCCGTACTATATGTATCGGCAAAAGAATACCGTCGGCAACTATGAAAACGTCGGCTTTGCCGTCGCGGGTGCCGAGGGTCGTTATAATGTTTATATGATGGAAGAAGTACATTCTGTTTTTGCCATCGGCGCGGGAGCGGTTACGAAAATGGTGGATTATCATCCCTCGAACGGAGGAAAGCCCATCATCGAAAGACTGTTCTATCCGAAGTATCCGTACGAATACTTGCGCGATGAAAGCACCGATGAAAAGATTGCCGCAGTTGAGCGGTTTTATCGGGAACACGGGTTGTTGCAAGGGTAAGGCAGTGCTTCTTTCACGGAAAGGAGTATATGATGAAGCCCAATCTGCAAACGATCAAGGTTCCGAATTGCGTTACGGAGGAAGAAAAGAGACAGCTTGTCATGTCCTGTGACAATGATCTGGAAGCCCGAATGGAGGACGTCGCGCGACGTGTCGCGAGCGCTCCGAATTTGAAGTTCATCGGGCTTACGGGACCGACCTGCTCGGGAAAGACGACTGCGGCACATAAGCTGACGCAAATTCTTGAGGAGAGCGGAAAAGAGGTACACGTCGTATCGATCGACGATTTCTATTACGATACCTCCTATCTCCACGCGAGGGTGGCGAATGATCCCAACGTCGAGATCGATTTTGACTCGGAGGATACCATTGACGTGGATCTCTTGCGCGAAAAGACGGAAAGCTTACTGTCGTGCAAGGCAACGCAAATGCCGAAGTTCGATTTTCATACGGGAAAGAGAACCGAGGGAGAGCTGTTGATCCCGAAGGAAAATGATGTATTCCTCTTTGAAGGCATCCAGATCCTTTATCCAAAGGTGCGTGCGCTTTTGGAGGGAGAACGGTACACGAGCATTTACATCTGTCCGTTGTCGGCGATCGAGGTCGGAGGAGAGCGATTTGAGCCGAACGACATTCGCCTGATGCGGCGTTTGGTGCGTGACGCGATCTACCGTTCCTCCAAGGTTGCCTTTTCGCTCAAGCTTTGGCAGAGCGTGAGAAAAAACGAGGAGCTCAATATTTTCCCGTACGCGCACACGTGTGATGAATATCTGGATTCTGCCATGGCATACGAGATCGGTATGCTCAAGCCGTATCTTGAGGAGCTGCTTCGCTCTTATCCGTCGGACGGTCCTTATATTGAAACGGCACGGGAGATCTTGAAAAAAACAGAGTCCATTGATGCGATCGCATCTTCTTATATTACACAAAATTCACTCTATAAGGAATTTATATAATGAAAACGATTTTAAAAAATGCAACGCTTCTGCCCGAATACGGCTTTGAGAGCCGTCCCGTATCTCTGATCGTTGAGGATTGTAAGATCACCTATATTGGAGAGACGCTTCCCGAGGGAACGACGGGAGACGTTGTGGACTGCAAAGGAAATTTGCTCATTCCCGCATTTTACAATACCCATTGCCATGCCGCGATGACACTCTTCCGCGGCTACGGCGAGGATCTTCCGCTGCAGCGTTGGCTGGAGGAGCGGATTTTTCCCGCAGAGGAGCGTTTGACCTATCAAAGCGTTCACGTGGCATCCAAGCTTGCCATCGCGGAAATGCTTCGCACGGGTACGGCATCCTTTTCGGATATGTATATGTTCGTGGACGCGGTTGCCGAGGCGGTGCTGGAAACGGGCATCAAGGCAAATCTTTCACGTTCTCTGGTATCCTTTGACCCCGATATCGATATGACGAAGGACGCGCGTCTTGCGGAAGCGCTTGACGTTGTGAACCGTTACCACGGTGCAGGGGACGGAAGACTGAAGATCGATCTTTCCTTGCACGCGGAATATACCAACGTGCCGCGCGCTTGCGAATACGTGGGACGTTATGCCGTGGAGCATGGGCTCGGTATGCAGTTGCATCTTTCCGAAACCGAAAAGGAGCACGGAGAATGCATTGCCCGTCATGGAAAAACACCGACGCGCTTCTTCGCGGATCTGGGCGTATTTGACACACCTACCACTGCGGCGCATTGCGTATGGGTCGATGATGATGACAGAGCCATTCTTGCCGCAAAGGGCGTTACCGTGGCGCACAATCCCGTCAGCAACCTCAAGCTTGGAAGCGGTGTGATGCCGTTGCGCAAAATGCTGGATGCGGGCATCAACGTCGGCATCGGTACCGACGGCGTTGCTTCCAATAACCGCTTGGATATGCTGCGTGAATTGCAAACGGCAGCGATCCTGCATAAGGGTGTGCAAAGAGATCCTGCGATCACGGTGGCAAAGGAAATGCTTCCGCTTGCAACGGTCAATGGCGCACGGGCGCAGGGAAGAGCGGATTGCGGAACGATCGCTGTCGGAAACCGCGCGGATCTGGTCCTGATCGATCGAAATTCTATTCATAATATGCCCTGCTTTGACGAATACGCGCTTCTGCTTTACAGCGCGGATAGCTCGGACGTACAGATGACCATGGTTGACGGACGCATACTTTACCGCAATGGAGAGTATACTTCTATTGATGAGGAGCGTCTCCGTTTTGAAAGTCGTGAGGTGTTTGCTCATTACTTTGAGTAAACGGCGGTGATCGGATATGGCGGAAGCGTCACAGAAGCAAGTGAAAAAAACGTTGTTTTCGGGAGTGTTGCTCCTGACGCTTTCCACTGCCATCGTTAAGGTCATCGGCTTATTTTATAAGATCCCCATGCTTACCTATCTCGGATCGGTGGGCATGGGATATTTCAATTCCGCATACGAGATCTACGCGCTGTTCTGCGTGATCTCAACAGCGGGCTTACCCGTTGCGATCTCGGTGCTGATCTCCGCCGCGCTTGCAAAAGGAAAAGAGGGACAGGCAGAACGGATCTACAGAGGTGCTCTCACTGTCCTTTTGCTCATTGGCGTACTCGGAAGCGGCGCGATGCTGATCTTTGCGCGCGCGTTTTGCCGTCTGCTCAAAAGTGAGCACGCATACGCGTGTATTCTTTCCATCGCACCGACGGTTTTATTCGTGTGCATTTCCTCGGCTCTTCGGGGGTACTTTCAAGGGTATCAAAAAATGCTTCCGACCGCGATCTCGCAGATTCTGGAATCGGTGGGAAAGTTGATCTTCGGCTTGCTTCTCGCACGTTTTGCTTTATCACGCGGATATGACACCGCGACCGTTGCCGCGTTTGCCGGTATGGGCCTGACACTCGGAACTGCGATATCAACTGTCTATCTCATCCTTGAGAAGATTCGATTTGGGGCGAAACAGAAAGGACGAACGTTAGCTTTGGACGGAGAGCAGATCTCCTATCGGGAAATTTGGAGGCATCTTGCAAAGCTCTCCATTCCTATGACGTTGGGAGCATCCTTGGTCAGCCTTACAAAATTGATCGACATGACGATGATCCTACGCCGCTTGCAGGCGATCGGCTATACGGAAGCCTTGGCGAATGAAGCATACGGAAGCTATACAACGCTTGCGCTTTCGGTGTTTGGGCTCTTGCCCGCGCTGGTCAACGGAGTAGCCTTGCCGCTTGTTCCCATGCTCTCCGCTGCGATCGCGGCGAAGGATACAGAGAAGCAAGCGCAGATGGTGCGGCTTTCGTATCAACTGACGGCTCTGTTTGCGATTCCCGCCTCCTTGGGACTGACCGCATTCGCAAGACCGATCTTAATGCTGCTGTTCCGATCCGATCCGACAGCAGTCTCCATTGCCGCGCCGTTGCTCTCTTATCTTGGTATTTCGGTGTTTCTTTCCTGCATGATCACAGCGACGAATTCGGTGCTTCACGCTTACCGTATCGTCAACCGCCCGATCCTGATCTTGGCGGTGGGAGCGGCAGTCAAGGTTCTGATCGCTTATCTGCTCATCGGAAATCCAAGCATCGCACTTGCAGGCGCACCGATCAGTACGTTTTTCTGCAATGCGACGATCGTTGTATGGAATATGATGCTCGTTTCACGTCTGTGTCGCTCACCCTCCGTACGGGAATTGTTCGTTCATCCGTTGTTGGCATCTGCCGCCGCGATTGGCATTTCTTACGGCGCATATGCGTATGGAACGTACCGCTTTGGAGAGCATACGTGGCTTACCTTGACGGCAATTCTGCTTGCCGTTTTGCTGTGCGTGATCTTTTACTGTCGATTCGGTATCCTTACGGCAGAGGACGTTGGCGAGATGCCGATGGGAAAACAACTGGCAAAGCTGCTCGTACGTGTCGGGCTTTTAAAGAAAACAGAATAAATTCTCAATATCAATAAAATCAAGGAAGTGTTGTTATGACCACGAAAGAACGTATCAAAGAATTAATGGGAAAGGAAAACTATGACATTACGGACCTGCGTGACGTGATGCGGATTTTAAGATCCGAGGAGGGCTGCCCTTGGGACAGAGAGCAGGATCACCACAGCATCCGTTCCTCGCTGATCGAGGAGGCATATGAGGTGATCGAGGCGATCGATACGGAAAATGCCATTTTATTGCAGGAGGAGCTGGGGGATCTTTTGTTCCAGATCGTATTCCATTCTCAAATCGAGGAGGAGAAGGGAACGTTTTGCATGGACGAGGTCGTCAATGACATCTGCAAAAAGATGATCCACCGACATCCGCACGTTTTCGGAACGGTCGAGGTAGAAAACAGTCGGGAGGTGCTTTCCAACTGGGAGGCGATCAAGACCGAGGAAAAGCAAAGAAACACGTTGGTGGAGCGTTTGAAGGCAATTCCGCCGATGCTGCCCGCCCTGATGCGCGCTTCCAAGGTCTCCAAAAAAGCAGGCAAAACAACGGGAGTTACGCAGGAGGAATTGCTGGAAAAGCTCGCTTTGGATCAGCAAAGATTACATCAGGAGTCGATCGACCATGAGACGATCGGAGACCTGCTTTTGACCGTGGCACAGCTGGCACAGCTATCCGAGGTGGATGCGGAGCACGCTCTGTCCGATGCAACCGACCGTTTGATTGCCGAAGTGGAGCGAAAAAACTGAATTTTTCACAAAAAAAGCGGAAAAAATGCACTTTTTTTGGAAAAGTATGAAAAAAACTATTGCAGAGTGGAAAATAATGTGGTACAATAATAGAGGCATCCCCATTTAAAAATAACGGAGGAAACGCAAAATGACAAAGAAACAGTTGATCGAACGCGCAGCAAAAGAAACCGGTATGACCAAGAAGGCTTTGAACGAAGCATACGATGCTCTTCTCAAGGCAATCGAGGATACCCTCGTTGAGGGTGAAAGCGTACAGATTTCCGGCTTTGGCGGATTTGCCGTCAAGCAGCAGGGCGCAAGAACCCGTCGCAACCCCAGAACCAATGAGCCGGTTGAGATCCCGGCAAGCCGTCGTCTGACCTTCAGCGTCAGCAAGGCTATGAAGGACAAGCTGAACGCATGAGACTTGACAAATTTCTGAAGGTATCCCGCATTATCAAAAGAAGAACCGTTGCAAACGATGCTTGTGATGCCGAGCATGTAACGGTCAACGGCAGACTTGCAAAAGCTTCTTACGATGTCAAAGAAGGGGATATCTTGGAAATTACATTCGGGCAAAGAACCTTAAAGGTTCGAGTTCGAAGCGTTCGCGAGTTTACTTCCAAGGCCGAGGCCTCCGAGCTTTACGAGGTCATAGAATAAGCTTGGGGTCATGACCGCATAATCTTGGCGTTCCGTGCATAAATTGTAGCAAATCAACGTATGGAGGTTTGTGCAATGAATACGGATACGGCAAAAGGAAATCGTACCGCGCATCAGATCACTCTGCTTGGCAGAGCAAGCATGGAGGTACGGGGAGTGACCGATGTGGTCAGCTTTGATGAAGAGAGTGTTACCTTGCGCACCCTTTGCGGAAATCTTTCGGTAGAGGGTGCCTCTCTTCACATTCACGTATTGAGCATCGAGCAGGGGATCGTCACCTTGGACGGCAAGGTGGATTCCATTACGTATTACGAAATAACGGATTCCGAGTCGGGAAAGGGCGGTTTCTTCGGGAAACTGTTTCGGTAAGCGGATATGAGTATATCGCAAGCCGAGCTCGCGCTCCTTTTTCTGTGCGCTTTTTTGCTTGGCGCAGGGCTGGGAATGATCTATGACGTTTTTCGTATTACGCGTGTCTTTTTGGGCGTCCATTACAGTCGCCGCATGGCAAAAAGACTTCGCAATATTTCCTTCCCGCTTTTACCCAAACGGGGTGAGAGACGCGAGAGCAGACTTCTCGGGCTGGTCATTTTTTTGCAGGATTTCATTTTTTGTGTATTCTGCGGAATATCGCTGGTTCTTTTATTCTATGAAGTCAATAGCGGGAAATTCCGACTGTCCGCGACATTTTGTGTCGGGGGCGGATTTTTACTTTACAGAGTAACGCTGGGGCGCATCGTAATGCTTTTTTCGGAGGCGATTGCGTATGGCATCGAGATCTTTGTTCGGTATTTGTTCTTCTTTTTCACGCTTCCGTGGAGGTGGCTTGCGCGCCTGATCAAGCGCATTTGCACGATCTTATCGGAGCGCATACAAAAAAAGAGACAAAAAAGCCTGCGAAAGCGTTATACGGTGCAGCAGCTGTCAAAACTAAACGAGAACGCATTTGGAATGTTACCTTATGCGTTGCCAAAGGATCAAAAACGGAAGTTGAAAAGGGGAAGCTTTTATGGAAAAGGGAAAAAAGAAGCAATTCAGCCTGTCGATCCTGGTAAAGATACTCATCGGACTTCTGGTCGTGGTCTCCATCGGCGTGTTTGCAAATAGCCTGATGCGTGTGAACGCATTGAGGGAAGTGGAAAAGGAGCTGGAGAAGATTCTGGACGGTTTGATCGAAACGAGAGAGGAATTGAATGAATTGCTCGGCTCGGGAGAGGCTGTTGAAGCGTTGCTTCGGGATTACGAGCAATATCAGCTTCTATTGCAAAGCAACACGGCTGTCGGAGATGCGTTGGAGGCGCTTGAACAGCAAAAGCAGGAATTGCAGACGTTGATCCATTCCTCAAAATATAAGGACCA
>JAZNXP010000048.1:0-4948 GCA_045593965.1 Eubacteriales bacterium | reverse complement strand
AAAGTCTCCCATATTGAAATGCTTTCCGATCTGGATCAATTATCCGATGATATAGGTGGTTCGTTTCGCTCCCGAGTTAGTCCACCAAAAGGAAGCAGCACCCCTTGTGGGTGCTGCTTCCTTTTGTGACGATCATGGTTACGAGAAGCTTGCGTGAGCGCAAACAAAAGCTGAAATATTTGTACAAACTTCATGCGCTCACAAGTGCGGCGAGCGCAGCGAGCCTTGTTCTGAGTCCTTGATGGCCCACCAACAAAAAATGCACCTTTGTCTTGTTACAAAGGTGCGTTTTTTGAATGATGTTTGCCTTCGGCAAATGATGTTGGCTACGCCAATGATGACGGCTTTGCCTAATGATGTGTGCCTGACGGCACATAATAGCAAACATCGCATCATTGCGGAACGCAGTGGGGCAACATCATATTTGCGAAGCAAATGCATCATATCGCCGCAGGCGATGCATCATCACATACCTCACCGCATATTTTTATTAAAAATCAACTATTTTTTTCAAAAAACACTTGACTTTTTATGAAAATATGATATACTATTATTCCATTTCAATCCTCGTGCATCTTTGCGTGTTTCTGTATCAAACACGTGGGGGTGCTTTTTTGATCAACCGAGGCTTTGAAAAAAAGACGCTGCTTCACACGGCTTTATTCGTCCCTTTCCTCAAAATTCAAGATACAACCCATCTCAAAACCACATAAAAAAGGAAGTGAAAAAATGATGACAAGAAAATATAAGCTATCCACGGCGTTGGATATTGACGACCTTCTGATGGAATGCACGAGCTACGCAATTCGGCTCGCAAACGAAAAATACAAATTCGATCCTCCGATCACCATCTATGAAAAGGATCGCTGGGGGCGCATCGGAACGCGCGTGGACAGCATTTATCCCTATTTCAACGATCCCGAATTTTACCGCACGCAGCCCGTTTACGAGGGTGCCAAGGAGTTCGTGCGCAAGCTGAGCGAAATGACGGAGGTGTTTATCTGCACCGCCGTGCCGCCGCAGTTCATGGGCATTCGCGCGCAAAGAATCATGGAGGAATTTCCCGAGATCCCCGCGGATCACATTTATATGGGTGCGCGAAAGGAGAACATCCACACGGACATTCTCTTTGACGACGCGCTCCACAACATTCTGACCTCGAACGCGAAATACCCTGTTCTGATGCGCCGTCCCTGGAATCAGGAGGCGACGGGAATGCTGGCGGTCAATCATTACGACGAATTTTTGAAGATCGTGGAGATCATTGCCGAAAGCTACTCCGCCAAGCCAAGCTCACAGGCACTCAAACGCTCGAGCATCGTCGTTTTGGTCGGTCCCTCCAGCAGCGGAAAATCCAAGCTCGCGACCAATTTCCTCGCGCAGAACGATCATTATGAGAAGCTTCCCAGCTACACGACCAGGGACACCACGGCGATCGAGGACAACCAATGGTATAATTACGTTTCGGTTGATGAATTCAGAGCCATGTGCGACAGCGGCGAAATATTCCAATCGACCATGTACGCAGGTCACGGCTACGGCTCCAAAAAAGAGGACATTCAGCGAATTCTGGAAAGCGGCAAGCGCGTTCTGACAACGATGGACATCTGTGGAGCGATGTCCTTAAAAACCCATTTCAAGAATGTGACCACCGTGTTCATCAAGCGAGAAAAGAAAGCGTTGATGGCAAATATCCTTCGGAAGAATTCCTCCGTTGAGGACAAGGTGAACCGTTTGGTCGCCCTTGAATACGTAGAAAAGAACGCCGCTCTTTGCGATTACGTCATCAGCTTTGACGACTACGCCGATGCCCTGGAGCAGCTTCACAAAATTCTGAAATAAAAGCTCAAGAACGAAAGCGGCAAGCGCAAGAAGCCTTTTTTTCGCAAACGCCGCTTTCAAAAAAATCCCCACGCGTTACGGCATGCTCCGTAACGCGTGGGTTCTTTTATCAATCAATGGTTCTGTCGATCTTGAAGCGAACGATTTTTCTCAAGGTGTTCTTCGGGAAGTCCTCCGAGCGGATCTTGAGCAAGCCGACCTTCTTATAAGGAACGGCGGTACGGTTATAGTCCTGCACGAATTTATGGAAGTATTCATGCGCCTTCTCAACGCCCATTTCCAGATACTCCTCCGTCGGGAAGATCTCCGCCACGATGGTGTTATGCGCGTTTCCTCTCGCGCTCACGCCCTCGTAAACAACGATCTCGGAAATGCCCGCAATGCCCGCAAACGCTGCCTCGATCTCCTCGGGATACACGTTCTTGCCGTTGGAAAGAATGATGATGTTCTTCGCTCTTCCCGTAATATAGAGCCATCCGTCGCCATCCAGCTTTCCGATATCACCCGTACGGAAGTAGCCGTCCTCGTCAAACGCGGAAACGGTCGCTTCTTCATCCTTGTAATAGCCCATCATGACGTTGGGACCCTTGACGCAGATCTCGCCTTCTCCCTTTTCGTCGGGCTCACGGATCTTGATGGTGTCATTGGGCAAGGACTGTCCCACGCTTCCCGCCTTTTGCTGCAGATTGCGGTTGACCGCAAGCACGGGAGCGCATTCGGTAATGCCGTAGCCGTTGAGAACGGTGATGCCGATGTTATCGAAAAATTCGATCAGAGACGGACTCAACGGCGCACCTCCGCATACGACCATGCGAAGCTCTCCGCCAAAGGTGTTGAGAATGCCCTTGAAGAACTTGCGGCGCATATCGATGCCCGTTTTTCTCATGGAATTGCTCAACTTAACAAAGCGGGCAAAATCCTTGTCCATCTTCTTTTCCTTGATGCCCTCTATGATCTTGCGCTGGAAGCTTTCCAGGAACAGCGGCACCAGTGCCATATGCTGGGGCTTTTGCTCCTTCAGCTCGCGGAGCAGATAGCGGATGCCCGAGGAAAGGTATACCTCGGTTCCGTACACCAGATGTGCCACCAGATTGAGGTTGCTTCCGAAGGTGTGGTGCGGCGGAAGCAAAGCGACGGTCTTTTTATACAGCGTGATCAGGCTCAAGCCGCCCCATACGTCCGAGAGGATCGCGGTCTGCGACAGCATAACACCCTTTCCCTTGCCCGTCGTACCCGAGGTGAACGCCAGCATGGAAAGTCCGTCGGGATTGACGCGCGTCGTCTCGTATCTGCGGTCTCCCGCCTCGCGGAGCGCGCGTCCCTCCTCCAGCAGAGCGGAAAAGACGTCGTCACCCTCCTCACCGTCCAGCTCGCAGATCAAGGCAAGCTTCTTTCTCTTATAGACGGGGTCGATCTTGTTTTTCAGAACGTCGGACGAGCAGAACAATGCGCTGCAGTCGCCTCTTTGCAGGGTATCCACCAGATCCTCTCCCGTCCATTCCGCATCCAACGGAACGACGACGGCGCCGATGGTCAGAAGAGAAAGATAGGTACACACCCACGGATAGGTCAGCTTTCCGATCAGCGCAACGTGAGAGGTCTGCAAGCCTCTTTCACAGATTGCGGTGGAAAGACAGCGAACGTCCTCTGCCAGCTGCGCGAACGAGATCTTGGTCGCTTCCTCGTCGCTCGGCTTATGACGGAAGGAATACGCCGTATTCTCGCCGTGTTTTTTTGCGATATCCTCCACGAGCTCGCGGAAGGTAATGTAAAGCGGTGCTTTATTCAACGGATAATTTTTCATTTTTTAGCCTCCGAATTGATTTTTTGATTGGTAGCCTTGGAAACCTCGCTCAAAACAGGCTCGGGCTCCTCCTCCAAGAGTTGTACAAAGTTTTTGTGCAATGCTTCAAACGTCCGATAAAAGGTCTGCAGATCCTCTTCCGAAATGCCTTCTCCGATCCGCTCCTGAATGTGCAAGCCCGCAAGTCCGATGCGAGCTGCCAATTCCTCTCCGCGCTCGGTCAGGCGGATCTTACAGTTATACCGATGCTTATCTCCCATACCGTCAAAGCTGATGTAGCCCTCTTTTTCCAGGACGTTGATCTCGCGTGAGATCAGGGAGCGGTCGATCGAGCTATCCGCCGCGAGCTCACTCGCGCTCATCCCCTCGGGATGCTGGGAAAGCTCGTAGAGCCACAGCATATGCACGCCCTTCAGCCCAACCTCGGCGGCGTTGACAAGCTTGACCTTTTGCAAGCACTTCTGAAGTCCTCCAAGTAAGAGCGCAAATCGGGTAAATCTGATCTCCTCCATTCTTCTCCTCCCTATATCTTATCTGTTACCGCTTGGTATTATACCACACAAATGTTGACTTGTCAACATCTTTTTGATTTTTTTATTTTCAACCCTTGACTTTGATCAAAAAATGTGATATAACCTATGTCAGTACGTCTACCGTTGGTTGAGTTCTCCCCATTCAACCCCCGGTGTGTGGACTTCACCCCAAAAATCCTTTATACTGAATGCGAAAGGAGGGACTTGGATGGATCAAATTAAGATCGGCAAATTTATTGCGGAATGCCGAAAGAAAACAGGACTGACACAAATGCAGCTTGCAGAGCGACTCAACATCACCGACAGAGCCGTTTCCAAATGGGAAAACGGAAGGTCGATGCCCGATTCCTCGATCATGCTGGAATTGTGCCGAGCGTTGAACATCAACGTAAACGATTTACTTTGTGGGGAGGTAGTTTCAATGGAAAATTACAACAAAAAATTAGAAGATAACCTGCTGGAGCTGACGAAGCAGAAGCAAGAGGCTGATAAGCGCTTGCTGTTTTTGGAGATCCTTGTCGGTGTGCTCTGTATTGCCATTATGCTCGCGTTGGTGATGGTCGCTTCATTCGTGCAAATGGAAGAATGGCTGAGGATCGTTCTCATTCTGATCGGTCTCGTTCCGCTTTTGATCGCGACACCGTTCATGATCAAGATCGAGCAAACGGCAGGATACTATGAATGTAAAAAATGCGGACACAAATATATTCCCGCATACGGCAGCGTCTTTATGGCAATGCACATGGGCAGAACGCGCTATATGAAATGC
>JAZNXP010000047.1:0-16079 GCA_045593965.1 Eubacteriales bacterium | reverse complement strand
TTCGTTGCTTAATTATTAAATATACTACCCACAAGGGGCTTTTTGTACTGTCCGCACAATTTGGGGCAGTTCATTGACGAAAGGGAGAATTTTTTCTTATATTTTTCCTTTGATCTCTTCACGCAGATGTGAAAGGATACGCTTTTCCAGACGGGAGATGTAAGACTGTGAGATGCCGAGCAGATCGGCAACCTCCTTTTGTGTCATTTTCTCTCCGCCGCTCAAGCCGTACCGAAGCTCGATCAGCTCTCGCTCTCTCGGCGCAAGACACGCCACCGCGTCCCGTACCGCGCGCTTTTCCTCGCGTTGCTCCAATTCATAGGAGACGGTGTCCTCGATGTTGCCGAGAATATCCGAGAGCAGAAGCTCGTTGCCGTCCCAGTCCACGTTCAGCGGCTCGTCGATCGAGACCTCGCACCGATGCCCACCGTGCTTGCGCAGATGCATCAGGATCTCGTTCTCGATGCAACGCGAGGCATACGTCGCCAGCTTGATGTTTTTGTCGGCGCGGAAGGTGTTGATCGCCTTCATCAGTCCCACCGTTCCGATCGAGATCAGATCCTCAATGCCCGTTCCCGTGTTTTCAAACCGCTTGGCGATGTAAACGACCAGACGAAGATTGCGCTCCACCAGTAACACGCGCGTATCCTCGTCCGCAATGTTTGCGATGCACGCCGCTTCCTCCTCGGGAGAGAGCGGAGAGGGAAGCACGTCGGAGCCGTTGATGTAGAAGATGCCCGCGCGCGCCAGCTTTTTCGTGAGCCACAGCCGCAATCGCGTCATGAGTGATAATGCTTGTTTTGCCATAGATACTCCTTTCTTGATGGTGTTTTTTCATAAAAAGCGTTTTTCGAAAAATCCGTTTGCGCAAAGCATCCGAAAAACGCGCCTTACAAACCGATGAGGGCATCGAAGCCCTTGGCGGAGTCTCCAAGGTGGGCAAGGGCGATGAGATGATCGGCATCGTATGTAGCGTCCTGATCGGTGATGCGGAGACGCTCGGGGAGAAGCGCGGGAAGGAGCGCGTTTCCCGAGGCGGTACGGGTAGGGATGAGGCGAAGGCGTGAGGCATACGTCTGATCCGAAAGCCAGAGGGAGACGTCCTTGCTGTTCAATGCTTTGGAGAGAGACGGCGGAAGCGCGGCGCGAAGGGTGGCGACTTCCGCAACGATCACGCTTTTTCCGCTCAAGGGGTCCTGCAAAAGATTTCCCGAATCGACCAGGGCGCGCAGGGTGTGCTCCTTTCCGAACAGGGTGACGTGAAGGATCACGCTTTTCGTTTTTGAGGAAAAGCCGAGGAAGCGACCGCCCTTTGCGGTGGCAAAGCCCGCGACGGCGGTCAGAAGGGCGAACGTCCAGACCGAGAGCCCGTCGCCTTGGAGCGCGTCGAGCGGAAGGTTCAGGCGGTTGAGCAGGGCATAGAGTGCGGTCATGACACCGCCGAGAAGCACGGAAACGAGCAGATAAACGGGGACGGTCTGCAGCAGACGGCGAAGAGGCAGGTGCTTTCCCGCAAAGCCGATGACGCACATCAGCACGGCGACAAAGGCGTCGAGCAGAAAGCCCGTCACGCCGCCAAGTCCGAGCAACAGTGCCGCCACGGCGTAAGCACCGCCAAGGACGGACGCGAGAATGGCACGCCAACGCCGCACAAAGCGGTGCAGCAGAGCGGCGGTGAGCATCATGCAAAGCAAGTCCATGCAGGCGTTGATGAGAAAATAGAGATCGATATAAACCTCCTGTTCCATGTTGCCTCCTTTCGGACGTGGGATGGATGACTCTATTATACCGCAGGGGGAAGGGGTGATTTTGTCGTAATCGCGACGGAATGAAAAAAATTTCAAGATTATCTATACTTTTTGAAAAAGTTATGCTATAATATAAAGGATAAGATCAAAAATGCCAATAAGGAGATCAAAAATATGTCTCGTTTGAGTAATTTCAAGGATGCGCTCGCAGGTGCGGGGTTCGACGCGGCGATCGTTTCCGACCATATCAATCAAAGATATCTTTCCGAGTTTCCGTTTGAGGACGGACTTGTGCTGGTGACGAAGGAGAAATCCTATCTGCTCACCGATTTTCGTTACGTTGAGGCGGCAAAGGCACAGGCAAGCGCGGAGCTGACCGTTCTGACGCCCGAGCAGGGCTTGCTCGTGTGCGCCGCGGGACTGCTTTCCGATCACGGCTGCAAGACGGTCGCGATCGAGGAGCATTCGCTTTCCTGCGCGGCGTTCGACAGCTATTGCGAGAAGCTGAAGGAGTTTGAAGTGAAGAAGGGCGCGTCGGCGATCCTTTCCGCTCTCCGTGAGAAAAAGGACGAGGGCGAGCTTGCGATCATCGAGCGCGCGCAGCGGATCACGGATGCGACATTTTCCCATATTCTGGAGTGGATCAAGCCCGACATGACCGAGATCGAGGTCGCGCTGGAGATCGAATTCTATATGCGCAAGCTGGGCGCGGAGACGGTCGCGTTTGATACCATCGCGGTTTCGGGAACCAATTCCTCCCGTCCCCACGGTGTGCCGCGCAGAGTGAAGCTGGAAAAGGGCTTTTTGACGATGGACTTCGGCGCGCGCGTGGACGGCTACTGCGCGGACATGACGCGTACGGTCGTTCTCGGCAAGGCGGACGCGGAGCTGAAAAAGCTTTATAACACCGTTCTGAATGCGCAGCAGGCGGCTTTGGCTGCGGCGGCAGAGGGCGTTTCGTGCGCTTCTCTTGACCGTGTGGCGCGTGATATCATCGACGCGGTTCCCGAATACGCGGGCGCGTTCGGACATTCTCTGGGACACGGTGTTGGAATGCTGGTGCATGAAAACCCGAGACTTTCCTCCAGAGTCAATCCCGAGAGCCGACTGGAAAGAGGACACGTCGTGACCTTTGAGCCGGGCATCTATCTGGAAGGAAAATACGGCTGCCGCATCGAGGACATGGCTTGCATCCGTCCCGACGGTAGCTTCTACGATTTCACAAAGAGCACCAAAGAGCTGATCGAGCTGTTCTGATGAACATGGAGGTAACGAGGAATATGATTACAGCGATGAATGCAGGCGGTGTCCGCTTTATCAATTTGCTGCAATGGATCTCCGAGAGCAACGGTTGGATCAACGCGGAGGGGATCATTCAGAGTCAGAATTATCTGATCGGTATGGTGATCGCGGCGTTGACCTGTATGATTGTGCCTTATCTTTTGGGCAGCATCAATCCTGCGATCCTGATCTCCAAGATCTTTTATCATGAGGACATCCGCAATTTCGGAAGCGGAAACGCGGGAACGACCAATATGCTGCGAACCTACGGCAAAGGGGCAGCCGCGGCAACCTTTCTGACCGACCTTGCAAAGGCGGCGGTCGCGTTCTTCTTCGGCGGATTCGTATGGGGTGTGCCCGGAAGCGCATTGGCAGGATTTTTCGTCATTTTCGGACATATGTTCCCGATCTATTATAAGTTCAAGGGCGGAAAGGGCGTCGCTTGCCTGACCGTGATCGTGCTTCTGACCGATCCGTTGACCTTCCTCGTGCTTCTTGCGGCGTACATCATCATCGTTCTGGGAACGAGATATATTTCCTTGGCGTCGGTCATGTGCGCGTTCCTTTATCCCATCCTGCTCCATGCGTTCTCCACCTTCAACGAGAACAACCGAGGCTGGCCCATGATCATGGCGATCCTTTCGACCTTCGCCGTGGTATTCATGCACCGTGAAAACCTCAAGCGGCTCTGGAACGGTAAGGAGTCCAAGGTGAGCTTTTCCAAAACGTCCAAGAAAAAGAAGGGCGAGGAGAGCGAGAGCGGAAAGGAAGAGGACAAATGAGCGCGGAGGAGAGGCTTTTGGAGCTGATCCGACTTGCCGTATCGTCGGGCGCGCTCAAGAAGGCGGTCTTTTCCAAGCCGAGTGATGCGGCAACGGTGAGAACGGTGCTGACCTTGCGTGCGATGAAGGGAACGGTTGCGGCACAGGCGGAGATCTTTTTGCGTGACAACAAGGCGATCCACAAAAATCTTTCCCCCACCGATGCGGACGCGTTTTCGGAGCTGATCCGCGGACACGGACAGGTCAACCTGTTGACCACCGCGGGAGAATGCGAGCTTCGTCGCTCCAAGGGCGGAAAGGTGACCTTGATCGGCGGCGATAAGCTGTTGCACGCCTTGGGGGATCAGGACGTCTCCCGCGCGGACATTGGCGGAAACAACCGAGAGAAAAATTATATATTGAAGGGCGACGAGCCGTTCTTGAAGCTGCTCGGCGTGAGTGACGCAAGCGGCAGGATCAAGGATAAGAAGCAGTCGAAGTTCCGTCAGATCAACCGCTTTTTAGAGCTGACACGGGACTGGCTTTCACATCTTCCGAAGGAAGGAACGCTTCGCATCTGCGACCTCTGCTGCGGAAAGAGCTATCTTTCCTTTGCGGCGTATCATTACTTTGCGAACGTGCTCGGAAGAACGGTGCGCATGAGCGGCGTGGACTTAAAGCCCGACGTGATCGAATACTGCAACGGCGTTGCAAAGCAGTTGAATTTCGACGGCTTGGAATTCCTTTGCGGCGACGTGGCAAAGTATGACGCGGGGGGAGAGGTGGATCTTGTGATCTCGCTTCACGCCTGCGACACCGCAACCGATCTGGTGCTTGCGAAGGCGATGGAATGGAATGCCAAGGTCATTCTGTCCACGCCGTGCTGTCACCACGAATTGAATCACAGCATCAACTGCGCGGCTTTATCCTTTGTGACCGAGCATTCCATGCTTCGTCAAAAGCTGTGCGATGCGGCAACCGACGCGTTGCGCCTAAAGCTTCTGCAATGCAACGGCTATACCGTGGCGGCACTGGAGCTGATCGATCCCGAGGAAACACCGAAGAACATCATGCTCCGCGCACTGAAGCGGACGGGCTTTGATCCGCAGTCCAAGGAGGCGCAGACGCTTCGTGCGGAATACGATGCGGCAAAGTGCTTTCTTTTGGGGACGTAACGTGTTTTCGGTAGGCTGAAGCAGTCAAAAACAGAGTATTTCAGAAAGGAACGGAGCTTTATGTTCGGCTTTTTCAAACGCAAAAGCAAGGATCCGAAAAGCAAGCAATACCGCTGGGCGATGGCGGAGCAGATGAGCAAGCATCACATTCGCTACGTGACCGAAAAGATCGACGGCGTGGATGAGGTCATCGGCAAAAACGGCGGACTGAATATCCGCGACGATGAGCTGCTGGTGTTTGCGTCCAATGATATCATTTTTCGCTGCAAGGTGGAGCAAATGGAGGCTTGGGAGCTGCTTTCCAAGGACGGAGTGGTGATCACCGCGCCCGACCTTCAGAGAGGCGGCGAGGTCCGCACCATCATTGTTTTCTATGTATATTACAGATAAATCAGGAGGAATATGACATGATCTACACACTCAAAAACGACGTCCTGACCGTACAGGTCAATTCATTCGGCGCGGAGCTTTATTCCGCAAAAAGAGGAGACGTGGAATACGTCTGGCAGGGAGACGCGAAGTATTGGAGCGAGAGAGCGCCCATGATGTTCCCGATCTGCGGACGCTTCTACGAGGGAAAATACACCTATCGCGGCAAGACCTACGAAATGGGCGGTCACGGCTTCGTGCGCAAGATGGATCTTTCGGCAGAGCAGGTCAGCGATACCGAGGTGCGCTTCCTTCTTCCCGCAAACGAGGAGACAAAGGCGATCTATCCGTTTGATTTCCATCTGGCGATCGTCTATCGCCTTGAGGGTGAAACGCTTCACACGACCTATGAGATCACCAACACGGGCGACGAGATCCTTCCCGTTGCGGCAGGTGGACATCCCGGCTTCAACGTTCCTCTTGACGGTAAGGGCGCGTTTGAGGACTACTATCTGGAGTTCTCCGAGGAGTGCTGCCCCGACGAGATGCTGCTCAGCGGCGTTTATTTCTCGGGCAGAAAGCGCGGCATGACGCTGGAGGACGGCAAGATTTTGAGATTGCAGCACAGCCTGTTCGACGAGGAGGCGGTGTTCGTGAGCCGCATGGCAAAGGGTGTTACGCTCAAGAGCGACAAAACCGACCGCTTTGTCAGAGTGGATTATCCCGATATGTATTACGTCGGCTTCTGGCAGGCGGCAAAGCTTGACGCACCGTACGTCTGCGTTGAGCCCTGGTACGGATTCCCGTCCAACGACGGTAAGGTGGATGACATTGAGCAGAGAAGCGATATGTTCCGTCTCCGTCCGGGCTGCAAAAAGAATATTGGCTATTCCGTCACCTTCGGTTGATGGAAGAAGGAGAACGATATGTTAAAGACCGATCAAAAGCAGTTTCACGTCCCCATTGCCCCGGGTGACATCGGCGAATACTGCATTCTGCCCGGTGCGCCCGAGCGTTGCGAGCAGATCGCCGCGTTTTTGGACGATCCCGTTCACGTGGGACAGAACCGCGAATTCAACGTCTGGAACGGTAAGCTCGAGGGCGTGACCGTGACGGTATGCTCCACGGGTATCGGCGGTCCTTCCACCGCGATCGCGGCCGAGGAGCTGGCGGCTTGCGGCGCGCATACGCTGATCCGCGTGGGAACGTGCGGAGGAATCGCGATCCCCGTGAAGAGCGGAGACGTTGTCATTGCTTCGGGCGCGGTCCGTCAGGACGGTACCTCTCACGAGTACGCGCCCCCCGAATTTCCCGCTGTCAGCGATCCCGAGGTCCTCTTTGCGCTGATGCAAGCGGCAAAGGCTGCGGGATACGACTATCACGCAGGCGTGGTGCAGAGCAAGGATGCCTTCTACGGTCAGCACGCACCGCAAAAAATGCCCACCTCGTCCGCACTTCTTGAAAAATGGGCGGCTTGGAAGGCTTTGGGCGTTCTGGCAAGCGAAATGGAAGCATCCACGCTGTATACCGTGGGAGCCGCAAGGGGCTTGCGGACGGGCTCTGTATTCCACGTGATCTGGAACCAGGAGCGTTTTGCCGCAGGGCTTGACACCCACGCGCAGGAGGATCACAACACCGAAAAGGCGATCCGCACCGCGATCGAGGCGATCCGTATTATGATCAAGCATTGATCGAATAAAAAATAAGGGAGCTTTTTTGAAAGCTCCCTTATTTTGATGCAAACGCCGAAAAAACGAGAAAATGGGTTGCAATTCAAAATCGGATATGCTATAATACAAGTGCGAAAAAGTTCAAAAAGCAAAGATTTTGGGGGTCGCTATGGAGCTTCTGACGTGTAATCCGTTTTTGCGTGTTGCGATGGTACAACCCTTCGTGATGGAGGGGGATGAATTGCGATTTGCGTACGATTACCGCTTGTTTTTGGTTTTGGAAGGGAACGGAACCTTCGTCATGGCGGACGGTGCGCATCCGATCGGAAAAAATACGTTGCTCTGCTTTCCGCACGGAGTGGGATATCATTTCGTTGGAAAAATGAAGGTGATCGTATTCAATTTTGATATGACGCAATATGGAGCGAAGCGGAAAGAGCCGCGGATGCCGTTGCCGACGCGGCTGTTCTGCAAGGAAGAGGTCTTTGATGAAACCGTGGCGGACGGCTTTGAGCATCCCATGCTGTTTTACGCGGACGAGGAAATGAAGGATCGGATCTGGAAAATCACGAACACGTATCTTTCAAGCGGCGAATATCGGGACGTGCTTTGCTCCGCGATGCTCAAGCAGCTTCTGGCACAGATCCTTTTGCGGAAGCATGAACCCAAGGACGCGCAGGCCGAGCTGACCGAGCGGATCTTGTGTTATATCCGCACCAACGCCGCGCAGATCAAGGACAACGGGACACTGGCGGAGGAATTCGGGTATCATCCGATCTATCTTTCCAACGTATTCAAGCAAAAAACGGGGCAGACCCTGCATCAGGCGATCCTGGAAGAAAAAATGCGTCTTGCGGGGCAATGGCTGCTGCTGACGAACCGTTCCGTTGAGGAGATCGCGCTGGAGGTCGGTTTTTCCTCCCGCAATCATTTTTGCACCGCCTTCAAGAAGCGGTACGGAACGTCCCCCCTTGCGTACCGCGCCAACAGAAATACGCTTGCATAAACATAACGAGCACCGCCTTCCGTTACGGAAGGCGGTGCTCGTTATGTTTGAAATTATGCAATGGGCAGAATGACAGCCAGCGCAATGATCAGAAGCACTGCTACCGCGAGAAAGAGCACGGTCCAGCTGACCTTGGGATCCAGATAAACGGGGGAGCCGTCCCTATCCTTTCCTTCGGCTTTTGCCGCGTTCATGGCTTCCAGCTTTTCCGCCATACGGTTCATCAGCAATACGGAGAGAATGACCACTCCGATCACGATGAAGATGCAAAGCATACCGAGTCCCATATATTTAAGGGAGAAGAGAAAACGGTCTACGCTGAAATTTTCAAAAATATTCATGTGCAATCTCCTTTCCTTACGTCAAATGAACTCGATGAAGCTTTTTGCAAAGCTCAAAATCAGACCGCCCGCGATGACCGACGCGATCTGTCCCGATACGTTTACGCCGATCGAGTGCATCAAAAGGAAGTTCTGCGGATCCTCCTGCAGTCCCATCTTGTGAACGACACGTCCCGACATGGGGAACGCGGAAATACCTGCCGCACCGATCATGGGGTTGAACTTTTCCTTCATGAACAGGTTGAGGAATTTTGCAAAGAGAACACCGCCCGCGGTGTCAAAGATGAATGCGAAGAGTCCCAGTCCCAGGATCAGAAGCGTCTCCCACTGCAAGAACAGATCTGCCTGCATCTTGGTGGCAATGGTGATGCCGAGGAAGATGGTGATCAGGTTTGCCAGCACCTTCTGCGCGGTCTCGGAAAGCGAATCCAGCACGCCGCACTCACGGATGAGGTTACCGAACATCAAAAATCCGATCAGTGCGACCGACGAGGGAGCAACGAGTCCCGCAATGACGGTGATCACGATGGGGAAGAGGATACGGGTCGTCTTGGAAACGCTCTTTGCCTTATAAGGCATACGGATCATGCGCTCCTTCTTGGTGGTCAGAAGCTTGATCACGGGGGGCTGAATGATCGGAACGAGTGCCATATACGAATACGCCGCCACCATGATCGCGCCCGTGATGGTCGCGTCCTTGCCAAGCAGCTTTTGCGCCACTACGATGGCAGTCGGTCCGTCAGCCGCGCCGATGATACCGATGGAAGCCGCCGCGTTCAGATCAAAGAAGAAGGATGCGAGACAGAAGGTCAAGAAGATACCGAACTGCGCCGCCGCGCCGAAGATCATCAGCTTGGGGTTGGAAAGCACGGGACCGAAGTCGATCATCGCGCCGATACCGATGAAGAGGATCAGGGGGAAGAGCTCGGTCGCGATACCCGCGTCGAACAGCTCGCTCAACGGTCCGTGTACCAGCTCGCCGTCAACGATCTGCGAGATCGCGCCCGACATGGGCAGGTTGACCATGATCGTTCCAAAGCCGAGCGGAAGGAGAAGGGTGGGCTCCATGTCCTTTTTGATGGCAAGGAAGATCAGAAGTCCGCCGATCGCCCACATGACGATGTACTTCCAACCGCCGTTCTGGAACAGGGCAAGGATGTTTTCGTAAAGAATTGACATGATGTGTTTCCTTTCGTTTTTATTCTCGGAGCAGCTCGCAAAAAGAAAACAAGACTTCATCGAGGACGATAAAAGTCTTGTTTTAAACGATTTGTTCATGCGAAACCGGATCCTGCCCGGACCGTTCTGACGACTTCGCACCGCAATCGCGATTGCGGAAACTACTCCCTTTTACTTCCTATTTATTGTACTTCATAAAGGGAGATTTGTCAACCGCTTTTTCAAATTTCGGTCAAAAAATTTACATTTCATTTGGTGCTTCCGCCCGCTTCATTTTCAAAAGTCAAGTATCTTTTATTTTACATGCGGATGCTGTCATAAGAAACGTTTCATGAGCTTGATCGCAACGGCGTTTTCCGAACGGTCAAGCTTGGGATCAAGATGGGCAAGCGTTTCGCCCTTGATGATGAGTGTATGCCCGTCAAGCGTGACCTTTTCGGTGATGTCCTTTGCGTCTCCCGCGATCAGGCTTTGTGCCAGCACGCGCGTCGGTGCTTCCTGACCGTCCAAACAGACGTGAAGCGCATAAAAATCGCCAAATGCGCCGATGATTTCGGTGCTTTCATCGGGGTAACAAAGGACGGTCGGGGCGGGAAGGGACGTTCCGTCAGCCATCGGGCGAGGAATCGATGCGATCGAATACGCGCCGCTTGGGTTTTGAGAAGCGGTGACGTATCGACTGTCCTCTCCCGTCAGAATATCGGGAAGTCGCGTATTGCGCGAGAACATGGCGGGCGCGCTCTGCGTGACCGTCTTGTTGGATGCGTTTGGAACCCACGTTTCTCCGTAGGTGTGTTGCGCGGCAAGCATTCTGTCCGAGGCGATCGCGCTTCCATCCGCAAACGGCGGGGCAAAGCGATGCCATCTGACAGCGGCAGTGATCTCTCCAAGCTTTTCTCCGTTTTCTGAACCGCCCTTGTGGAGCGCGGAGCGCATAATGCCCATCGTCATGCCGAGGGATGCGGCAAGGAGGGGATTGCATTCGCAGTTGATCTCCGCCCCGGGAGACTTGAGCAGATACGCGATGCGGTCGATCGAGATGACATTTCCAAGCTCTACGCTGACGTCTCCCGAACGGAACAGGTCACAGTATTCGTACGTTTGCGCGAATTTCGGCGCGTTTTCCTCGTCCGCAAAGCGACCGTCCGCTTCCATGCTTCCGTTGAGCGCGGCGGGGCAGATCGTTTGCTCAATGCAGAGCGCGGGATCAAGCTTTCGTCCCAGCTCCGTGAGCAGCTTGCGGAATTCGGGGTTGTGCATATATGCGCCAAGGTCAAGCTTCCAATAACGAACGTCGGCTTCTCGGCACCAAAGGATGCGTTCTCTCCAATAGTCGATCACGTCGGGGGTAAAGGGAACGTCGTAATTGGTGCCTTCGGGCTGGGAAGGAACCCAGATGCAAAGTCCGCGCCAACCGCATTCCTTGATCTTGTCATTCAGCTTTTTCAACCGTTCGGCAGGAGTTCCCGTAAAGGAAGGGAAGCGGTCGGTGTTCAGTTCAAGACCGCCGAAGCGCACCATGTTTTCGGCAGGATCGGTGATATACGGAACGTCCCAGCCGTAGTCCAGCATGAAATAGAGTTGCTCGCGCTCTCTTGGAAACATCGAAGCGAATCCACCCTCGCCAAAGAGGATCTCCTCGTCCAGCATATTCACGGCGAGCTTTTCGCACGCTTCTCCTGATGCCGACATTGCTCTTGCCTTGAGCGGGAAGCGATCAAGCTCCATGCCCACCACGTCATTTTGCGCTTGCCACGTGCAAAAATAGCTTCTTGAATTCGTATTTGTTTGCGCTGACGCTTCCAATTCGGCGTTGAGTAAAAGCTCTTTCATAAAGCATCCTTTCCGACGGTGGTATCCGTCTTTGGAACAATATCAAACGATCCTCTTTTATCAAATCATGATCGGTGAAAGATAAAACGATATAATAATAGTAATACAACTTGACGGGATTGTCAAGAAGAATTCGCGAAAACCGATCATGAAATTCAGGGGCGGTTGGTTGATGGCGCGTTTCCGCTCGTCTCGATTTATTGAATACGGGCTTGCGACGGTGTGATTTCGTTCCGTAAGGCTTGCATGCAGACTTGACAAGCGTTTGGTTTTGTAGTACAATACAAAAAAACAGGCATGCGAGGGAAAGCGATGTTTCAGAATAGAGATGTGATCTGCTTTTTTGGTGACAGCATTACGGCGATGGGACTCTGGATGGCGGAGGTCTATCAGGAATTGCGCAAAAGGGTTGCCGTGAAGTGCTATAACTGCGGCGTTTCGGGGGCGAACGTGACCTCTGCGCTGTCGTATCTGCAAAGCGAGTGCTTGCGGTATAACCCCGATTACGTCAACGTGATGTTTGGCATCAATGACATCGCGCGTTATCTTTACGCGGACGATCAGAAGGATGCTCCCGACCGCGAGAGATGGATGCGTGAGGCGATCGAGCGGTACGCGCAAAATTATGAGGAAGCATTGAAGCAGATCCAAGCGTCGGGGGCAAAGCCGATCGTGTGCATCCCCGTTCCGTATGACGAGGTCAGCGACGTCCCCGAGAAAAATCTGAAATGTCAGAGGGGAATGGACGCGATCGAGGTGCATCTGCGCGCGCTGGCGAAGAAATACGGTTGTACCGTCGTCGATTTCAAGGCGGTTATGCAGCCCATGCTTGGGAAGAAGAATATCATGAGCGGCGACCGTGTGCATCCCACTCCCGAGGGACATCATGTCATGGCGCAGAGCTTCCTGCGTGATACGGGTGTTTTGGAGACCTGTGATTTTGATACGCCCTTTGTATTTGAGGATTGGAACCGAGCGCGCTTTGATGCCGAGCAATATCTTCACAAGCTCAATCACGTGGAATTCTGCGTTCTGATCAAGGAATATATCGACGGCGTGACCTATGAAGAAAAGAAACGCCGCGCAAGAGCACTCTATGACGCGCTGGAGAACAAGACGGGCTTCGTCGCGGATTGCTATGCGGAATACCTTGAACGGATCGACCGCAGAGAGCAGCTTCTCGGCGAGGTCGTAAGACTGACAGTATTTTGATAAAGGGGCTGTCTCATAGCATTAACAAATTATGAACGCCATGTGCGACCCTCACAAAAAAATCAAGGGCATTCAAGTGATGCCCTTGATTTTTTGTTACTTTTGTATATTATTCTATCTCAAAAAATGAATTTGAGACAGCCCCTTTATGAAAGAATATCATTTTAAATTTCGCTCATGCGGTATGCTCTTGTCAAAGCCTTGGATTGGCGGTTGTGCATGGTGCTGATCACTTCGATGCGGAACCATTTCGGAGGTACCTTTTCGGACAAGGGTAGGATCGCTTCGGTGATATCATCGTTATGGGAACGCACGCTTGTATATTCTCTGTTATCGGTCTGCACCGAAACGGTGTGGGCGGGAGAGCAACGGATGTGTACCTTGTTTTCATCATCCAGATAAAGCTCGGTGATCTCGGGACCGGTCGTGGCGTAAAGATCCTTATTTTCCATCGCAGTGATGATGCTTTGATAATCCAACGCCTTCGCCTTGATCATTGTCCAGCCGCCAAAGGAATCCGATCGCGGGTCATCCAGAGGATAGACATTGTGATTGTCATCATTCGCGGTCGCAACGGGGAAGTCCTTTCCGTCATACCAGAATTGGCGACAGGTGGAATCGTATTCGTAATCTCCCCAACCGTTCAGCGTTGTTTGCTCGCATCCGTGGTTATAGACCTCCATGCCCCAAAGATTGCGCAAGGGGAAATAATCCTCTGCTGTTTGATAGCACCAACGGGGATGATTCAACTGCACGAGGAAACCGTCGTTTGCCGCGTCATCGATCAGCTTTTGCACGTGCTTCATTTCAAAGGAGCATACATAAGGAGGAAAGTCGGTTCTGTTTGCATCCTTGGAAAAGAAATTGATGTGATATTGCTTGATATGAGAGCCGTGACATGTGTCGGTGAATTCAGAGACGGGGATGTGCATATCGATTTCGGTGGCGGTCAGAGGCAGGAAGGTATCACTGCGCAGCTCGTTATGGGGAACGAGTATATTGTGATCGCTGAACGCCACGATGTGATAGCCCTTTGCCTGATAGAGCTCCTTGGCCTGCTCGGGGGTATAACGGCCGTCGGAAAAGGTGGAATGTGAATGCAAATTGGCTTTGTAAAAATTGCCTTCCTGCGGTAGCAGATATTTTTTGATTTTCATAGATTCCTCTCTTTTATGTTTTTGTATATAAATTATAGCTTCTTGATTTTTTCAATGGTTCTGATCTCTCCCTTTTTGATGGGAAAGCAGTTGTCCGAGAGCAGATACGGCACGTCGATGATGGCATAGGGCAGGAAGGTATCGGTCGTGACGGTGATCTCTTTATCGGTTTCCCCCAGAATGCGGACAGAACCGTATTCGATCGCGAGATCGCTAAAACGATCGGGGATGAAGAAGGCGGTGTCCTCTCCAAGCGTCGAAGCGACGTCGCAAAGCAGCACCGTAGTCGGTGTCATCGCGCTTGCGAGATCGGCGTAGTCGCATTCGTATGCCGCCGCAACGCCGTTTTGCGCGACGGAGAAGGAAAACTCACGGCAAAGCTTGTCCTCGTTCGCTTCAAAATCGTAAAGGTACAGCTTTCCTTGTCCTTCAACGTCCGTCAGAGCATCGTTGCAGACGTGCACGGAGAGCTTGCCGTTCTTTTCGCTGACCGTGGCGATGACAGGCTTCGCGCCTCGCTTGAAGGCGTAATACGCAGGCTTTGGACGGGCGTAGTAATCAAGGAACGACCAGCCGCCCGCCGCGGGCCAGCAATCGTTGAACATCCAATAGACGATGCCCTGGGAGAAGCCCTTGTTTCGTCTGTAAAGCTCCATGGAAAGCCGTGTCCATTCACATTGCAGCATCTGTTGCTTGCGGATGCGATCCTCGCCGTTTTTGTATTCACCGAAGATCTTTTCGGTCATTTTCTGCATGATCCCGAACAGGGATTTGGGCAGAAACGGATTGGTTTTGGTATGGAATTCCAGCATGGCGGTGTTGTTGCCGAAAATATCCTTTTCCGTCAGGAATCGCTTCAGCGAGGAGACAAACGGCATGCCGAACACGGGCTGCTCCGCGCAGAAACGGGAGAGGTACCCCGAAAGATGCGCGCGGTAGTCCTTCATGTCGGTGCTCATGATGTATTCAAACAGAGCGCCGAGGAAATTGGTGTTGTGCGTGGTTCCTCTCGTGGCGGATGCATAGCAATCGCCGCCGTAGGGAGAGGACGGGAAGAAGCGACGTGCGGGATCGAGCGACGTGACGATCGGCTCAAGTCCCTCTGCCGCCGAGCGATATCCGGGGAAATCGGTTCTGTTTTCGCTTCCCAGCACGGCGTTTTCGTTGTCGCCGCTCCAGAAGGTGAGACACGCGTGGTTGCGCAGACGGAGTGCCGCCGCGCGCGCTTCCTTTTTGAGTGCCTCGATGAACCACTCCTCGTCCTCGGGGTAGGTGCCGCACGCCATGAGGAAGTCCTGCGTGACGAGAATGCCGAGGCGGTCACATTCGTTATAAAATTCATCCCTTTCAAAGAGTCCGCCGCCCCAGACGCGGAGCATATTCACGCCAGCCGCCGCGCCAAGCTCCAGAAGGCGCGTGATCTTTTCGGGGCTTTCGTCGGATGGGAAGGGCTCGCAGGGAACCCAGTTTGCTCCCTTGCACATGATCTTGACTCCGTTGACAAGCACGGCAAAGCCCGAGGTCTGCTTGTTCCGTTCATGGAATTGCAGATGCGCTTCCTTTTGCAGCTCCAGAGCGGTCAGACGCTCCGCGCTGTTCTCCTCGTCCTCAAGCTGAAGGACCGTGATCCTGCGGATGCCGATGCGCTCGCTCCACGTCTCTGACTTGGTCGAGACCGTGACGGTGTAAAGCGGCTGCTCGCCGTAGCCCAAGGGATACCAGAGGGCGGGGGAGGGGACGTCGATATATTCACAAAGGGTGTTTTTCAGAATCGTTCGTTCCTTGGAAAAGACCGTCCTTCCGTCGGGATCGGCAATTTCGATGCGGACGGTATCGCCGCAAACGAACAGATCGCGGATCGAGATCTCCAGCTTGAGTTGTGCTGAATATGGGTTGATATCGTTTGTATAAACGTAAACGCTTTCGATCCCGTTCGGCTCGCGGAACACCAGGCGGACAGGACGGTAGATGCCCATGGTGACAAATCTGTCCACCCAATCCCAGCTATAGGTGCATTGTATTCTTCTCGTGTGAATGCGCTCCTGCGTAAACGCCGCATCGTGAAGCGGCATGCCCTCCACCTCTTTGATCGGAGAGCGGAAAAGGACCTCAAGGGTGTTCTCGCCCGACTTGAGCAGTCCGTCCACGCAAAAGACGTGGGGAATAAGTCGGATCGTAGCCATGTCGTTCTGTGAGCCAAGGAGTTGCAACCTAGAGTTGTCTTCCTAAGACCGCTTGGCCTCCGACTTGGCATGCCCTCCACCTCTTTGATCGGAGAGCGGAAAAGGACCTCAAGGGTGTTCTCGCCCGACTTGAGCAGTCCGTCCACGCAAAAGACGTGGGGAAT
>JAZNXP010000046.1:0-5111 GCA_045593965.1 Eubacteriales bacterium | reverse complement strand
CTATTTAGAGAGCTGAACGGATTTGATCATCAGACCTTCTTCCTGTATTGCGACGACGTGGACTTCTCGTGGCGTGTCCGTCTGACGGGTAAGAAGCTGATGTACCGTCCCGATTGCCCCGTATTCCACGCGAAGAGACTCTCGGGAGCAGGCACCTGGCAGCCTACATCCGCCGAGATCTATTATTCTCAAGAATCCTCTCTTCTGATGGCGTACAAATGGTCCAATATGGAGCGCTTCAAGAAGCTTTACAGGATCTTCGAGGCGGCAAACACGCCCGAGAGCGAGAAGGTCATCAAGCATTTCAATGAGTTAAAAAAGGAAGGAAAGCTTCCGCAGCAGCTCGACCCCTCGCACAAAGTAGCGAAATTCGTCGGTGATGACTACACCGAGCATCGATATAAACTATAAGCATAGTGGGTGACGTTTCTATGAATAAGAATAATTTTCAACCTACAACGGTCAATGAATATTTTGCTTGGTTAGAGCAAACCGTCAATCCCGATACCGCGCTGTACCGTGCGGCGCACACTTACATGGAGGATGCGCGCGCGGAGTACGAAAAGACGGAGAACCGTGACGGTCCCTTCTTGAGTATCGTTACCAGAACGCAGGGCAAGCGCCCCGAGATGTTGACCGAGACTCTGCTCTGTCTGACGGGACAGACCAACACCGATTTTGAATTGCTCATCATGGGGCATAATCTGTCCGAGGCACAGCACAGCGCCGTTACCGAGATCATCGAGGAGCTGCCCGACTGGATGCGTCAGCGTACGCGCTTGGTTCCCGTTACGGGCGGAACCAGAACCACGCCCCTGAACCGCGGCTTTGAAGAGGCAAAGGGAAAATATATCGCCGTGCTGGATGATGACGATCTGGTGTTTGATAACTGGGTGGAGACCTTCTACGAGCTTCATCTGGAGAACAACGGAAAGATCCTGCATTCCTACACCGTGATCCAGGATTGGGAGACCGTGAGCGACAAAATGCCCGACACTCCCCGCGCCGCAAAGGCACCGCTGGATATCTACTGCCGCGAATTCAAGTTTTTGGATGAGCTGATCGTCAACTGCTGTCCGCTCTGCGCGCTGGCGTTTCCCGCTTATGCGTTCCAGACGTTGGGCATCCGCTTTGACGAGGAGCTGACCACCACCGAGGATTGGGACTACCTGATGCGTTGCTCCTTCTTCACGGGAGTGGCTAACAGCCCCGTGATCACCTTCCTTTACAGACACTGGCTCAACGCGGAAAACTCCGCAACCATCCATAAGGAAGCGGAATGGCAACGCAATTATAACCGCATTGTCAGACGCTTCACCAAAACGCCGATCATCTTCCCTGTCGGGTCACTCAACGGCATCATCGACAAGAACGTTCACGACGTTGACGGAACCGAAAAGAGCGATGATGAAACGCAGGCAGTCTATCTGACCGAGCAGGATCTGTTCTACGATGACGGAAGCGGCTTTTCGGATGACAAGAGATTCAAGAGAGACATTACCGCCTCGAACACCGAGCAATCCGAATTCCGTTATATCGCCGACAAAAAGAGCGGAAAGGCAAAGATCAAGCGTCTGCGCTTTGACCCGAAGTTCTACGGCTTCCTGACCGTTAAGACCTTCACGGCTGTGGTCACCGATTGCAACGGCGAAACGACCGAATATACGATGAATGACGTTTATACCAACGGCTATCGCATCGAGGATCGCATCGCCTTCCTGAAGAACGATCCGCAGATCATTTTCGACTTCAAAAAGCCGATCGAGATCAAGGAGATCAACATTCAATGCAAGATCCGCCACTACGTTTCGGATGCGGATCTGGATGTCATCATCAACCCCGCAGAGAAGAAACGCTCCCTGCTCTATCGCGCGGTGCGGAAGGTCTATCGCCTGTTCAAGAAAATTTTCAAAATAAAATAAGGTTACAGCAAAACACAGCCGCTTCGAATTCGAAGCGGCTGTGTTTTTTTATTCTTCGGAAGAATGTGATTCATCCATCGCGGTTTGCTTTTTTGCTCTTCTTCTCTTGCGCACACCGCAGATGACCAGCACGAGTGCCGTCACGAGTACCGCGATCACAAGAAGGGACGGAAGCGCGCCGATCAGCCAGATCGCAAAATCCTGACAACCCACGCCGAAATTGCTCCAGCTCTCGGCAAACGCCGCGGATACACGGCTGCCAAAGCTATTGTTCTCGGCTTGCGCGGAGTAGGAGAGGACCTCTTGCACCTCAAGCGTCACCGTGGAATAGGCGACCTTGCTGTCATAAGCCTTCAGCTGTGCTTGGTAGGAAGCGATCTTCTGCTTGACCTCGGAAAGACGCTGCTGCACGGTCAGCCAAAAATTATAGTCGCTCTTGCTATCCAGCGACGCCATGATCTGCAGCAAGGAATCTCTCTCTGCGTAAAGCTCCTCCAGCATCGCCTCGACCGAATAATAGGTCTCACTCACGTCCTCAATCCTGGACGTATTGGAGGTCAGATGAAGCGACGTCCCCGCGGATGCCACGAACGCATCCGCGGATTCCGCAGGAATGCGCAAGGTGTAGATCGCGCGACGGGTATAGGCATTCTTGTTTTCCAAGCCCTTGTTTCTGACCGACGAGCTTTCGATATAGCCGCCGCTTTGCGTCACCAACGCTTCCAGCGTGGCGATCGCGCTGTCAAATTCCTTGGTCTCGGCAATCAGTGAGTAGGTCTTGATGATCTTGCGCTCGGTGATCTCCACGGGAACGTCCGCGCCTCCCGATTCGGTAAATCCCGCGCTCTCGTTTTTGTTCCCTCCAACGGTCGGTGCCATCACATCCCCTGCCGCCTCATTCTTTGCGGAGCAGGATGCAAACAGACAAAGAAGTGTCAGACACGCCAATAGGATGGCGCAGATGCGTATGCTGTATCTCTTCATAGCGATCTCCTTTTTCAGTTCGTTTTGGATTGCTCGGAAAGTGTGAGAAGCAATTCGCGAAATTCCGCGCGGTCGGGGTAAGCGGTCAGATCCATTCCCTCAAGGGTCTCCAGAATGCCTTGCAGCGTATGTCCTTGCGCGTATTTGCTCTCATGAAGGAGCATAACGGTTTGGATCACGCAGGAGATGAAGCGAATATCCTCTCCCGCCTGCGCGCAATAGCTCTCCGCGCCGACAGTGTATTCCTTGAGTGTGCTGACCGTGGCATCGGGTGCCTTGTGACGGACGGCAAGCGTCATCCAGGGATCCGCTCCGCCGATAGCCCCCTCCGCAAGGGTAAGCTCATAGCAGACCGTGAGACGGTGTCCCGCACCGACGTCTCCCGCGTCCTTGGCATCGTTTTCAAAGTCCTCATCCTTCAAAAGACGGTTTTCATAACCGATGAGGCGATAGGAGGTGACGTATTGCGGATCAAAGGTGATCTGCAGCTTGACGTCCTTGCCGACGGTATAAAGCGTTCCCAAAAGATCGGTCCCGAATACCTTCTCGGCTTCTCCCATGCCGTCGATATAATAATACACTCCGTTGCCGTTGTCGGCAAGTGCTTCCATTTTGGAGTCCTTGTAATTTCCCGTTCCAAAGCCGAGAACCGACAAAAAGATCTGCTCCTGCCGCTTTTGCTCAATGAACGAGATCAGCTCACTCTCGGTGGAAATGCCCACGTTGAGATCACCGTCCGATGCCATGATGATGCGGTTGTTGCCTCCTTCAATGAAGCATTCCTTCGCGATGTTATACGCCTTTTTCATTCCCGCCTCGCCGTTGGTCGAGCCATAGGCACGCAAGGAATTGATCGCGCTTAAAATGCGGTCGGTCTCATTGCCCGCGCAATTTTTAAGAACGACCTTTTCCTCTCCCGAATAGGTGACGATGGAAACGCGATCGGCAGCCGTCAGGGAGGACGTCAGATAGGAAAACGCCCGTTGCAAAAGCGGCAGCTTATCCGAGGACTGCATGGACCCCGAGACGTCGATCAGAAACACCAGATTGTTTCCGCCCGTCGGAACAGCCGCCTCTGCCTGCATTCCCACGCGGAGCAACGCCGTATTGGAATTCCACGGGCACGGAACGATCTCGTGCTTGACGCCGAACAGCTCTCCGTTTTGCGGCGTTGGAAGCTCGTATCGGAAATAATTGATAAACTCCTCCGTACGGAAGGATGCCGCGTATTGCTTCAGACCCGCGAGGGAATATCCCGATCCGACGAGCTTGCGGAAATATGCGTAAGAAGCGGTATCCACATCGGAGGAAAAGGTGGACACGGGGTTCTCCAAGGTGGCAATGAAGGGGTTTTCGATCACACCCGTTTCACTTTCCCCTTCTTCCCCGGGGACTTTCTCGGGTAATATAATTCCCTGCTGTGCAAAGTTCTTATTCGTGGACGGTGCGCCCGTTCCGAACATCAGGTCATTTTTCATTCCTTCATCCGGCGCACTGTTGCACGATACAAAGCCAAACAGCATCGCGCCGATCAAAAGAAGCGCAAGAATACGGATATTGCGGTTTGCTTTCATACTGTCCTCTCTTTCCGCCGTTTTCACGGCATTTGCTCATTCAGTTGAAGATCAGATCCGAAACCCAGGATATCCAGTCGTCACTCGGGACGATCTCGGCATGATAGTCAAAAAACGCAGCCGCGGCAAGATTGCCGTCGGTATACTGCAGATACGGTGTCCAGACCGTGCCGTCCGCTTCCACGACCCAGACGCGCACGTTCGGCTCTTTTGCAAAGGAGGAGGGCTTTTGCGTGTTTTCTTTTGCGACGTTGCGAAGCGCGGTCACTTCCTTCTTGGTCAACGCGCGGCTCATATAGAAATGCGCGTCTCCCTCATACTGCCAGACGACGCGGCTCTCTCCCGAGAAGAAATCGAACGTCTCCGCATCGATCTGTGTTGCGGACATTCCCTCGCTGTCTTGCAGAACGGTATCGAGCTTCCATACAAAGCTCTGCTCTCCGATCTCCGAGCTGTTTTGCGCAAAATCTCCGTTCATGCTTTCGTCCTTGCGATCGTTTAGAAGAAGAACGGAGATGCAAAGCACGAAGGAAAGCGTCAGGCATGCCGCCAGAAGCGCTGTGCGGCGGAAGAGATTTGCCCTTTGGGGCTTGCGGAAAGCCAGTGCTTGCGCAAGATACCGATCCTCCAC
>JAZNXP010000045.1:0-4246 GCA_045593965.1 Eubacteriales bacterium | reverse complement strand
GGAACACCGATGACCTGCACGTCGCTTACCTTGGGATGCGTGTAAATAAACTCCTCGATCTCCTTCGGGTAAATATTCTCACCGCCGCGGATGATCATGTCCTTGAGTCGTCCCGTGATGCGGTAATTTCCGTCCTCGGTGCGGCAAGCAAGGTCTCCCGTGTGCAGCCAGCCGTCCTTGTCGATCGCGCTCGCGGTCGCTTTGGGCATCTTATAGTAGCCCTTCATCAAATTATAGCCGCGCGCCACGAATTCACCCGTGACGTTATCGGGACAGTCCTCTCCCGTTTCGGGATCGACGATCTTACACTCGATCTCAGGTAACGGACGTCCAACCGTTCCCACACGAACCTCGATCGGATCGTCCGTGGAGCTCAACGTACATCCTGGGGATGCTTCGGTCTGACCGTAAACGATGGTGATCTCTTTCATGTTCATCTTGTTGACAACATCCTGCATGACCGAGATCGGGCAAGGGCTTCCCGCCATAATACCCGTTCTCATATATTCAAAGCTGGTCTTTTCAAAATCGGGATGCTCCAAAAGCGCGATGAACATCGTCGGCACACCGTGGAACGCCGTAATGCGCTCATTGTGAATACAAGCCAACGCGGGCTTTGGTGAAAAATACGGAAGCGGCAACAGAGTCGTGCCGTGTGTCATGGACGCGGTCATCGCCAGCACCATGCCGAAGCAATGGAACATGGGAACCTGGATCATCATGCGGTCTGCCGTGGACAGATCCATACGGTCGCCGATGCACTTACCGTTGTTGACGATATTATGGTGCGTCAGCATAACGCCCTTCGGGAAGCCTGTGGTTCCCGACGTATATTGCATATTACATACATCATCGGGATCGACTGTAGCCGCAATGCGCAGAACCTCCTCCAGCGGCACCTGTGAGGACCGCTCGATCGCCTCGTTCCATGTCAGGCATCCCTTCTGACGGAAGCCGACCGTGATCACGTTGCGCAAGAACGGCAAACGGCGGCTGTGCAACGGTGCGCCCGCCTTCGTATTCTCCAGCTCGGGACACAGCTCGGCAATGATCTGCGAATAATTGGAGTCCTTCGAGCCTTCCGTGAAGATCAAGGTGTGCGTATCCGATTGCTTGAGCAGATACTCCGCCTCGTGGATCTTATACGCCGTATTCATCGAAACCAGCACCGCGCCAATCTTCGTTACCGCCCAGAACGCGATATACCATTGCGGCACGTTGGATGCCCAAACGGCAACGTGATGTCCGGGACGTACGCCCATCGCCAGAAGCGAACGGGCAAAGGTATCCACGTCATCGCGGAACTCACTGTAGGTTCTCGTATAATCAAGCGTCGTATATTTGAACGCGTACTGATCGGGAAACTCTTCGACCATGCGGTCAAGCACACCCGAAAAGGTCTCGTGGATCAGCAGCTCCTTTTTCCATACGAACTTACCCGTATGCGTATTGTTATAGTAAAGTGTTTTTTCTTTTTTGGAGGTGTCACTGTACTGCTTCATATAGTTGATGAACTGCGTATAGATGATCTCCATATCGTCCAGCTCGTCGCACCAAACGGGATCCCAGACAAGAGAGAGATAACCGTCGTAATTGACCGAACGCAACGCCAGCATCATCTCGTCAAGCGGAAGCTCGCCCTCGCCCACGAGGCAATATTCCAATCCATCCTCGGTCTTTTTTGCGTCGCTGATATGAACGTGACGGACGTACGCGCCGAGATTCTGAATGACCTGCTCCGCGCTCTCTCCCGCACCGAAATGTGCCGCGGAGAAATTCCAGAGTGCCGCCAATGCGTCGGACGCAAAGCGGTTGAGAAGCTTGCGCAGCTCTGCCGTGTTGGCAAACAGTCCCGACGTTTCGACCAGCATCGTAATGCTCTTTTCCTCGGCTTCGGGAAGGATCTGCGAGAGAATGCTTGCAACGTGATCCACGGTGCTTTCTTCCTTACCTTCCTCTGCCGCGTATGCCTTCAGACGAATGTACGGAATGCGCAGGTTTGCCGCATATTCAATGCAAGAACGGAGCTCCTCCAGTACCTCCTGCGCGGCACTCTCATTGCTCAGGTCGCAGATCGCGTCAAGACATACAAGCTTTAATTTCTTTTCAAAAAGCTTTCTCTGCGTTGCCGCCGCGGCATAACCGTGAAAGGCACCGTCACGAGCGGTAAACAGCTCGTTGTGAATATTGTGAAGCTCAATTCCCTCAAATTTCAGGTCTTGAGCGATCTCGCAGAAATCGTCAAAGCTTCTGCCATGCCATCCTTTGGTTGAAAAGGAGAATTTCATGATTTACGCCTCCTCATAAACAATCTTGTTTACAGCGTTGATATACGCGCGAATGCTCGCGCCGATGATGTCGGTGGAAATGCCGTTGCCCGAATAAAGCTTGCCGCCAGAGCGAAGCTTGACGATCGCGGAGCCCATTGCCTCCTTGCCCTCGGTCACGGATTGAATCTGAAAATCATCCAGCTCATAGTGATGTCCGACGATCTGCTCGACCGTGCGGAACGCCGCGTCAACAGGTCCGTCTCCAAGGGAAACCCCCTGCATCTGTTTTCCGTTCTTCTCCATTGTGATCTGCGCACTGGAAGAAAGAATATTGCCGCTGGTGACAACGTAATTGACCAATTTATAGGTTGCGGGAACCTGCAGAGCCACGCTTGCGATGATCGCCTCCAGCTCCTTTGCCCCAACCTCAAGCTTTTGCGCGACGTTACAGAATTCCTCATAAACACGCGCCATATCCTCATCGTTCAAATCGTATCCCAGCTTTGCGACCGATATGCTGACGGTCTCTTTGTCATCATTTCGATCCAAGTGGATGCCGATCTCATCCAAGGAAGAGGAAGCAACCGAGGATTTCTCGTTTTTGGAGTTTTCCAGAATCCACTTGATCTGCTTGACGTTTCTGTGCAGCTCGGTTGTGCGGATCTGCGAGGAGAAGCCGTAACGCTCTCCGCAATTCTTTACCATGTCCGCAAAGGTATCCAACGCGACGGTGTCACCGTCTAATGCGGTTTTGACCGTCGTCACACCCGCGCGCACCGCGAGAATGGCATTCGCGCACGCCATTCCGTTGCCGTTATTACACTTCACGCCGAGCTCCAAGGAAGTTCCTTTTGCGATGGGAGAAATGAATTCCGCAAACTCATCGGGCAGCATCTCCGCCGCGTCATCGCAAACGGACAGCACGGTAGCACCCGCATTCTCTGCAGCCTTAAGCGCATCCTTGAGGAATTCGGGCTCGGCACGCGTTGCGTCCACAGCGCAGAATTCAACGTCAGCGCAAAGCGTTTTTGCCTGTGCGATCAGCTCGGAGATGTACGTCAGCATCGCGGGGGCTTTTTTGTGGCAGCCATATTCCATTCCCACGGGAGACACGGGCAATTCAATGCGAATTCGTCCGTGCGCCGCACCGTTCAAAGCGGAACCTGCCAGCGCTACGCTTTCCTTCGTGCTTCCCGCTCCTACCGAAAGGATGCTCTTTTTTACAAAGGAGGACACCGTGCGGATCAGCAACGTCTCCGCCTTTGCGTTTTGGATTTCAGGCAACTCGATGATGTCCGTATTCAATTTTTCAAGGTGACGTGCGATCTCGATCTGCTCCTTGAAGCGGAATGCGTTTCCCACACGGCAAAGCGTCGTGTCTGCGATTTTGATTTGTTTCATCCTTCAAATCTCCTTTTTTTCAATTCTTCCAACTGCGAGGCACCGAAAAAATACAAAAGCCCCTGAAGTCCTTCGACTTCAGGGGCGAAAATTCTTTTTTCCGCGGTACCACCCTAAATTACCGTCTTTTGATGACGGTCACTCTACAGAATTCCAACAAATTCTTTGCCATGATAACGGGGCAAGCCGTAGCCGCTTACAAAAAGCCTTGCTTTCTTCTGCAGCTCTGCTCCGGAACGAGACTTTTTCGATCTCTCATATCGGCTCGCACCCAACGCCGACTCTCTGAAATGAAACTGATACGAAAAATAATTCCTTCATCGCATTTGGAAATATTGGAATAGATTATAGCACAATCTTTTGGGTTTGTCAATACCTTTTTTCGGATTTTTTTGATTTTTTTATGCCTGATAATCCGCGCCGATCTGCATAGCCTTGAGGTTGACCTCCAGCATATCCGCGCGCTTTGCGGAAATAACCTTTTTGAGTGCCGCGGTCACAAGCTCGGTATCAAACTGTCCCAGCTCCTTGAGGATCTTGCCGAGCAGGATCATGTTCGCGAGCGTGGGGATGCC
>JAZNXP010000044.1:0-9248 GCA_045593965.1 Eubacteriales bacterium | reverse complement strand
AAGACCGCTTGGCCTCCGACTTAACAAAACTGACACCACTAGAAAAGCGATGTCAGTTCGTTGCTTAATTATTAAATATACTACCCACAAGGGGCTTTTTGTACTGTCCGCACAATTTGGGGCAGTTCATTTTACGTGGGGATTTATTGCTTTGAAATGATCTATAAAAACAAACGGACAAAATTGTTATTCTAATAGCTTGTTATTTCGTGCATCGGGTGGATTCAATTGGTCGCCTATTGACAAAATATTGGGAATATGATATGATTAAAGTGTAAGCGGTGAGGGATAATGGCAAATTATCGAATATAAAACAGGCACAAATTTATTCACTTGAGGGCAAAGAAATGTGGAAATTCTATTTTTATACTCAGTGGCAATATTCCAAAGTGGAGCAATGGCTTCAAATGATGGAAATGAATGGATTTCAATTGGAGAATATACGCTTTTTTTGGTTTTTTAAATTTAAAACAGCCGTCCCCAAAAAAGTTCAATACCTTTACACTTATATATTCCCAAAAGACTTCAACTCAAGCCATTACGAAGTATTACAAAAAATCAAAGGTGAATATTCCGGCAATAAAATTGGAGGAAATAGTATATCTACTCTCAATGTATATCGCATATGCGACACGGCTGTAGATTTAAAAAACATAAGAATGTTTTGGCAACAATATCTGAAGAGAGTTTTTTTGTTAAAAATGCTTATGTCTTCCTTGCTTTTTTTGCCAACTATATTACTTTCAGTATTTGGCTTCATAAAAAAATGGGGTTGGCGTGAAGGTATAATGATTGGAATAGCCGGTATCTCTTTTATCGTTTTCTTTTATTATTTGATTGGATTGATTTTGTTGAAAAAAAGATAAGTTTAACGGGTTAACTAACATCTTTTGTCGGTAAGTAGCTATGAAACCGCAGAAATTTTTCACGATAATATTTTAGAATATTGCAGAGGTGTTATATGGGTAATGCATGGTCATCGGGACAAATTTCAAAAGCTTTTACCAGTCGCCCACGCCCCCGGTATATATGGAATTTATTTCTATTCTTCTTGTTAGGGGTCATTTTATGTTTTGTGGGGATATTCTTTTATCAGGTTTTGGAAGATTATATATGTTATCAAACTCAACAAATATATTTAGATTACCGAAATGAATATTTAATAACCAATTCCGATGAGTTTAAAATTATGGAAAAAGATAAGCAAGATATTAATGTAAACGCATTAATAAGAAACGTAGATATAGGGGAACCGATCGATTTAACGATTGGTACTATATCCGGGGAGCTTCTTCAAGTGACCTCTCAAAGCGGGCAGATTGTGTATAAAGTAAGTACAATACAAGTTGAAACGATTATTGCATTACTCGTGCTTGTTTTTCCTATTATTGCAATTCTTGTTTTTCTAATAATTGCAGTTAACGTCAAACGTCCAAAAGGACCAATGGAAAAATTCCAAAGAAAGTATCTTTTGAGAAAAAGATAAGAAAAAATGCATGATTATCAGCCAATAACCCTGCTTTAGAATGGGCACGCAGATGCTTCTATAGAACAACACACGTGCTCTTTACCATGTTTGTAACAGGAGGTTCTGATGGAAAAAACGTATTGGACGCTATTTGCATTAGGTTCGCTTGGATTTTTTCTGTCGCTTTTACTCATTGTAGCGCTTTCCATTTTATTGTTCAAAAAATTGTTAAGTAAAAAGTATTTTATTATTTCAACGGGGGTTCTGCTTTTTACTCTACTTTTGAGCTTGTATTTGGTAATACCTTGTATAAAAGATTACAGATACATTTCTAATGGTGATTTTTTTGAAGAGGATGCTATAGTTATTGAATTTACGTATGTCCACCATGACCTTGACGGAACCGGAGAAATTCAATATTCTAAGCCTAAATTTTATATTGAAAACCAAGAAAAATATGTTGTTTTGAAAGTTTCCAATGTAGAAATTGGAAAAAAATATAGAATTAAGTATTTGCCAAACACGAAAATAGGTGAGGTCTTATTCTGTATTGAATAGAGCTTTATAATTCCCTAACGGAGAAGGAAAAACGGTCACCGACGGTGACCGTTTTTTTGTTAACCAAAAACTACGCGATCGTCGCGTGGTTAAAAAAAGGATATGCCGTAAACATGAATAGCACAAAAGGTAGAGCAGGGTGACTACGAGGGGATATTTCATGTTTATAAGCTCTTATTTTGTTTTGATCGGTTCACCGTTCAATATAGCGTCGGTCAATTGCTCGCCGTGGTAGACCAGCTTGAGTGAAAAGAAGGGTGTGTCCTTCTCAAGCAGCTCCAAAAAGATGCGGTCACCCTCCCACATGGGTAAGGCGAGCAGCTCCTTTTTCTCGATCCACGCAAGCTCGCCCTCGTCGCATTCCTTTTCCTCGCCGCTCCAATCCGAGCAGGTGAACAGGTGCATATATTCGCACGGATATTCATCGGAAACAAAGGTGACGATGCCGCGATAGCGGAACGCACACACGGTCAAGCCCGTTTCCTCAAATACCTCGCGGCGCATACAGTCCTCGGGACTTTCACCGTTTTCAAATTTGCCGCCCACGCCGATCCATTTGTCGTGGTTTTCATCGTTGACCTTTTTGGTGCGGTGAAGCATCAGATAGCGGCTTCCTTGTTCAAGGTAGCAAAGTGTGGTCATTTTCATGTCGGTTTCTCACTTTCTTTCGGAATGGAGACGCGTAGCTTTGACAACGCGCATCGGTATTCGGGTGTGGAGCGCAAGCTTTCGCGTGTTTTTTGTATTGCCTTGTTATGCACCCAAGGGGAGAGCTTATGCGCGTAAAGATAAGGGAGCGCGGCGTCTGACTGCTTGATCAGCGCGATGCTGAAGAACCAAGCCTGCGCCATGCGGACGTAGTATTCGTCTCGCTTTACCGATGCGGCAAGCTCCAAGATCTCGGGCGTGAAGCGTGGAGGCTCGAGGAAGGGGATCAGACGGACAAGTCCATAGCGAACGGTGAAGGGGTGGGGAGACGTCAGCCAAAGGCGGATGCGGGAAAGGAGACGTACGGGATCCCCTTGAAGGAGCTTCGGGAAAAAGGAATCGCAGGTCGCCCAGTTGTCCAGGTAGGGAAGAAAGGTCTCCAGCCTGTCAAGTGCCTCTTCGGGATCGCGGATCTGCTCAAGGAGAGCCATGTGAAGGTTATTTTCCTCATAATAAGCATGGGGAAGCGCGGTCAAGAATGCATCTGTACGTCCCGAGGAAAATAAACGCTTGGCGTAGGCACGGAGCGCGGGCATACGAACACCGATGACCGTCTCGGGCGCGATCTCGGGCATCAGCTTGGATTGAAAGCGCCTGTATTCCTCATCGCGCAGGGCAAACAGCTCCGCGCGGATCTCTTCAACTGCGTTCATACTGCGCTCCTTTCGTTTTTTTCTTATTATAGCAGAAAGGGGATGGAAAAACAAGAGATTGAATAAAAAACGACGCATTTGATGTGTCGGTCGAAGGAATGCTTGGTTTATGATACTCTTTTATACAAAAAAGCCACCTTACGTACAAGGCGGCTTTTAGTGTTCTACTTCCAAATCTTCCGAAGAAAAAATCTCGTCGTTTACAAACTCTGTAAGAGGCATATTGAAGCCTCTTGCAAGCAAAATAATGGTACTGAAAGTTACCGTTTTATTTCGTCCATTCATGATACATTGCATACTTCCGTGTTGTATTCCCGATTGCTGTTCCAAACGGTATTGGGACATATTCTTTTCTTGCAACAACTCGGAAATACGCTTTGCAACAGCGTCATTTACCGTCAAGTTGATACCTCCGATAAGAAGATTTAACTCCGTAGCCTTACCTACATACACATTGTAACAATAAATTCAAAAAAATATAAGAAGGTGTGCCTACATACTATTGATTTTTTAAAAATACCTGTTTTTTTTGGAAGCAGATGCGGGAGAGGGGGAAGAAGCATACAAAAGAACGATACGGTTTTATAGTGTAGTTTTTCACACGTCGACCATAATATTCCGCAAAGACAAAAGAGCTTTTTAAAATTTATAAAAAAACAAACGTCCTTTACGGTCATAGACTGCAGAGGACGTTTGGTCTTTTATTTCAATATCCCCGTTTCTTTCCTCTCAAACGCCAGAGTGCCTTTCGGATGATTTCGGCGGGGAATACCGAGAGCGAGAGGAGCATGGTGAAGATCAGCTCCCAAGCAGTTAAGGGGGCTGTGCGGAGAACCGTTCCGCCAAGATAGACGAATACGAGCTGGATCGCAAGGATCGATCCCATGATCGCAATGAATACGGGATTTTTCTTGAGTCCTGCCATGAGATTGAGGCGATCCGTTCGTGCCGCAAAGCAGTTGAACACGGATGAAAAGATAAAAAGCGCAAAAAATGCGGTGAGGATGTAGATGTTGTCCCCCGATGCGCGGAATTGTGAGGTCACGGTCGGAGATTTGAGGAAAAACAGGCACAGGGAAAGCGTAAATCCGCCGAGCAAAACGATCTGATTTACCATATAGCGGTTCAGGATCGGCTCGTCTCTCTTCTTCGGCGGCTCATCCATGCATTCGGGAAGAGGGGCTTCTCCCGCAAAGGCAAGACCTCCAAGCGTATCCATGATCAGATTGATCCAGAGCATCTGCACCACCGTCACGGGGGAATCCAGCCCCAAAAACGGACAGATCATCGTCACCCCCACCGCGCAGAAATTCATCGTCAGCTGCAACGTGATGAACTTGCGGATGCTCTTGAAGATGTTTCTTCCGTAAAGCACGGCGCGGACGATGGAAGCGAGATTGTTATCCAGAATGATGATGTCCCCCGCATCCTTGGCAACCTGCGTGCCGCCGCCCATCGAGAATCCCACGTCCGCCTTTCGGAGCGCGGGCGCGTCGTTGATGCCGTCCCCCGTCATTCCAACGACCCGTCCGTCCTCCTGCGCCAATCTTACCAAGCGGCTCTTGTCGGTCGGAAGCGCGCGTGCGACCACGGCAAGGCGGGGCAGGAGCTTGCGCACGCGCAGATCGGAGAGCTTATTGAACTCCTCACTCGTCAGGATCAAGTCCCGTTCCTTGGTAAGAATACCGCTTCGCAACGCCAGCGTTCTTGCCGTGAGGGGATTGTCGCCCGTGATCATGACGACCTGTATCCCCGCGTTTTGCAGGGACAGCACGGAGCTTTTCGCTTCTTTTCTCAACGGATCGTTCAGGCAAACGAATCCAAGCAGGATCAACGAGCCCTTGATGTGATCCTTGTGTGCCGTGGCGGAGATCCCCTCGCGCGATGCCGCAACTGCCAGCACGCGCTCTCCCAACGCGGTATGCTCCTTCAGCTGTTTTTCCGCCTTGGCGTGAAGGAAAGAGATCTCTTTCCCATTCTCATCCAGCCCCACGCTGACGTACGGAAGCAGCCTCTCGGGCGCACCCATGATCAAGGTCAACGTCTGCTTGCCGCCGATGGAAACGGCGGAATATTTTCGTGCGCTGTCAAAGAGCAGGCGTTCCTTGACGTGGTATCCCGTCGGCGCAGGAAAGGGCGCAACGCATCCGAGCAACGCACGCTCGGTCGCGCTTCCGCCAAGGACCGTGGGAGAGCCGTCCGTCCCACGTCCGACCGATGCGTCGGTCCCGAAACGAAACGCAAGGGAAGCAAGCGTTGCGGGGAGCGCATCCTTTTTGATCCATTCGCGAAAGGAAGCTTGCCTTCCGTCGGCGAGGAGAAAGGCGGAGACCTTCATTTTTCCTTCTGTCAGAGTGCCTGTTTTGTCGGTAAAGAGAATATTCATGCTCCCTGCCGCCTCAATGCCCACGGGCTTGCGCACGAGAACCTTATCTCGGATCATCCTTCGGATGTTGGACGAAAGCACGACGGCGATCATCATCGGAAGTCCCTCGGGGACGGCAACGACAAGCACGGTCAACGCCATGGTAAAGGCTTGCAGGACCTTGGGGAGCAGATAGGACGGCGTTGTGAGCTTGATCTTGATCAGCTCGGTATTCATGGCACTGTCAAGGACGAAGGAATTGAACAGGGAAGCAAGGAAAACCAGGATCGCGGCGGCGTAGCCGATGTAGCTGATCTGACGGGCGAGCTTGGAAAGCCGCACCTTGAGCGGACTTTGACGCTGTTCTTCCTGTATCTCGCGCGAGATCTGTCCCAAAAAGGTTTGATCTCCCACGGCGGTCACGCAATATTCTCCGCTTCCCGACGTCACGGTGCATCCGCGAAGCAAAGAGGACGGCGCACTCGGCTCTGCGGAGCGGTCGCTTGAAGGGCGTTTTCTGATCTCTTTGCTCTCTCCCGTCATTGCGGATTGATCGACCTTGACCTCTCCAAGCATCAAAAGCCCGTCCGCGGGAATGCCTTCTCCCGCAGAAAGAAGCACGCGGTCTCCCACCACCAGCTCGCAAAGGGGAATCGCACAGATCGTTCCCGCACGGCGCACGCGGCAGACCGTTCCGTCGCTTTCCTGCGAGAGTCTTGCGAATGCTTTGGCAGAGCCGTATTCGGAGAGCGTGGAGATCAGGGTCGCAAGAAAGACGGCAATGCCGATCCCGACTGTTTCCAGAACGTCTCCGTTGCCGAACAGCAGAAGCAGATTGATCACAAGGGCGCAGAGCAGGATGCGGATCACGGGATCGTTCAGATTGGAGAAAAACTGAAAAAGAAAGCTTTTTTGTTTTTGCTTGGAGAGAATATTGCTTCCGTGCGCGCGCCGTGAAGCTTGTACCTGAGCGTCTGTCAATCCCGGTTCTTTCGTAAAGCTCGTGGTTTGTCGGTTCATGCTTTTTGTTCCTCCGCAGTTGTGTTCTGTATTCATCTTATGAGTGAGGCGGAGAAATTATGAGATGCGCGCTCGATTTTGGCAGACTTCGCCGATGCCGTTTTGACTGTATGCTCCGAAGGTTTTGAGCACGAAAAATGAAACTTCCTTGACAAAACGGAAAATATATGGTATGATAAGGAAAATGCCAAGAACGTCATTGAGATAATGAGGAAATTATGAAACAAAGAGCTACTTTGCAAATACAGGCAGTGCTTTACGGAACCGCGCGGGACGGACTTCTGCGCTCGCTTCGTTCCTTGGCGAACGCTGTTTCGCAGGCACAAAAGAACGGTATTTTGGATCGGGCGGTTCTTCTTTGGGGCGACGCGTCACCGAAGCCGCTCTTTACCGAGGAAGAGATCGCGGAATTAAATAGGGAATGTTCGTCGGATGCGTTTTCGCTGCGGTACGTATTTTTCGATGAAAATACGGGATACGGAAAAGGACATAACCGCCTCTTTTCCGAGCTGCAATCGGATTTTTTGTTGATCTTAAATCCCGATATCGTCGTATGTCATGACTTTTTCGAGGTCATGCTCGCACCCTTCTCGGATGAAACGGTCGGCTTGACGGAGGCGCGTCAGACGCCCGTGGAGCATCCGAAGTATTACAACGAAAAAACGGGGGAGAGCGAGTGGTCCTCGGGCGCGTGCTTTGTGATCCTATCGGAGCTTTACCGCGAGCTTGGCGGCTTTGATGACAAAAGCTTCTTTATGTACTGCGAGGACGTTGACCTCTCCTTCCGCATCCGCCGTAAGGGAAAGCAGATCCTGTACTGTCCCGCGGCACCCGTTTATCACAGCCGAAAGTTTGATTCGAAGGACGGCAAGCTGATGCATTCCGCGACCGAGCTTCGCTACTCCGTTGAGGCACAGCTGGTGTTTGCGTACAAGTGGAAATTCCGCTCCATGCTCCGTTATTTGAAGAATATCTGCCGCCGCGGTGATGAATTTCAACGGGCGGCGTTGGAATCCTTTGAGAAGCGATTGAAAAACGGAGAGCTTGAGCAGGTGGAGGGAAATACCTCCGCGTATAAAAACCTGATCGACCGCAATCGCTTTTTGATGTAAGCTTGAGAAAGGATCTTCTTTGATATGACAGAACCAATCAATTTTCCCACGGTCGGAAGCGATTCGATGTCCGCTCGGTACGTGCAATGGCTTGAACAGCTTGCAAAAAAACATGCCGAGCAAGAGACACCGAATGCAGGCTCCGTTCCGTTTTTATCGGTGCTGATGCGCACGCAGGGAAAGCGCTATGAGCCGCTCAAGGAAGCGTTGCTTGCCCTGGAAGCACAGACCGACGACGATTTTGAGGTCATTCTGATTATGCACCGCGCAAGGGAAGAGGACAAGCAAACGACCTATGCGCTTGTGGATGCACTCTCTCCCGCCTTCCGAAAGCGTGTTACGGTGCGCGAATTGGAAACGGGAACGCGTTCCGCTCCGCTCAATCTGGCACTCTCCTTGGCGAGAGGACGTTATATTACGATGCTGGATGACGACGATCTTGTGTTTGAGGATTGGATCGAAAATTTCCACCGTGGCGCACGCAAGCACGACGGACGCGCGATCCGTTGCTATGCCATGACGCAATTCTGGCAGTCGATCACGGACGGACATTCGAACGTCTGGCTGCAAGCAATGGCAACTCCCGAGCCGACCTACTGCGAGCCCTTTGATATGCAAAAGCAGCTTTGGGACAATTACACCCCGATCTCCTGCATGGCGATCCCGAGGGCGTGCCATTCGGTCTTTGGAATTGCCTTCGACGAGACCCTGACTACCGCCGAGGACTGGGATTTTCTGATGCATTGCGCATTGCTTTGCGGTGTTTACGATACGGGCGAGATCACGTTCATGTACCGTCTGTGGCAAAACGGGGAAACGTCGCATACCTTGCATCGGAATGAGGAATGGCTCAAAAACCGTGAATACATTCTGAAGCGACTTCACGCGATCCCGTACGTAACGACGGCGAGCGGTGCTTGGCCTGTTCCCGAGGAAGGAGAAGAGCTGCCGCAGATGATGCCGCCGCTGTCATTTTGGCAACGCTTGAAGAGAGCGGTCCGCAAATACGGCGTATTGCGGTTCCCGTTCGTGGTGATCCGTAAGGTGTTCGGTCGCTTGTTCGGTCGCTGAAGGGTGAACCTTATCATACAAAATGAAAAGACGAGAAATTATTGAAATTTCTCGTCTTTTTTATTGATTGTTATTTTGAAATAGGCTCAATCGCGCAAAGATCAGTCCTTGTTCAGTACCTTCTTTTGCCAGCACCTGCGATTGCAATGAGCGCATTTCATATAGCGCGTTCTGCCCATGTGCATTGCCATAAAGACGCTGCCGTATGCGGGAATATATTTGTGTCCGCATTTTTTACATTCATAGTATCCTGCCGTTTGCTCGATCTTGATCATGAACGGTGTCGCGATCAA
>JAZNXP010000043.1:0-3669 GCA_045593965.1 Eubacteriales bacterium | reverse complement strand
GGAGCCTTTCATGAAGTGCGGCAAACAGCGGGCGGTGGCGAACATTTGCAGAGTGAACCCACTTCCGATTACAAACAAATGATTTCCGTCTCTCTCCTCATCCGTCACCTGCGGTGCCACCTTCTCCGCTGGAGAAGGCTTGCGTATGTGCGGCGAACAGGTTCGGAATGTTGCAATGCTTTGAACCAACGTACACACCTGTAAGAGGTGGCTTGCACCTTCCACCGGTCGTCCGTTAAGGCAACGGCTGTATGTAAAAATACAAACTCTTATCTAACCTGTAGGGGACGGCGCCCTCGACGTCCCGAAAAGCATAAAATTTTTGCGGCAGAAAAAGTAAAACAATTATTTGGCAATCCCGCCCCTAAAACCGCAATCATTGTTTATAGCGGAACGTCGGCGACAGCCTTGACGCACGTTCCCTACGATCAATAAAGCAAACAGTTTCGAGCTGAAACTAACATCGTGGAGCATTTTGGGTGGCGCCACCTGCGGTGGGGCTCCGTAGTTCCTCTGCCGCGAACAGCTTTTCGCCTTGGCAAAACTTATATTGTGGAGTTTTCAGGGTGGTGGTACCTGAAAACTTGCGGGAGCAAATCTAAAAGACTATGATAAAGACATTCCCATGCAGTCGACCCAATGACCAAAGGGACTATCTCTATCATATTCAGTAAAACTTTCACTTGCTATCCACCGACGTAAGCGGTGTGTTTGCACGATCATTCCAAGTGTAGCCAAAACCCATGCCGTGAAAGTTTTTGAAGGAGTTTGAGGAAACTTTTTTCAAAAAGTTTCCTCAAGAAAAAACTCCTCAAGAAAAAACTCCGTGCGAGGCAGAGCCTCGCGACCTTACCTGAAAAAATAAAAAATATCATATATCGGCAAGACCGAAGAAAGGACATTATCATGAAGAATATTCAAGAATTGATTGCAAAGGATCTACTGTCGATCGGAGCGGTATTTCTCCGTCCCGAGGAGCCCTTCACGTGGGCGAGCGGCATCAAGAGTCCGATCTACTGTGACAACCGTCTAACCCTGACCGCTCCCAAGGTACGCACCGACGTGGAGACGGCTTTGGCGGAGGTCATCAAGACGGAATATCCCGAGGCGGAGGTGCTGATGGGTACGGCGACTGCGGGTATTGCACACGCGGCGATCACGGCACATTTGTTGGATAAGCCCATGGGCTACGTTCGTTCGGGCAACAAGGACCACGGCAGACAGAACCGCATCGAGGGTAAGCTCGAGGTGGGACAGAAGGTCGTCATCGTTGAGGATCTGATCTCCACGGGCGGCAGCGTGATCGAGGTTGCCGAGGCTCTGCGCGAGGCAGGCGCGGACGTGCTGGGCATCGTCAGTATTTTCACCTACGGTATGCAAAAGGGCATCGACCGTCTGGCAGAGAAGAGCTTGAAGAATATCAGCCTGACCAACTTTGACGTGATCGTCAAGGTCGCGGCGGACGAGGGATATATCAAGGCAGAGGATCAGGAAAGACTGATCCGCTTCCGCAACAATCCGTCCGACGAGAGCTGGATCGGAGCGAAGGCGTAATTTTTCACCCAACGAAAAAAGAAAGGAACGGAAGTGCAATGAGAAGTCTGATCGACATTCTGGATCTGACGCCGCAGGAGATCGACGAGCTGATCGACCGCGCGAACGACATCATCGCCAACCCCGAGCAATATAGAGAGGTCTGTCGCTATAAAAAGCTTGCGACGCTCTTCTTCGAGCCGTCCACGAGAACACGTTTGAGCTTTGAGGCGGCGATGTACGAGCTGGGCGGACAGGTGCTGGGCTTTTCCGAGGCGGCAAGCTCGTCCTCGGCAAAGGGAGAGAGCGTATCCGACACGGTCAGAGCCGTGAGCTGCTATGCCGACATCATCGCGATGCGACACCCCAAGGAGGGCGCACCTCTGGTGGCATCCATGGCGGCGAGCATCCCGATCATCAACGCGGGCGACGGCGGACACAACCACCCCACGCAGACTCTGACCGACCTGCTCACCATCAAGCGTGAGAAGGGATGCTTTGAAGGGCTTACCGTGGGACTTTGCGGTGACCTCAAGTTCGGAAGAACCGTGCATTCCCTCATTTCCGCGCTTTCACGGTATGAGAACATCCGCTTTGTGCTGATCTCGCCCGACGAGCTCCGCCTGCCGGGATATATGCGTGATTTTCTGGAGGAGAAGGGTTTGAATTACGTGCAGACGTCCTCGCTGGAGAACGCGATGCCCGAGCTGGATATCCTTTATATGACGCGCGTGCAGCGTGAGCGGTTCTTCAATGAAGAAGACTATCTTCGCCTGCGTGACAGCTATATCTTAACTCCCGAAAAGCTCAAAACGGCAAAATCGGATCTGACCATTTTGCATCCGCTACCCCGTGTGAACGAGATCTCCACGGCGGTCGATTCCGATCCGCGCGCGTGCTATTTCAAGCAGGTGCTCAACGGAAAATATATCCGAATGGCTTTGATCCTGAAGCTTTTGGGACTGTGAAAGGAGACGAAATATGAATATTGACTCCATCAAAAACGGCATCGTGCTGGACCACATCGACGCGGGAAAGTCCATGGAGATCTACCGCATGCTGGAGCTGGAGAAGCATCCCTTTCCCGTGGCGATCATTCAGAACGTTCCCAGTGGCAAGATGGGGAAGAAGGATATTCTGAAGATCGATTCTCCCGCGGATGCCGATCTGAATATCCTCGCGCTCATCAGCCCCCGTATCACGGTCAACGTCATCAAGGACGGCGTACGTGTTGAAAAAAGACACCTGACGCTCCCCACCGAGGTCAAGGATCTGCTCAAGTGCAAAAATCCGCGGTGCATCACCACCACCGAGCAGGAGCTGCCTCACGTTTTCCGCCTAACGAACGCAAAAGAACCCACCTACCGTTGCATCTATTGCGAGACCAAGGCGACCGATTGGAAATAATTGCCTGTGCTATCTACAGCGGAGCTTTTTTGCTTCCGTGCGACGGCTTCCGACTGCCGTAAAGGCGCATACAAAAACGAAAAAAGCGACCTGCTTCAGTGCAGGTCGCTTTTTATATTTTGACTTATTTTTTCAACGCCTTGATGTTGAGAATTCTGAGGATCGCGGGGCTTAAGATGATGTTGGTGATCAGCTCAAAGACGAAGTTCAAACCAACAAAACCGATGATCAGGTATGCGCCCATGGACATCCCTTCCGCCATTGCCATCTGGTTGACGGCGTCCACGAAGAATATCATGCATCCCACAAGGAAGATGCCCGTATTGACGAACGGAGCGACGATCGCGCTGACGATGACCGCGAGATAGCGGTTCTTGTTTTTGAGAAGATTGTAGGCAAGACCTGCGAAAAATCCCGCAAGTGCGCCCTTGACCAACACGGTGATGATCGTTCCCCAAAGATGCAGCCCGATCCAGAACACGGCATCGGCTGTCATAAAGAACACGATTCCCGATACGGCACCCAGCCATGCGCCCGCCCAAGGACCGCAGAGAGCCGCGCCGATGACGACGGGAATGAGGGTAAGCGAGATGGACGCCAATGCTCCGATCTTGATGAAGCCGCCGAAATAGGCAAGCACTGCCACGATCGCGGTGAGAAGCGCGAGCAGCACGAGCCGTTCGATTTTCTCTTTGTTTGTTTTTTGCATAAAATGCCTCCTTTAACTGT
>JAZNXP010000042.1:0-11211 GCA_045593965.1 Eubacteriales bacterium | reverse complement strand
GCCTTGTCGATCTGCTTTGCGAACTGCTCACGGCAAAGGATCATACCGCCGCGAGGACCGCGCAGCGTCTTATGCGTGGTGGTCGTAACAACGTCGGCGTACGGAACGGGGCTGGGATGAAGCCCTGCCGCAACGAGTCCCGCAATGTGAGCCATTTCGACCATATAATAGGCGCCGACCTCGTCCGCGATCTCGCGGATCTTGGCAAAATCAATGGTTCTGGAATACGCGCTCGCGCCCGCGATGATCATCTTGGGCTTGCATTCCAGAGCAATGCGGCGCATTTCTTCATAATCAAGCATCTCGGTATCATCCGAAACGCTGTAAGGAACGATGTTAAAGTATTTACCCGAAATATTGACGGGAGAGCCGTGAGAAAGATGTCCGCCGTGCGCGAGGTTGAGTCCCATCACGGTGTCACCCGGATTGAGAAGCGCGAAGAATACGGCAAGATTTGCGCTCGCGCCGCAGTGAGGCTGTACGTTTGCGTGCTCCGCACCGAAGAGCTTCTTTGCTCTGTCTCTCGCGATATCCTCAACGATATCCACGTATTGGCATCCGCCGTAATAACGCTTACCCGGGAAGCCCTCGGCATATTTGTTGGTCAGAACCGTACCTGCCGCCATCAGAACCGCCTTGGAGACGATGTTCTCGGATGCGATCAGCTCGATGTTCTGACGCTGACGGTTCAGCTCCAGCGTACACGCGTCGTGTACCTCTTTATCAAACACTTCCAATTCTTCAAAGAAATTCATTTTTTTATCCTCCGTATTTTCATCAATGGTGAAACAGTCTCATTCCCGTGAAGGACATGACCATGTTGTATTTATTACAGCACTCGATGACCAGATCGTCTCTGATCGAGCCGCCCGGCTCCGCGATATAGGAAACGCCGCTCTTCTTCGCACGCTCAATATTATCGCTAAACGGGAAGAAGGCATCCGATCCCAAGGAAACTCCCGTGATCGTATCCAGATACGCGCTCTGCTCTTCCTTGGTAAAGGGTTCGGGCTGAAAGGTAAAATACTTCTGCCAATTGCCGTCCGCGCAAACGTCCTCCTCGTTCTGGTTGATATAACCATCGATGACGTTGTCTCTGTCGGGACGTCCGAGCGTGGACAAAAACGGCAAATTCAATACCTTTTCGTGCTGACGGAGCTGCCACGTATCCGCCTTGGTACCTGCAAGACGTGTGCAGTGGATACGGGATTGCTGTCCCGCGCCAACACCGATCGCCTGTCCGTCAACGGCATAACAGACCGAGTTGGATTGCGTATATTTCAACGTAATGAGAGAAATGATCAGATCGCGCTTTGCCGCATCGGGAAGCTTCTTGTTTGCCGTTACGATATTGCCCAGCAGCTCCTCGTCAATTTTGAAATTGTTTCTTCCCTGCTCAAAGGTAATGCCAAACACCTGCTTGCATTCCTGCTCCTCGGGAATATAGTTTGGATCGATCTGAACGATATTATATCCACCCTTGCGCTTGGATTTCAGGATCTCCAAAGCCTCGGGCTCGTATCCGGGGGCGATCACACCGTCGGAAACCTCACGCTGAATGAGCTTTGCGGTGGTGACGTCGCAAACGTCGGAAAGCGCGATCCAGTCTCCGAAGGAGCACATACGGTCGGTTCCTCTCGCTCTTGCGAACGCGCAAGCCAAGGGGGATTCGTCAAGACCTGCGATGTCCTCAACGAAGCAAGCCTTTTTCAGCTTTTCGGGGAGCGGAATGCCCACTGCCGCCGAGGTGGGGCTGACGTGCTTGAAGGAGGTTGCCGCAGGCATATTCAGTGCTGCCTTCAGCTCCTTTACCAGCTGCCAGGAGTTGAACGCGTCAAGAAAATTGATATATCCGGGTCTGCCGTTGAGAATGGTGATCGGAAGATCGCTTCCGTCTCTCATATAGATCTTGGACGGCTTCTGATTGGGATTACAGCCGTATTTGAGTTCAAATTCTTTCATCGTTTCTCCCTTTCCTTATACGTTTTTATTGATGATGATCTCGGTCGGCTCGCTTCCGTCAAGCGGTACGCAACGAACAAACAACGAGACCTTATTGTCCTCATTCAGATTTTCCCAAATGAGATCGGCAAGCTCCTCAGCAGTATCGGGAAGATCAACCTCCTCAGGCTCACCGTAGAAGGACGGAATGGGATTGCCGTCATGCGCGTAAGTGTGAATGAAATGTCCGATGCCGTCTCTGGGAGCATAGCGGTAGAAATAGCGGTTGCAGGTCTCGGGATTGCCGTTCGCGCTCTTCAAGATCGAGAGCGAATACGTAAAGGTGCTTCTGGGAAGCCAATAGTTAACGACACCCGAAATTCTGGGAGTGTAGTTCGGCTCATCAGGCTCAAATTCACGCGTCATAAGAGCATCCTCAAAGGTTCTTCCCTCTTCCAAATGCTCATAGATTGTGTCGGTTTGGTCGCCGTTGGTGATAATGTCAGTCAATCCTCTCTTTAAATAAGGATTATAGATGATCAGGCTGGGATCCACGAGCTTGGACTCGTCAAAAGCCTTGGTTCTCATACCGCCGTCAAAGCGTTCAAAAACTCGGTTGCGGCTGTTCTCGCTGCGTCCCATGATGAAATATGCTATCATCGCGTTCTCGCCGTTCGCGGATTTTCCGATGATGATACCGCGTCCCGGATACGTATTTTCGCTCAACAATTCTTGAAGATCAAATAAAGCCATTGGTAGTACCCTTTCTCAAATTTCTTGCATCTCTTTTGCTATTTTTTCAACGGCCTGTGGAAGGATTCTCCACTCTGCCTGCTCCATCACTCTTTTTTGCAAACGCTCGGGCGTGTCATCGGGCAGAATGTCCACCGCCTTTTGCATGATGATCTCTCCGCCGTCGGGAATCTCATTGACAAAATGCACCGTTGCGCCCGTCACCTTCACGCCGTATTCCAAAGCCGCCTCATGCACGCGCAAGCCGTAAAAGCCCGCTCCGCAGAAGGACGGAATGAGCGATGGATGCACGTTGATGATCCGCCTCGCATAACGGGAAGTAAACGCTTCACTCAAAATGGTCATGAAGCCCGCCAGAACGATCAGCTCGATCTGCTTTTCGTCAAGCACACGGCAAAGTGCCGCTTCAAACGCTTCCTGCGAGCCGCATTCCTTTTTGGAAACGACTGCCGAAGGAATGCCGTGTTTTTTCGCTCTTTCCAAAGCGTACGCATTCGGATTGCTCGAAACGACCAGCTCAATGCTTCCGCTTTGAATGATCCTGCTTTTCTCGGCATCGATCAATGCCTGCAAATTCGTTCCGCCGCCCGAGACCAGCACGGCGATCCTTGTTTTCTTTAACATAATACAACCTTTTCGTCGCCTTCGATCACAGTGCCGAGAACGTATGCGTCCTCACCGCTTGCGCGCAGGATCTCAAGAGCCTTATCTGCCTCATCCGCGCCAACGACGATGCTCATGCCAACGCCCATGTTGAAGGTATTATACATATCTCTTTCGGGAATATTACCCGTCTTTTGGATCAGATCGAAGATCGGAAGCTTGCGAACGTCGCTCTTTGCGATCTTCACGCCAAGTCCGTCGGGAATGCTTCTCGGAATGTTCTCATAGAAGCCGCCGCCGGTGATATGAGAAATACCCTTGACCGTCACCTGCTCCATGAGTGCAAGCACGGGCTTGACATAGATCTTTGTGGGTGCCAAAAGTGCCTCACCCAAGGACTTGCCGCCGAGCGCCTCAAGAGGAGATTTCAAATCGCAATTCTCCACATCAAATACGCGGCGAACCAAGGAAAAGCCGTTGGAGTGTACTCCCGAGGACGGAAGCGCGATCACAACGTCGCCCGCTCTCATCAGATCACGGTTGACTATGCGATCTCTTTCCACAATACCGACGGCAAAGCCTGCCAAGTCGTATTCATCGATCGGATAAAATCCGGGCATTTCCGCAGTCTCACCGCCGATGAGTGCCGCGCCCGACTGCACGCACCCCTCCGCAACACCCGAAACAATCGCCGCGATCTTCTCGGGAACGTTCTTTCCGCACGCGATATAGTCCAAAAAGAACAAGGGCTTCGCGCCGCAGCAAATGACGTCGTTGACACACATTGCAACGCAGTCGATACCGACCGTATCATGCTTGTCCATCAAAAACGCAAGCTTGAGCTTGGTTCCAACACCGTCCGTGCCGCTGACCAGAACGGGATGCGTATATCCCGTCAGATCCAGAGAAAACAGTCCTCCGAAATCACCGATTCCGGAAACCACTCCCTCCGTCATGGTACGCGCGATGTGCTTTTTCATCAATTCAACTGCTTTATAGCCCGCGGTAATATCAACGCCTGCAGCAGCGTAGCTTTCGGATCTCGAATTTTTCATTTTTCCATACCTTCCATGTTGTTATCGTTTATTCTTTTCCGTTCCAGCAATAGGTGCAAAGCTTGCACGGCTCCAATCCGATCGACTCGATCAAGCCGTCCAGCGACTGAAATTCCAAAGAAGAAAAATTGAATTTTTCACAAATTGCCTGACGCAGATTTTTACCTCTTTCGGTCGCGGAATCGCTGTATTCATCAAGATGCTTCAATCCTTCTTCGCCTTCAAGCTCCACCACAGTCTTGCGGGTGATCAGCTCCATCGGATCGGTCGCGCGAGAGAAATTCAGATACTTACAGCTATACATGATAGGGGGACACGCCGAGCGCATATGAACGGATTTCGCACCGTTCGCATACAGGAATTCGACCGTTTCCTTAAGCTGTGTGCCTCTGACGATCGAATCATCCACAAACAGAAGATTTTTGCCCTCGATCAGCTCGTGGATCGGGATCTGCTTCATTTTTGCGATTTTAGATCGATCCACCTGTTTCTGTGGCATAAAGCTTCTTGCCCACGTAGGAGTATACTTAATGTAAGGACGTGCGAACGGTGTTCCGCACTGATTTGCGTAGCCGATCGCGTGAGGAGTTCCCGAATCAGGGACTCCGCTGACGTAATCCAGCTCGGGGGTATGCTCCGCCTTGGCGTCATTCTTTGCCAGAATCTCACCGTTTCGGTAGCGCATGACCTCGACGTTAACCCCTTCGTACGTGGAGTTTGGATAACCGTAATAAGACCAAAGAAACGAGCAGATGCGCATCTTCTTTCCCGGTGCGCTCACCTGACGAACACCGTCCGCCGTAATTTCCACGATCTCGCCAGGTCCCAGCTCTTTTTCATCCTCACATCCCAGCTTCTTATAAGCAAAGGACTCAAACGTCACACAATAGCAATCCTCGCCCTTGCCGATCAAAACGGGCAAACGGCCAAGTCTGTCACGTGCGGCGATCAGCGTTCCGTCATCCTTCAGGATCAGAATGGAAGCCGTTCCCTCGATCACCTTTTGCGCAAATTTGATTCCATCCACGAAATCACTTTTCTGATTGATCAGCGCCGCAACAAGCTCGGTCGAATTGACCGCTCCGCCTGTCATAACGTCGAAATGTCCTCCGCTGAAGGACAAAAACTGATTGATCAGCGCATCCGCATTATTGATGATACCGATCACGCAGATGGCATATGTTCCGAGGTTCGAACGGATCAAAAGCGGTTGGGGATCGTAATCGCTGATGCACCCCATTGCCGAGCTTCCCTTCATTTCCTCAAACACGTGCTCGAATTTCGTCCGAAACGGCGCGTTTTCAATGTTATGTATCTTTCTTTGCATTCCTGCCGTTTTATCGTACGCGGCAAGTCCTGCACGGCGTGTTCCCAAATGAGAATGATAATCCACTCCGAAGAACACGTCCTGCAAGCAGTCACGCTTGGCAGCCATTCCAAAAAATCCGCCCATGGATATTCCTGCTTTCGTTGATTGTGATAGTTATACCGTTCAGCAGCTCTTAACGATCAGATCTGCGCGAAAAACAGCTCGGAGAGCGTCATGGGATCAATGTACTTGCCATCCTTATAAACGCGCATATTGCCCGACGCGATCTCGTCGATCAGCATGACCTTGCCATCAGCGTCATAACCGAATTCAAACTTGATATCGTAAAGGATCAGCCCCTTCTCCTTCAGATCGTCCGCAACGATCTGCGTGATCTTCTGCGTCATGAGCTTGATGTCATCATACTGCTCGGCAGTCATAACACCCAGATCCACAAGACCGTCCTTGGTAACCAGCGGATCGCCCTTCTCATCGTTCTTGAAGGTCGTCTCTACGTATGCGGGAAGATCCGCGCCCTCTTCGATATAATCGGAATAGCGACGGTAGAAGCTACCGACAGCCTTATGGCGGCAAATGACCTCCAGTCCCTTTCCAAAGACTTTTGCGGGAAGAACCTCCATCGTCGTATTTGCAAGATCCGCGTTGATATAGTGTGTTTTAATGCCTGCCGCGTTGACCTTTTCAAAGAAATAGATCGACATACGGAGATTGACATCTCCAACACCGTCAATCGTAAGACCGACCGCGTTTTCACCCGGATCAAACACGCCGTCCTTACCCGTGCAATCGTCCTTAAACTTCAGCAGATAGTTTCCGTTGTCAAGTGCAAATACGTCCTTCGTTTTTCCTGTGTAAACAAGCTTTTTCATGAAATTCTTCTCCTTTTTGTGTATGTTGATTTGAATTATCGGTTATATTTTTCTTCGATCGTCTTATTCTTCGCGAGCACCTTCTCCGCTCCCGCGCGGCGGGCATCGTCCAGCTTTTTTGCGAGTGCTTCATCTTCGATCGAAAGCATCTGAATAGAAAGCAGGGCGGCATTGGCGGCACCGTCAATGGCAACCGTTGCCACCGGAATACCGGTAGGCATCTGTACCGTTGACAGCAACGCGTCCATGCCGTCCAAATATTTTGACTTTACGGGGATACCGACAACGGGCAGCGTGGTGTTCGCCGCGATCGCGCCCGCCAAATGTGCCGCCATGCCAGCTGCTGCAAGGATCGCGCCAAAGCCGTTCTTGCGTGCGGATGCCGAAAATTCCTTTGCCTGCTCGGGAGTTCTGTGTGCGGAAAAGACGTGCACCTCATACGGTACTCCGTATTCATCCAACACCGCCAAAGCCTTTTCGACAACAGGCAGGTCGCTGTCGCTTCCCATGATCACTCCAACCTTTTTCATGATCTTTCTCCTATCCTTACTTTTTTGTTTTTCACCGCAAAAACCAAATCGGGCAGTCCTACCCTGCTTATTTGATAGAACTGCCCAGACGGTCGACGGTTATGACCTTCCGCTCCCCTGTGGTTGATCCACTCTCCGTCAGTTGCGGAAGATTTCTTGCTTGTTATTCTAATTATAATATATTAATCTAAAAATGTCAATGCCTCAAACATACAATTTTTTCGTTCTTTCAACAAAAAAATCCGTGAAATTGCAAAAAAACGATCAAAGAGGATACTCCTCCCAACCCTTTGCGGTACGCACGGTAACGCATCCGATTCCCGCGCTTCTTGCGTACTGCAGTGCCTCGCGATGTCCTGTCAAGAGCCAATCCTTGCTGTGAGAATCTGAACTGAACGTGATCCTTCCACGTTTTTCCGCGATCCGTTGCAAAAAGATCGGCGCGGGATACGGTGTCCGTCGGTAGCCTCGTGAGATCGCTCCCGTGTTGATCTCAAAAATAACGTTCTTTTCCAAGAGTGCGTCCAACGCCTCCATGGCGTATTTTAAGTAGCGCGGATCGCTCTCATCGAACAGCACGCCGCCCTCGTTGAATTTCGTCAAAAGATCAAAGTGACCGACGATGTCGCAGGATGTCCGCTGATGCACCTGTGATACCAACGCGTAATATTCCTTTGCGAACAAATAAAAATCGTCGTTAAAATATTCTTTCACCGCTTGGCAGAGCGCATCCCGCTCCAGATCGACGGGGTGATAAACGCCGCCCTTGGGGATCATATGCACAGAACCGATGACGTAATCCCAGCCAAACGGTGAGGAGGTTGAAAGGATGTCCTGCTCGATACCGAGAAGAATTCCGATCCGCTCTCCGTAAACCTGTCGAAGACGCAAGATCTCTTTCCGATATTGCTTTTCTCCTTCCTCGGAAAGCGACCAATCCTTTCCGCATTCCAGCTGTGAATGCTCGGAAAAGCCGATCGTATTCATTTTCATTTCGATCGCCTTGAGAACATTCTCCTCGGGAGTATGCAAGCCGTCGCTGAAGACGGTGTGGGTATGCAGATTGGATTTTGGGATCCTATCGTAATTCATTCTCCCAATGCCTCCCCGACCATATCGTGTGTATATTGCGCAAGTGCTTTGGCATCCATCGAGCGAACGGTCTCCTTATCGATGACCTCGATCAACTCCATGGTCACTCTGGAGGAGCGGAACGGGAATCTCTTCTTTACCTGATCCGTTCCCTTGACCGTATAGACCGCAATGGGTGCATCCGCTTGCTTTGCCAGAACAAATCCACCTTCCTTGAAGCGCGTAAGCTTTCCCGTTTTGCTTCTCGTTCCCTCGGGATAGATCACAACGTCCACGCCAAGACGCTTCATTTCCTCTCCCGCGTGCTGCAGCATCTGCACCGCCTGGCGAGGATTGGAGCGATCAACGAAAAGAAAGCATGCGCCGTTGAGATAGCGTCCCGCAAGGGGAATCTTTTTATTTTCCTCCTTGGAAACGCAAACCAGCTTTCTGCCCTTGGAAAGCGCGATCATTGCCATGGGATCGAAGAACGAGATATGATTGCAGACCATCACGCACGGCTCGTTCGGAAGTTCCTTTTCCTGCTTCAGATGCAGGCGCAGGCGAGTGATCGAGCAGAACCATTCCGCCGTCAAACGGATCATTGCCGTGCAGATCGGAATGGGCTTATCGATCCGTTTTTTGGAGGATGGCAGAAAGAACCATGCGGTGATGATCACAAGCCAATAAACAACGATTGCGGCAAGATATGCGCCGATCAGAATCGGCAACAGCCACCACCAAGAAAGCGTTTGAACGATCAGATAGATCGCTCCCGTTGCCACGACCGCGCAGATCATCATAATGAGATTGACCATATCGAAAATCTCCTTTTACTTATATCGGAATACTCTGTAAGTTTACCATAAACCTCCTCAAAAGTCAAGATACACCGCGTGCTTTTTTCCGAGTTTTCGCCTTTTGCATTCGTTTCTGATTTTGTTTCTTGCTCATTTATGACGTCAAAGATGGAAAATTTCCTACTTTTCTTTCAGGACTTGACTTTTTTTGAAAATGTGATATGATGAGAATACAAAATCAATTTTCAGAAAGGACATCGCCATGTCAAGCGTAAAGGATCTGCTCAAGGGCAGATATGACTGTCCCTGCGGTCGGGAGCACACCAGTGACGTCAACGCCGTGGAGATCGGAAAAAACGTGTTGGAAAAGCTTCCCGAGATCTGTCGGGATCACTCCAATATTCTTCTCGTCGCGGACGAAAACACCTTTCCCCTTTGCGGCGAGCGCATCAAAGCGCTTCTCGGGGATCGGATCTCATCCGAGCAGATCTTTGGAAAAGAGATCGTCGTTCCCGATGAGCGCGCGATCGAGAAGATCGAGGCGGCGTTCACTTCAAAGACCGATCTGCTGCTCGGCATCGGCTCGGGCGTGATCAACGATCTTTGCAAGCACGTTTCCTTCAAGCACGGATTGCGTTACGTGATCGTCGCGACCGCGCCCTCCATGGACGGCTACGCCTCGGTCGGCGCGGCGTTGATCCTCAATGGAATGAAGGTAACGCTCAACGCGCGTGTTCCTTATGCGATCGTTGCAGAGGGAGAGATCCTTCGCACCGCTCCCATGGACATGATCCGAGCGGGATACGGTGATATCATCGGCAAATATTCCTGCCTGAACGACTGGAAGCTCGCAAAATGCCTCAAGAATGAATATTTTTGCGATTACGTATGGCAAACTGTTCTCAATACCGTAAAAACGACCGAAAACAATGCCACGGCACTTCTGGAGCGCGACGCGGACGCCGTCAGCGCGTTGACCGAAGCACTGGTCACCGTTGGCGTCCTGATGAGCTACGTCGGCAATTCCCGTCCCGCATCGGGCAGTGAGCACCATCTTTCCCATTATTTTGAGATCACGGGACTTCTCCACAAGCGCGACTACTATCCTCACGGGATCGACGTGCTCTATTCCGCCGCCGTCACCGCAAAGCTCCGTGAATCGCTCCTGAATCGAGAGCCTCCCTTCTCTCCCTTTGCGGAAGCTCCCGAAGAAAGAGAGGACGCGATCCGCAAGACCTACACGACCGCCGCCGACGGCATATTGGAGCTTCAGGAGAAGGTGGGACTTTACCAAACGCTTGACACCTCCCTGTTTGCCAACTTCTGGGAAGAGATCAAGGAGATCCTTTCCGAGGCTCCGAGCTATGCGCAGATGTGCACTTATCTTGACGCGATCGGATTGAGTATGGACAAGTTTCATGCCTTCTACGGAAAAGACGTCATTCAAGACTGCGTACGCTACGCAAAGGATCTCAAGGATCGATATACCGTTCTCTGGCTCTGCTACGCGCTCGGCATTAATTACAATGAATTCTGAAAGGATACCATGATGAATCATCCCAATCCCCCCGTTGCCGTTCTGAACGAAAAAAAGCTTTTTATCTTTGATATGGACGGCACGATCTATCTTGGAAAGCAAGTGTTTCCCTTTGCGATCCGCTTTATCCGCAATCTTCGGAAAAATGGCAAAAAGGTACTTTTCTTTACGAACAATCCCACGCATTCCGATCAATTCTACGTGGAAAAGCTGACAAAGCTGGGCTTTGAAGCCACGCTCGATGAGATCATGACCTCGGGTGACGTCACCGCCGAGTTTTTGCTTCGCCACCGCGCGGGAAAAACCGTCTATCCCGTAGTGCCCCCCGAATTGATCGTGGATTACACCAAAAAAGGGGTTCCGCTGGTCTTTGAGAACGTGGAGCACGCCGACATCGTTCTTTCCAGCTTTGATACGACCCTGACCTACGAGAAGCTCGACACGGCGTGCCGTCTGATCCGAAACGGCGCGGAATATCTCTCCACCCATCCCGACCGCAACTGTCCCACCGAAAACGGCTTTGTTTCCGACAGCGGCGCGATCTCGGCATTCATCACCGCTTCAACGGGCATCTCTCCCACGTATTTCGGAAAGCCTTATAAAGAAACGATGGATATGATCTGCGAGAGCACGGGATTTGCACGCGAAGAAATGTGTATCTTCGGTGACCGTCTTTACACGGACATCGCGCTCGGAAAGCACCACGGAGTCTGCTCGGTGCT